>CAZJOQ010000015.1:0-34141 GCA_964547625.1 uncultured Nitrospira sp.
CGCGTTTTACGCCCGTGTATTCGCCGTAAACACACTCTAATGGAAAATCCCGGTTTATGCGGACAACCTCTGCCCTTCGCCGCCGAACGAGCCGGGAGCCGATTTCAAGGCCACAACGCTGGAGACCTACCGCCTGCGTCATCGATATCAACGGGGCGCGGAATCGCTCCAGCGGTTTTTGGGGACGGTGCCGGTGTATGCGATCTGGGATGATCATGAAGTCCGTGACAATTTCTCAGGACCATTTGATCCGCACATGCCGGCTGGGCGGCAGGCATTCCGCGAGTACTGGCCGATTGCCTCTCCAGAGGAGGAGCCCAATCGACTGTATCGGAGTGTCCGCTACGGCGCTGACCTCGAGCTCTTTATCCTGGATACCAGGCAGTATCGAAGTCGAAATGAGGAACAGGACGGCCCTGACAAGACGATGCTGGGATCAACGCAATTGGAGTGGTTGCTTGATGGACTTCGCACGTCCACCGCGACGTGGAAAGTTATTGCGACCTCGGTGCCATTGTCCATTGTAAAGGGCGGCGTGGGCAACGATGGGTGGGGGAGCGACCAAAGCGGCGTTGGGTTTGAGCGTGAACGACAGGTGATTGTCGATGCCATTCTCGGACGGAAGCTCAAGAACGTGGTGTTTCTTGGAGGGGATGTGCACTGGGTGCAGGCCAACGCCTATGATCCAGATCAGGATGGTAATATAGATTTTCATGAGTACATGGCAGGTCCTCTCTCGGCCCGTCCTGGAAGGTTGACTGAGGCCAGTGAAGGACTTCATCCTACTCGATTGGTCAATGAGTCGGGATACCAAAACTTTGGGCTGGTTCGTGCCTCAAGATACTCGTTCGATGTGACCGTGATTGATGAGGCCGGCGACACGCGATTCTCCCACCATATTTCCGCCCATGAGCAATAAGTCTTGGGCTCAGTCCTCTTGCAATCTCGATGGAGAGCCGGTTACCGTACATCGCCTATATGCATTCACCATGTTCATCCCAACGATAACGAGAGGAAGTGGCTATGTCAGGATTGATGTCCGCTGATGATGTTTTCTCGAAAGCGGAAACGGCAGCCGTCGCTGCAACTGGACCGGATGAGAAAGCCTTGCAGATCGACTATGACGCACTGAGGGAGAAATTCCGTAAGGCATTGGGCGATCGAAAGATAGCGCTCTGCCACGTCAATAAGTTCTTGCCGGAGGGATACGAGGATCAGGGCCGGTTCAATCTGGTGTTGCTCACAGCCGGCAATGTTGTGTTCGACATCGTGATCGGTGATTCTTATTTCCGATATGACGTCGTGTCGGTCGGGCAGCTGGATAAGGTGCAGTTGATCGATGCGATGTGGGACAACAAAGAAAAACGTCGAGAGGAACCGTTTTTAAGTCTCCGCCTCATGCACGGAGACGAAACCCATCTGTTATTAGCGCTGGACGACAACGAACGAGCCAGTCTTTTGAAATTTGCTTCAGCGGTGACGACGGCGCGAAATCCAGAGCGGTAGACTGTACAGCGCGACGGGCATCTGCAATATGCCGATGCCCGCCGCGAGCAGCCAAGAGATTGTTTAGGCGGTCACTGTTGCAGTCGTGCCATCGAACTTCTTGAATTCGAACACCACCGCTCCGGGAGAGAACTCAGCATAGCTCTTCGCATAGGCTGTCAGTAAGTCGATACGGTCAGCACTAAAAGGAGTTTCATCGTCAGCGCAGGCGAGTGCTCTGTTTCCATTGCTGCCACAGGTCAGCCTTCTGGGCCGCAGACAAGTCCAGACGCCCTATCTGTTCATTACGATTACCCTCCAACTTCCCTCTACCCTCAGATGGTGTTGCATTGATGCTTGAACCTAGCAGTCGCGTCTTTCCTATATCGTTAACAATTGCGGTCATGTTTTCAATGGCATAATGGCACCATGCGTGCCCATAAGAGGAAAGACACGGTAGGAAGATATGCTGGCCTGATAGCCCTTCTAAAGGTGGGGATTATCAATACTGTCCAATCATGATACACGTTACGACGCTTACGAATACGCAGGTATCGAGTGGCTCGAGCCGTTGGTCATGGAGGAAAAGCCCATGTCAAGATCCCACCAGTCACACTCACCGGATACGGCGTCAGTTCCCGTCATTGATCCTGCGATGCTTCATCGGACGCGCCTACTTTCCAGCCCCGATGTACAAGGCACACATATGGATGGTGAGACCGTATTGTTGGATTTAAGCACTGGCCGGTACTACACGCTCAACCGAGTCGGTAGTGTCATCTGGGAACATTGTACCGGCCATCACACAATCAGCGACATCCAGGCGGTGTTGTGCGACCGATTTGATGTCGCTCCTGAGCGGGCCCTTGAGGATCTCATCAGCTTGGGTAACCAGCTGATCCAGGAAGGGCTACTTCAACAAGAAAGGAGGTGAGGACACATGAAGAAAGAGTTATATGTACAGCCAGCGGTCGCGAAGCACGAGTTGCTGCGCGATATCACGGCCCGCCGTTCTGGTTATGGCCGCGGACCGCAGGGCAATAACGGTTTCGGTAACGGCGGTTTTGATGGTGTGCCGGGAAAATCAAAATTCCAGGACATCACTCGTTAACCGTTAGGGGAGGGCTGGTTGGTTTGTGAAAATCGGCCAGCCTTCTTCTTACTCACGTGAGGAGTGCATGATAACCAGCGACTTGAGGTGCACCGTGACGAGGCCTGTTGCAGATCCGCCTAAGACCGAATACCTCTTTTCCATCTACGGCACATCGGTCCGGTATACCACATCGTCTTCCTCGCTGGCTGCGCCGGTAGAGGAATTACTACGGCATTTTCGGTGCAACTCGGTTGAGGAGGCCGTTCCCCTCACCCTGTCTTTCCAGGCCGTCCAGGACCGAGCGGCGATTCCCGCGATCCTGTCTTCGGCAGCCCGGCCCCTGTGTTCCGGAACGGGTGTTCCGCCAGGGGGACGACCGGAGGACGCATTGCCCTATACCGTGAGTCAGGACCGTGGACGGCTGATCGTCGACTTTCATGACGCAGGCCTGTTCGTGATTGATAGCGAGCGCGGCAGTGCGGAGGGGTACCTGATCCAGCCCCAGCACATGCCCGACAGCTTGATCGAATATTTGTTCCATCTGGCCTTGATCGAACTCTTACGGAGGCGAGGGCTCTATACGATCCATGCTACGGCGTTGGAGAAGAATAGTCGTGGGATCCTCATACCGGGGAATAGCGGGCGCGGGAAGACGACGTCGTTTATTTCCCTGCTCCGGTCAGGCTATCGGTATCTGTCGGATGATCATCCATTGTTCCGCGATGCCGGAGACCATGTCGAGCTGCTCCCCTTCCCGATCAAGATCAACGTCACGGAAAACACGATCGCCTTTTTCCCCGAACTCCGCGATGCGCCCGATCATCTCCTCCACCCGAGGTTTCCCAAACGGGCGTTTTGTGCGGAGGAAATCTATCCCACTTCGATCGGACAGTGTTGCCGACCATCGCTGGTGCTGTTTCCGCAGGTCGTCGACGCCCCTCGGAGCCATCTAGAGCTCCTTCCCAAGAGCCGCGCCATGGAGCTTCTCCTTCCTCAGGCTTTGTTGGTCTACGACGCTGAAGTGGCCAGGCGAGAATTTCAGGTCTTGGCGAAACTCGTCCAGCAGGTTGATTGCTATCGCTTGCACTTTGGCCGTGATATCCTTGATCTACCAAAACTGATCACGCCGCTTCTGGAGCAGATGCACTCATGACGGCGCGGCCTATGATTCGACAATTTCCTCTGGCCCCGGAAGCGGAACTGCTCGTCTGGTGCGCCCGCACGGTATTGACCGACAATCTCACCGCATGTATTCGGGAGAGAGTGCAGGAATCACTTGATTGGTCGATGGTCCTCGAATTGGCTGAGTACCATGGGGTGGTTCCGCTGTTGTATAAAAATCTGTCCGCAGTGTCGTCCGATCTCGTGCCTGCCGAAGTGTTGACTCGGTTGCGTCAAAAATCCCAGGCCGGGGCCTTGCTCAACCGGGCGCTTGCCAAGGAGCTCGTGGTCTTATGCGAAGCGTTTACCGTGCGAGGAGTGCCGGTCATACCGATCAAAGGTGCCACTCTCGCCGTGTTGGCCTATCGCGACCTGGCGCTTCGAGATTTTACCGACCTCGATCTGCTTGTTCCCGAAGGCTCCCTGGAGGAGGCGCGGGCTGTCTTATCGACGCTGGGCTATGAGCGAAGAAGTGTGGTCGCCGAGCAGGGCAACTCGCATCATGATGACGGTCCGTACCAGGTGTTTGTAAAGAGGCGTACGCTCTATCGCGTTGACCTCCAGTGGGTGATGGCGCATCAACACTTTGCCTTTCGCCTCGATCGCCCCGAGCTCTGGGCGCGGCGGGTCGCGGTCGCGTTCGAGAACCAGACGGTTCCAGGATTGGCTCCGGAAGATCTGCTGATTGTCCTGTGTGTCCATGGATCGAAACACGCGTGGGAACACCTCAAATGGGTCTGTGACGTAGCGGAACTTGTCCGCGCTTATCCAGAGTTAGACTGGAATCAGATTTTTGTGCATGCCGCGAACTGGCGCTGCCGGCGCATGCTCTATCTGGGCTTGGCGGTCGCGCATCTCCTGCTGGATGCGCCTCTACCGGCAGCCGTGCTTGAACGGCTCGAAGCCGACGGAGAGGTCATGGCACTTGCTCGCCGGATGCCGGCCGGCTTGCTGTCAGACGCGCATGAGGGGATTACCGAGGAACAGGCGGGAGCGCTTTATTTTTCTGTGAAAGATTCATGGTGGGAGCGCTGGCGGTTGGGTTTATTGCTGTGTCGCGCTCATAGTCCAATGGCTGTGAGCCCTCCTTCGTGGTGTCGCGGGCGTCTCCCTCTTTCGTGCCTCGCTCGCATCATTGTCCCACTTCACCGAGAGGTGAAGCGTCTTCTGTCGCCTAGACTTCGTGGAGCGATTAATCGTTGGTTTGCGTTCATGGGCTAGGCGTCTCACGAGTTAATGTTCGCAGGCTAGCACAGTCTGCGACGTCACGGCTGGTGCCACATGGATGAAATCGACTTGAGGCGGGCTTCATGGGTCCGATAGGATTCTCGCTTATGGGCAAGTACTGGACCATCCTCCGGGTTGGCGTTGTGCTGTTGCGGATTCGTATTGCGTTGCGATTCCAGACCTTGCCGAATGTGCTCGATCAAGTCGGCCCACTCTCAACTCGCGCTGAACCGGATGATGCGGGGATGATAGTCCTGACGTACTATGTCGATCGGTGGCTCCGGCTGTTTCCGTACAATAAGAGAGGCAACTGCTTCCCTCGGGCAGTGGCGCTCTATCGATTCGCTCGGCAACGGGGCTATCCGGTGCGGTTTCATTGTGGAGTCAGAAGAGAGGCGGCCGGTCTCGATGGCCATGCCTGGGTCACCCTCGACTCGGAGACCTTTCATGAGCCGGGAACGCACTGGCAATACTTTACAGTCACCTTTTCCTATCCACACGATCTCACACAACTGGTGGGTCAGGACTCTGTGATCCGGTCTCAAAGTTTCCAAGTGATGGAGCCTTGACAAGGGGGGCGTGGTGCTTGAGCTGCTCATGAATAACATGACGAAGCGGCTAGGGCCGTTCGTCCTCACGGTTCGCCGAGCCCTTTTGTTCGTGTGGCAGAGCAGTCCCCGTCTGACTCTCGGCAACATCGTGGTGCGCGTTCTCCAGGGGCTCCTGCCGCTGCTCGTGCTTTATCTGACGAAGCTGTTGATTGATGCCGTGACCGAAGGGCTGAAGACGCCATCGGATGACTCTTCGTTGACCAGAGTCATCACTATTCTGGCTGGGCTCGCGGGTGTTGCCGCGGTCAGTGTCATGCTGAGCGTGGTGGCTGGCCTGATTTCCAAAATACAGGCCCAGGTCGTCACGGATCACATGTACGCAGTCCTTCAGGCCAAGTCGGTGGAGGTCGATCTCGAATACTATGAGAATGCGCAATATCAAGACACGTTACATCATGCCCAGGGAGAAGCTCCCTACCGACCGACGGCGATTCTCAATGATGTGCTTCAATTGGGACAGAACACCATTTCCTTGCTCTCGATGGGAGCAATCCTGTGGTGGCTGCATTGGGGGATCATTCCCGTCCTGGTCGTGACCACAATTCCCTATTTTTTGGTCCGTCTTCAGCGATCCAACATGTTCTATGCGTGGGAACGGACGCGAATATCGCTTGAGCGGAAAGCCTGGTATGTCAACGCGTTGTTGACGCAAGTGACCGCGGCTAAAGAAGTTCGGTTGTTTGATCTTGGCCCGCGATTGCGAGAATGGTTCCAGGACACTCGATCGGTGCTGCGCCAGGAGCGAATCAGCTTGGAGCGTCGCTGGGCGCTCAAGACCCTTGCTACGCAAATCATCGGCGTGGTCGGTGTATTTGGAACCTGCGGTTTTGTAGCAGTCCGTACATTCCACGGGATATTCACCGTCGGCGACTTGGTCATCTGTTTCCAGGCGGTCCAGCGGGCCTCAGGATTTCTGGAGAGTTTCGGACAGAGTGTCTCGAACCTCTACGAGAGCAACCTGTTCTTGACGACATTGGATGAGTTCTTAGACATCAAGTCACGCCTCTCAACCTCAGCGCATCCGAAGTCGTTCCCTCGTCCGATCACGCAAGGGGTGGTATTCGATCATGTGTCGTTCCAATACCCCCATGAGGAACGTGTCGCGATCCGAGATTTCACGTTTTCGATCAAACCGGGGGAGCATGTTGCCTTCGTTGGAGCGAACGGCGCTGGGAAGACGACACTGGTGAAGCTCCTGTGTCGGCTTTACGATCCGTCCAATGGGCGTATCATGATTGACCAGACCGATCTTCGGGACTATCCCATTGCTGATGTCCGCGGTGCTGTGAGCGGGATCTTTCAGGACTTCGTGAAGTTTCAGCTATCAGCAAAAGACAATATTGCCCTGGGCGTGAGAACCTCCGGCGCCGACTCGTTTGCTATTGTCCAGGCGGCAAAACAGGCTGGCATCCATGAGACCATTGAACGCTTGCCGAACGGGTATGAGTCGTTGTTCGGCAAACTGTTCGATGGTGGGCATGAATTGAGCATTGGTGAGTGGCAGAAAGTGGCGCTTGCCAGGGCCATCCTGAGAGACTCACAAATTCTGATTCTCGATGAGCCCACCAGTGCCATGGATGCCAAGGCAGAAGCAGAATTGTTCGAGCGGTTTCATGAACTAGCGCAGGGGCGCACGGCGATCCTCATCAGCCACCGGCTGTCTACGGTCAAAATGGCGGACCGCATCTTCGTGGTGGATCAGGGGCAAATCGTGGAGCAAGGGACGCACGATGAATTGATGGCGCAGCAAGGCCTATACACCAATCTCTTTCTCACGCAAGCCCAGCACTACCAGTAGCTGCGACAGGTACTCCAGATCCCCTGGTCCTGTCAGCACCGTCATTGTGTATCGCCGGACTGCTTCTTGCCGGTGGCGAGCAGATTCGGTGGTGGTCCGATCGGCTCAAAATTCTTCAGCAGCGGAACATCGTCTTTGTGGACCCACATGATATCGTGATTATATGAATCTCGAGGCCCTGAACCGCCCGTGAACGTCTTACCGTCCGGTGTAAAGGTCCAGCACATATCTTCACCGGCGGTGTTGATGGTATTACCAAGATTCAGAGGCTCTTGCCATTCGCCTTTCGGATTCTGGTAGGAA
The DNA here is from genome assembly GCA_964547625.1 of uncultured Nitrospira sp. Classification (GTDB taxonomy): domain Bacteria; phylum Nitrospirota; class Nitrospiria; order Nitrospirales; family Nitrospiraceae; genus Nitrospira_D. The sequence continues at coordinate 7,679 of CAZJOQ010000015.1, forward strand.
ATCCACATGTCATGTCCCCCGCGCGAACCCATGTCCGGACGGGTACTGGTGATGATGAGGCTCTTCCCATCCTTCGAGAGGCCGGTCCAGTGCATATGGTCACGGTAAGGGGAATTGATGCGGGGGCCGAGACTCTCAGGTTTCTGCCAGACTCCATCTTTCTTTTCGACTTTCCAGACGTCGCTGTCTTGGGTGATTCCCGGCTGCTGATAGTTGAAGTAGATGAGGCTGTCCGAGGCAATAATTGGACAATGCTCTTCGCCGGTCGGCGTATTAAGGTGGGGAAGTTCCGGGACATCGTTCCAATTTCTGGCCGGTTGCCAAACGCCGTTGATCCTCTGGGTTACGTAGAGGTCGCCAGTCGAGAGATTGCCTGGTTCGTACCTGGTGAAATAGATCACATTTCCGTCATCGGAGAGGCTTGGCTCCAGTTCCCATGCGGACGTATTGATGTTTGGTCCCACGATGGGATCAATGTCTGGCCCCAAGTGAATTGGGGTTTGCCACGCTCCATTCACCTTATGCGCCATCCAGATGTCGAAATTGTAGGGCACTCCTGGGGATGGAACACTGCCGTTACGGCCAGAAACGAAGATGGCGGTGTTTCCGTCAGTGCTATAGGTGATTTCGATCTCGGCTTCTGATGAATTGATCGGCTCGCCTAAATTCTGCGATAGGGAGGACGTCGCTTTCCCCTGCCCGCTGTGTGGCATATCCATGCCTGACATCGCATACGATACTGTCGGAACGAAAAGGAGTGTGAATGCTGCCAAGTAGCGTGTTAGGAAAACCATGTTTCCATTCATTGGGGCCTCGGTGTCCTGCTCTACGGTCTTGCAGCCAAGCTGCCATTCCATGCGTCCACGAGGTTTAGTATACCGACTTGCATCATGTACCGTCATCACACTCGCTCGTGCTGTCTGTCAAGCACCCAGTAAGCTCACTTCTGTAGCGTGCTCGGCTGCAGGCCCATTGTTCGTGCAGCCAGCATGTCCTGTGACAACGAAGCCACACCTTTGATAACGCCAGGTCCGCCGTTCTGCCAGTGGACTGGGAACGTTCCAGTCCGAGTCTCGCTGGGCAGAATATCTCTGTCAACCTGGAACACGGCTTCTGTTCCACCATTTATGAGTGCAGCTGGCGAAGCATTCTGAAGTGTACAGGAACCTCTTCAATCCTGTTTCGGCGGCAGCCTCCCGTTCCCCGGGGACGTCTTTCTGATTTGGACGCCACTGGGGTGTCCAGAGGACGGTTAGCGTAGTCATTGCACAATCAGCAAGGATGGTAACGGTAGTTGCCACTATCCAATGATTGGTCAAGACCGATGCCCTACCCATTAGGGACGTATAATATTGAGTGTGACGATCGATGCCAGAATGACCCATGATTGTCAATCAAGAATCGGATTCGATGGAGTGATGATGTGGAACTGTAGGGTCTCGGAGGTCTGTTAGTCTAGAGTTTCTGGAGAACTTCGCCGAAGTTTATTGCGGAGGAGAGTGAATGACTTCGTTAATGAGCCGGACACAGCGGAAGATCTGAAATTTCCATTGGCTTGGTGTATGGATTTCTCTGTGGCGAAAAATCGGCTCACGTCGATCCACGCTTCACATCCGATCGAAACTAATTCCACCTGCTGTGAGAGGGAGAGATCTTGCTTTGTGTGGTTGTAGAAGGAGAAACCCATCTTTTGATGTCCTCAGTACCTATCGGCCACCTTACAGCGCTGGCCCCTTGTCGCCTATCCCTCGATAGTAGGCGTGCACTTTCTCCCAGCCAGGTTCCACGAATGTTGCCGGAGATCAGCAAAGAAAGTGCCACACGAACGCCTTGTCCGAAGGGCAGGGAACTCATATTCATAGCGCTGATTTTAAAAGAGATATCTTCGCTATGCCGTCACGGCCTGATCAAAGGCTCTGTATCCAGAAGGATTCAGCGATGTATCTCTAATGTGCGTGTGAGGGATGGGGGGGGGCGAGGGGGAAGGGATCAGTCTGTGGACGCCAAGCATCAGACCTCTCCCGCATTCACCTGTCTGACTCGTTCCGCAGGAATGCTGAGGGCAGCCAGAAGATAGTCCTTGAACTGGTCGCTGTACGGCTGGACAGCGATGGCTCGCTGCATACAGAGGAGCCATGCATCTCGTTCCTCGTACCCTATTGGGAACCGTTTATGAGCGCCAGGAATACTGATTGGGCCATAGTGTTCATGAAACAGCCTCGGGCCTCCTAGCCAGCCGCACAGGAAAAAAGTCAGCTTCTTACGTGATTCGGCGAGATCAGGTGGGTGCATGCTTCGGATCGTTTCGGCCTCTGGCAGCGTATCCATGTTGAGATAAAACTCGTCGACCAATTTGGTGATACCCGCTAGCTCCCCGGCCGCTTGGTAGGGGGTGAGTTGAACGCGTTCTTCCCGCTCATCAAGGGACATGTTGTCTTCAGGGGTGTCGCGTTAGTGCTTCGTATAGAAGGGGAGAGGTTGGACGGTGGCCGCGTGCTTGCCACTGTTGAATTCCACAGTCAGTTCCCTTCCAGGTGTACTGAAATCGCGCAGAGGAAAGCCGAAGGCAATGACCTTGTTCAGTTGAGGGGACCGGACCGCGCTGCTGATCCAGCCTACCTCACGATCACCGCTATAGAGCTTGGCGCCGTGAGTTGGAACCACTGAGTCATTGAGCACCAACCCAACCAGCTTACGACGCACGTTGCCATAGGTATCCATACGGGCGACGACTTCTTGCCCCGGATAGCAGCCTTTGTTCAGACTGAACGCTTTGCCCTCAAGATTGGCTTCGGGCGGGACGATTTCTTCGTTCAAATCAGATCCGGCCTTCGGGATGCCGGCCTCCATGCGCAAGGCTTCGCGCGCCTGGTTCCCGATGGCCTTGATTCCGAACTTGGCTCCGGTCTCCGTGGCTGCGGTCCATGCCGTAAGCAGGCCATCCGCCGGTAGTAGCACCTCGATATCGACTTCTCCGGTTTCCTCGGTGCCTAAAACCAGAGCCTGATGCCCCCCGATCTGCGCCGTTACAAAATCGACCGGCTTCAAATCCGTGACATCGACTCCGAAGGCGGATTGCACTACAGAAGCGGCTTTCGGTCCGCTGATCAACACTAACCCCCAACTCTCAGCACAGTTTTCCAGCTTAGCCTTGGTCCCGTAGAGCAGGAATTTGCGCAGAGCCTGAAACGTTGTTTCTCCAATCTCGCCGACATCTTCCAACATGACCGACTCTTTCTGCATGTACAAGCGGAAGTAGGTGAGCATCTTGCCCTTGTGGGTGAGAACGCTGGAGTAGCGGCCTTGTCCGGGTTGAAGGGGAAGTATGTCGTTGCTGATGACGCTTTGTAACCACTTCACGCGATCCTCCCCCGTCACCCTGAGCTTACCGCGATGGGAGAGATCGGCAATCCCTACGGCTTGGCGGACGGCGCGATGTTCAGCAGTGATATCACCATAGTGGGCCGGCGTGTCCCAGCCGGTCACCTCTTGAAAGGTTGCCCCGAGTTGGAGATGTTGGAGATGAAGGCGCAATTGTTTCATGTTCAATTCAGGTGGAAAGTCTGAGCGTCTTCAAGTCGAAGGTCATTGGGGGCATCAAGACGTTTTGGCCTTATAGCGCGACGGTATGGCCATTGATAACTTCTTCGACAAGTTCCCTCGTTCGAGCTGAAAATTCATTGCGAGACACGATCTTGGTGACACCAAGCGCCTTGGCGCGGTTCCACGTCTCCACTTCTTCATGATTGGCAAAGGCCAACGTCGGAATGGCTTGTACCCGTGGATCGGCCTTCAGGGTTTCCAAGGCCTGAAACGCATCGAGGGTGAGGTCATTCATATTAAGAACGATCGCCCTCGGACTGGCGGAAACAGCTTTATCGAGAATGTCCTGTTGCACACGCGCTTTTTCGAGCTGGTAGTCCGGTTGGCGTAGCGCATCTCGAACTTTAGTGTAGAAGAACAGGTCTGTGATGGCGACCAGAATCTCTTTCTTGTCTGTTCGGTCTGTCTTGTCTGTCTGGTGCCCTGTTGTGTTCATATGTGCGCCTCGATTTTGAATTCCATGGAGCCTTCCGATAGACCGACGACTGGCCTGACGCCATAGACAGCGACCAGATAGACCATTTCAGTTCAGTGAACTCACCAGTCTGCCAAGGGCCTTCCTGGCAAGCTTGTAGTTAGGATCCAACGTGAGCGCTTTCTTATACGACTCGATGGCCTCGGTCCAGTTCCCCTTGCGTTCATACACGCGACCAAGATTGAGGTGCGGATAGGCCGGGCTTTCGTACCGCTTCGCCTGCATTGCTTTCTGAAACCACGTAATTGCCTCGTCGAATTCACCCTTTTCGATGAGGTAGGCGCCGATGTCATTATAGGGGTTGCCGAAGTCTGGGTCTTGCGCGATGGCGTTGTGACATTCCTCAATGGCGTCATCAAGTCGTCCCATGAAGCTATAGGTCCAGCCCAAGAACGTATAGCCCTCGGCAGTTGGATGGGTTGCGATCGATTGCTTGTAGAGGTTGACTGCCTCTTCAAGTTCCCCTTTCATCTGTCGCTCAAAGGCCTGTTGAAACAGATTCCACGCCTGGCGTTTGTCTTCTTCGCGCCCTTCGCCCTGAAGGAGGAAATCCTGAACATCCATATGTGTTACACGTCTTTGGTCATTCGTCATTCCTATTTAGAATGGTCTCGTGTCCCCAGGGACTTAACGAATGACGGGTTACGTTACTCCTGTTTCAGTTTCTTCTTAATCAATTCCGCTCCGTACCGACCGGACAACAACATTGATCCGAAGGCAGGGCCCATTCGCGGTGTGCCGTAGACGGCGGCGACTGCCAATCCGATCACGAAACAATTCGGATAGACCTCCCCCGTCCGGTCCATGATCTCTTCTTCAGAGCGTGCCACCCACATGGCTCCGTTTCCTGGCACCTTACTATACAGATTCCGTTTATGAAGAAGCTCAACCACGACGGCATCGTGGCCGGTGGCATCCACCACGATTTTGCTCTCAAGTGCGATTGGATCGACGTGGATCAGATCATGACCAGCCATCTCGGCGGTGGTGTTATTGACGACAACCCCTTCCAGCAAACCATCGTTGCGGAGGATCAAGTCCAGTACTCGGGTCAGGTTCATAATCTTGGCACCGGCGTTGTAGGCGGCCGCGATCAGGGCCCCTGTGGCGTGAGGGGGATCAACCATGTACATCCCCTCACACTCTTTGATTTGTTTGCACGGGATGCCGACCTCTTCAAGGATCTCATTCGCGGGCTCGCAGATGGTCGCTTTGTTCATGAGATAGCCGCCGGACCAGAACCCACCACCGAGTGCCAAGCTCTGCTCGATGAGAAGGGTTCGAAATCCCATTGTCGCGAGATCACGTGCGCAGATAAGGCCGGACGGCCCCGCGCCGACGATGATCACATCGCTCTCAATGAGCTGATCAAACTCTTTATAGTATTCCCGGGCGATCTGCCGGGTGATATCTCGTTCCCGTAACGGAGCTGGTCGTGGTTTGGCCATTGAGACTCCTACCGGTAAATCTCGGAGCCGGTCTTCTTAAACTCTTCGGATTTCTCTTTCATGCCGATTTGAATTGCCTGCTGTTCGTCTACCTGGAGCTGCGCGGCGTACTCTCGGACGTCCTGCGTGATTTTCATGGAACAAAAATGAGGACCGCACATAGAGCAGAAATGTGAGACTTTAGCCGCGTTATCCGGCAGTGTTTCGTCATGGAACTGCTGCGCGGTTTCCGGATCGAGCGAGAGATTGAACTGGTCTTCCCATCGGAATTCGAATCGCGCTTTCGACAGCGCATTATCTCGGGCTTGGGCGCCAGGATGACCTTTGGCGAGGTCAGCCGCGTGGGCCGCGATTTTATAGGTAATGACGCCGGTTTTGACGTCATCGCGAGTCGGCAATCCCAAATGCTCCTTGGGGGTGACGTAGCAGAGCATCGCGCACCCGTACCAGCCTATCATCGCAGCACCGATGCCGGACGTAATGTGGTCGTAGCCGGGAGCAATATCGGTCGTCAGTGGGCCAAGGGTGTAAAATGGAGCTTCGTGACAGGCCTGGAGCTGCTTTTCCATGTTGGCTTGAATCAGATGCATGGGAACATGGCCGGGACCTTCAATCATCACCTGCACATCATGCCGCCAGGCAATCTTCGTCAGCTCGCCTAGTGTGGCAAGTTCGGCAAACTGCGCGTCATCGTTGGCATCGGCGATCGATCCTGGTCGGAGCCCATCACCGAGGCTGAACGCGACGTCGTAGGCTTTCATGATCTCGCAGATTTCCTCAAAGTGCGTGTACGCGAAGTTTTCCTGATGGTGGGCCAGGCACCATTTTGCGTGGATCGAACCACCGCGCGAAACAATCCCGGTCATGCGTTTGGCCGTCATCGGCACGTAGGCCAGGCGCACGCCGGCGTGAATCGTGAAATAGTCGACGCCCTGTTCCGCCTGTTCGATCAGCGTGTCACGGAAAATTTCCCACGTGAGATCTTCCGCTTTGCCGGTCACTTTTTCAAGCGCTTGATAAATCGGTACGGTTCCGATCGGCACCGGTGAATTGCGGATGATCCATTCACGGGTTTCGTGAATGTTTTTGCCGGTCGATAAGTCCATGACGGTATCGGCTCCCCAGCGCGTCGACCAGATCATCTTCTCGACTTCCTCTTCGATGGATGAAGCGACAGCGGAATTGCCGATGTTGGAGTTGATCTTCACGAGAAAGTTCCGGCCGATGATCATTGGCTCGCTTTCCGGATGGTTGATGTTCGAGGGGATGATCGCACGACCACGGGCCACTTCGGCGCGCACGAACTCGGGCGTGATCACTTGAGGAATGGAGGCGCCCCAGGCAAATCCCGGATGCTGTTTTACACCGCCACCCTGGCTATTCTGGTTGCTTAATTGACCTGCAGCCTCACGGGACTGGTTTTCACGAATCGCGATGAACTCCATTTCCGGAGTGATGATCCCTTTCCTGGCGTAATACAGTTGGGTAACGGTCCTGCCCGCTTTTGCCCGCAAGGGCTTGCGGATGTGTTGAAACCGCAGTTCAGCCAACTTCGGGTCTGCTGCGCGCATTCGACCATAGGCGGAGCTGACTTCCGGAAGTTCCTCGACATCTTCTCGGCTGATGACCCAAGTGCGTCGCAGTGGTTCGAGTCCCTGGCGGATTTCGAGTGGGATAGAGGAGTCTGTATAAGGACCCGACGTGTCGTAGACAATCACGGGGTTGTTACTCGATTGCGTGCCATTCGTTCCTTTTGTCGAATTCAGACTGATTTCACGCATAGGGACACGAACACCAGGATGTACTCCATTTACATAAATCTTACGCGATGCGGGAAACGGCGTGGTGGTCAGCGGAACAGACGAGGTGACCACTCCATTTCCGTTGTCGGATCCGTGTGTATGTGTTTGGATGCTCATAAGTGAGATCCTTTCCGTAGTTGTCGGAGTTGGCAGAACAGCCTGCAACCGCGGCCCTTGCCGATAAAAAAGCCGCCTTCCCAGGAGCCGGGAACGCGGCTGACTCTTCACAGGGTCCGCTGTCGTCCGACTTCCCTACGCTGGTATTACCCAGGTCAGGTTGTGAGGGTCGTCCGATCATTCGGACTCTCAGCTCAAGGCTCCCCTAGCGATTGTTAATGATCGTAGTACTCCAAGGCCTCGAAGTCAATCGGCTATTAGACCCACCGTGCCGACTATCCTTTGGGCGCCCTAACTAGGACTTTTCCGCACTGGGCAATTGATTGATTGTGAGGGGTGGCTATCGTAGAATGACTTTCCTTTTTCTTGGGAGGATCTGTGTCAGCGACTGTGACAGTATCGAAGCCAATTGACGAGTACCAGGCGCTGGCGCCGGAAGTATTGTACTGCCGAATCGTTGCGGCCAAGCAGGTGCTGGGCGAGCGAGCCATGATCCTGGGCCACAATTACCAGCGGGACGAGGTCATTCGGCATGCCGATTTTCGTGGCGACTCGCTCTTGTTGGCCAAACTAGCCGCCGAGCGGTCCGAGCGGCCCTACATTGTCTTTTGCGGCGTGCACTTCATGGCGGAGACGGCGGACATCCTCAGCCGCTCCCAGCAAACGGTCATTCTGCCGGATATGGCGGCTGGCTGCTCGATGGCCGATATGGCTGCGATCGAGCAAGTCGACCAATGCTGGGAAGCCTTAGGACGTGTGGTTCCAGTGGAAGAGACTGTGATGCCGGCGGTGTATGTGAACTCGGCGGCAGTCCTTAAGTCGTTTTGTGGCGAACATGGAGGAATTACGTGCACCTCCTCCAACGCAAAAGCGGTGATCGAATGGTGTTGGGCGAGGCGAGAAAAGATTCTCTTCTTCCCAGACGAACACTTGGGGCGGAATACGGCGAACAAAATGGGTATCCCCCGCGAACAGATGATCGTGTGGGATCCCTATCAACCCAACGGCGGGAACACCAGAGACGCCATCAAGCGCGCCAAACTGATCTTGTGGAAGGGGCATTGCAGCGTCCATCAAATGTTCCAGCCGGTGCATGCGGATCACTTTCGCAAGCAGTATCCAGGCGGCAAAGTTATCGTCCATCCCGAGTGTCACGAGGATGTGGTGAACAGGGCCGATCTCATCGGATCGACTGAATTCATTATCCGCACGGTTACTGCCGCTCCGGCCGGCACGACGTGGGCGGTTGGGACGGAACTGAATCTCGTCAATCGCTTGAAACACGAACTCACCGACAAGAAAGTGTTCTTCCTATCCTCCACTGTCTGTCAGTGCGCCACCATGTTCCGGATCGATGCCGCGCACCTCTGCTGGGCGATCGAGAATCTGGCTGAAGGGCACGTCGTGAATCGCATCAGCGTGCCAGAGGATGACAAGCACTGGGCAAAGGTTGCGCTTGACCGAATGATGGCTATCAGTTAGGGCTGGCACCTCCCCCCTTCCTTCCGGTATAGTCCCACGATTCTGTATGATCGTACGGTGAGTGTTCGGATTCCATAGTCCTATGGATTACAAATCAACGCTCAATCTTCCGAAAACCGATTTCCCCATGAAGGCCAATTTGCCTCAGCGGGAACCTGCGATGCTGGCCTGGTGGGAAGAACAGAAGCTCTATGACCAGATTCAAGCCTTGGGGGAGGGACGGCCTCGGTATGTGCTGCATGATGGCCCTCCTTATGCCAACGGTCGTATCCACATCGGACATGCTCTGAACAAGGTGCTCAAGGACATCATCGTCAAATCGAAGACGATGGTGGGCTTCCACGCGCCCTACGTGCCAGGGTGGGACTGCCATGGGTTGCCGATCGAGCATCAAGTCATGAAGGAATTGGGCGACAAGAAAAAAGACTTAGACGTGTCGGCCATTCGGAAACTCTGCCGGGACTATGCCGAACGCTACGTCAACATTCAGCGAGAGGAATTCAAGCGGCTGGGGGTGTTGGGAGAATGGGACCATCCCTACCTGACAATGACTCCGGCGTACGAGGCCACGATCATTCGTGAATTCGGAAAATTTGTGGAGCGCGGGGGGGTCTATAAGGGCCTCAAGCCGGTTCTCTGGTGCACCCAGGATCAAACAGCGCTGGCGGAAGCGGAAGTTGAGTATGACGACCACACGTCACCGTCGATCTACGTGAAATTTCCTGTCGTCACATCACCGTCTGTTCTCGAGAAGAACTTTCCGGGTATTTCCTTTCCTGACGGAATGAAGCTCGTGTCCGTCGTCATTTGGACGACGACGCCATGGACCCTGCCGGCCAATCAAGCTGTCTGCATCCACCAAGATTTCGACTATGCCTTTGTCCAAACCGGCGATGAACTGCTGATCGTGGCAGAAAAGCTCGTGGACAACGTTGCGAAGGCTTGTGGGATCAAGGACTATCGTGTCGTAGGAGTGAGGAAAGGTGGGGAAGGTTTTGAGGGGTTGGAAACGCAACGTCCGTTGTCCACCGGCCTGTCACCCATCTTGCTTGGAGATTTTGTCACGCTCGATCAGGGTACCGGGTGTGTACACATCGCGCCTGGCCATGGCATGGAAGACTATCTCCTTGTGCTGGAGCACAATGCGAAGGCTTCGCCCGGGGAGCGGCTTGAAATTCTCGCGCCGGTGGATAGCGGTGGTCGGTTTACGGCCGTTGTGAAGGAATTCGCCGGCCAGCAGGTCTTCAAGGCGAATCCGAAGATCGTGGAGTATTTGCGGGGGAATGGGCGCTTATTGGGGCACGGTTCGCTGCACCATTCGTATCCGCACTGTTGGCGGTGTAAGAATCCCGTGATCTTCCGCGCAACTGAGCAATGGTTCGTCTCGATGGAGACGAATGACTTGCGGAGAGAGGCGCTGGCAGAGATCGAAAGGGTCCGCTGGATTCCAGGCTATGGCCGCGATCGGATCTTCGGCATGATCGAAAACCGGCCCGACTGGTGCCTTTCACGTCAGCGGGTATGGGGTGTTCCGATTCCAGGGTTTACGTGTAGCGCGTGTCATCACGTGCTGGCCGAGCCCTCCGTCGTTGAACATGTTGCGGTCTTGATGGAGTCAAACGGTGCGGATGTGTGGTTCGAACGATCCGCTGCCGATCTGTTGCCTCCTGGAACAACCTGTCCACAATGTGGTGGGACAAGTTTTGAGAAAGAACGAGACATTCTCGATGTGTGGTTTGAATCCGGCGTGAGCTATGCGGCTGTGCTGAAGCCAAGAAAGTGGCACGCCGATTTGTATCTTGAAGGGTCCGACCAACATCGGGGCTGGTTCCATAGCGCCTTATTGGCCGGCGTCACGACGGATCATCGCGCGCCCTACCAAGCGGTGTTGACACATGGGTTCGTCGTGGACGGGCAGGGGAAGAAGATGTCCAAGTCGGCCGGGAATGTGGTCGCCCCGCAGGACGTCATTAAACAGTCGGGTGCAGAAATCCTCCGACTTTGGGTGGCGGCTCAGGATTATCGGGAAGATCTGCGCATCTCGCAGGAGATTCTGACTCACTTGATCGAGGCCTATCGGAAGATCCGCAATACGTGTCGCTTCCTGTTGAGCAATTTGTATGACTTCGATCCAGTGAGCCACCGTGTTCCTCACGATCAGTTGTCAGAATTGGATCGATGGGTATTGTTGCGGCTCGGGGAACTCATTGATCGGATTAAGAAAGACTATGAGGAGTTCGAATTCCATAGCGTATTCCATGAACTTAACAATTTCTGCTCCGTGGATCTCAGCTCGATTTACCTCGATATTCTGAAGGACCGTCTCTACACCTTTAAGAAGGACGATCCATCTCGGCGAAGTTCACAGACTGCGATGATGGACATTCTGGTTGCCATTACTAAACTCATGGCTCCGGTCCTAAGCTTTACAGCAGATGAGATCTGGAGGATGTTGCCCGGATCTGCAGGCAATGCCGAGCGCCCAGCGAGTGTTCATCTTTCAGCTTTTCCCGATAGCGACCCAAATTGGTTTTCTGATCCTAGGCTGTCTCAGCGATGGGACGACCTTCTTTATTTGCGAAGCAAAGTACAGCTGAAGTTGGAAGAAAAACGACGAGAAAAGATCATAGGCTCCTCTTTGGAGGCGAAGGTTATCCTCTATGCTCAAGAAACAAATCCAGAAACATACATAGAGCTAAAGGGCAATGAATCGTTTCTCCACGCGCTGTTTATTGTTTCTCAGGTTGAGTTGCACGCGGTTCCTCAAATCCCTACCGGTCCGCATTTCTTGGTTGACCTGGCTAAAGGGTTTGCCATTGATGTGGGTAAGGCTAGTGGGACCAAGTGCGAACGCTGTTGGAACTATCGAGAAGCTGTCGGAAAGGATCGTGATCATCCAACGCTATGCGAGCGGTGTGTGGAGGCCGTCCATTGAGTGCATCGTGGCTTCGCAATATGGCGTTGGCGTCGGTGACCGGCAGCATCATTCTTCTTGATCAGCTGACGAAACAGCAGATCATGCAAACGATGCGCTTGCACGAGTCGATTCCTGTCATCCCCAACCTCTTCAGTCTGACGTATATTCGGAACCCTGGAGCGGCGTTCGGCTTGTTGGCTGGGAGCAGCAACGCGTTTCGGATGGTTTTTTTCGGGCTGACCTCGATCTTCGCCCTTGGCTTGCTCGGTACGATCTTGGTGCGGATGCCCGAGCGGGACTGGGTCGGTCGCGTAAGTGTGGCGGGAATTCTTGGCGGCGCGATCGGCAACTTGATCGATCGATTGCGGTTCGGGGAAGTGATCGATTTTCTCGATGTGTATGTCGAAAGCTACCATTGGCCCGCATTCAACGTGGCGGACTCCGCGATCACCGTCGGCGTGATCTTCCTGATCATTCACTTCGCATTTGAGAAGAAGCCCGACCCTTCTACAGCTTCAGAGCCCACCTCATTCCCCTAGCATGACTCATGTTTTGTGTGTCGGGCTTTGGAAATATATTGGTACCGTGGATACCTTGGCACCAAGACGCTTGGCTTCGGTACTAGGCTGGCATTGGGACGATAAATCCGCCTTTCTCCTTGACTTGTTTCTGCTGCTCCGCCGAAAACATGGCCAGCGGTTCGCTGTGACAAAATTGACATTCTTTTGTCGTCACCGCAGCGGTTGGTTCCCCGATGCCGACCAAGTACTCCTTGGCAAGCTTGAGCGCGGTTACTTCATCCGTCGTCATCACGTCGAAGTGAATGCGACCGTTCTTCCCGTTGACCCAGGTATCGTAAACATGAATCGTATCCGAAGCCATGAACAACTCCTTTCAACTGGCGACCAATAAAACCAAGACTCCAAGCATAATACGATAGTACGCAAACGCCCGCAAGGTATGCCGCTGGACATAGGTGAGGAAGGCAGCGATGACGGCCCAAGCCACCAGGAATGAAATAACCATCCCAAGAGCGAGTGCCAGAAAGTCCTGCTCGGTAAATGTCCCGCGCGCCTTCCATGTTTCGTAGAGAGTGGCCGCAATGATGGTCGGGAGAGCGAGAAAAAAGGAATACTCCGTGGCGACCTTCCGGTCGAGTCCCGCAAGTAGGCCTCCGATGATGGTGGAGCCGGATCGGGACATGCCTGGAATCAACGACGCGCATTGTGCGACTCCGATCCAGAACGCATGGATGGGTGAAACTTGTTCCAGACTCATCGCCTGACTCGTGCGCTTGGTGGCTTCCACGACAAGGATGATAATGCCTCCGAGGATCGAAGTGGTGGCCACGGTTTGCGGGGTGAATAAATGTGATTTGATCCATCCGTGCGCCGCGAGGCCGAGTGCGGCAGCCGGCAGAAAGGCGATTCCTAGCCCGATCAAGAACCACAAGTTCGGATGACTTCGCATAGAGGCCTTGATGCGGTCGGCCCAGGAGGCCAGTGGTTCGCTTGCGGTAGCCGAACGCAATACCTTTTGTTCCTGCCAGGCTCCGGAAAGAAGCCGGCCGATTTTTTCCCGTTCAAACACGATGACGGCCAGAATGGCGCCCAATTGGATCGCGATTTCCGCGTTTGCGGCCACATCGCCGGTGAACCCAAGAGCATGGCCGACTAGGATGAGATGCCCGGTGGACGAGACGGGGAGAAACTCCGTCAATCCCTCCACGACTCCGAGGATCACTGCGAGTGCTGGACCCCATTCATTCATTATGTACTCCACTACCGATTGCAAATAGAGAAGGTTCACCCTCCCTGGTTTTGTTTGATAGAATGTCACGAATAATCACAGAGCAATGACGATCCGTCAAGCGCGTGAGATCTTCTTATCGTATTGAAGATGAGTGCGAGATCGGTCTCACGCAAGAGCAAATATGTTGACAACGCCTGGAGGTTGGCATACACACAAAGAAAGCCATTCCAAGGACGAGGTGCAGGATAGGGTGGGAATGGAGATCCGTACGAAACACATTCAGGCTGTAAGACTTGATGGAGGGAGGATCGCATGAAACGCGAGTGGACGGCGATGGCGATAGTGTTGATTGGCGCGGTGTTGACTACGGGTTGCGTCTCCAACAAGAAATACCAAGAAGCGCTGACCGAAGCGGATAGCGCCAAGATGGAGGTGGAAAAAGCTCGCCAACAGAAAGTCGCGATGGAACAGCAGGTGCGGACGCTCAAGGAGCTGAACGTCAAATTCAACAACGAGGCCGAGGCCGCTCGGGATGAACTGCAACGAATTGAACACGGACGTGACGCAGAACGAGGAACGATTGAGTCCCGAACGAAGGAGCTGGAGGACAAAGTCAGAGCGTTGTCGGCCCAAAATCGGAACGTAAAGCAAGAATATCAGGACGTCAAACGTCATAATGACACACTGAAATCATTGGTGGCTCGCTATCAGAAGGAACTCAAGGATCGGTCTCAGGCAGGGGGATCAGCGCAGGCGGCTACACTGACTCCAAAACAGGGGTCATCCGGGACGGCTTCCGTCGCTCCGGCAGCGACTTCCACGTCGATGAATATCAATAAAGTTTCAGCAAACGATATGATTCTCTTCTTGGGGTTGAATCAGGATGAAGCCGATCGGATCGTAAATAACCGTCCCTATCGGGTGAAGGGTGAATTGGTGGCGAAGAATGTCGTGCCGAAGGAAACCTTCGACCTCATCAAGGATCGTATTTCGGTAAGCCCATAAGATCCTTGCGATCGGTTACTGGGGTAGTTCAAAGGGGCCGTTCTCCCACAGAGAACGGCCCCTTTGTTGTGCCGGAGCGCTCTTCGACCGTACTGGTCGACTTCTCATGGTTGGTGCATCGGAATCCGGACCATGAGTATGCCCACCGAGGGATCCTGATTGACCACGTAGATCGCCAGTTCTTGGGAGCCGGACGCTCCCATGGAAGTGGAGGATTCTTGAAGTTGCCCAAGGGGCGATCGATTCATCTCGACGAGGTCCTTACTGAAGAGTGTTCCGAATGGCATGCGCGAGACGAGAATAGTAATCGTCCGATAGACAGCAAGAATGGGAATTCTCCTAAGCTGATGGGCAATCAGCCGTGATGAAACCGGGTCTTGTTCTGTCAGAGGGAACAGGAGGTGAGGCTGTAAGGCACCGTCATCTCCCCACACCTGAAAGAAGCCGTCCTGATTAGCTTCGATCAGCAGGTCGGTCGAATCTGCCTGGATCGAGGCTCTTGCGTCTCTGTTATCATGAGGCCCCTCCATTCCGTACGTCGCCAGGCTGTAACGAATGCCTAATGGCTTGATCTCGCTGGCAAGGTTCCCTGCTTGGCTGGCGCGTGACAGTCTCTTCTTCTGTGCAAGCCGTTCGAATTGCTGGGCGGAATGACTACGGTCTTGTTCTCCTGTCATCAGTTGAGAAGTAAATTCCGCTGTGTCTCCGTAGAACAAGGAGCGAGCGCTCAGCGCTGAGCCAACTTGGCCACTAGGTGCCGTGGTAGCCGGTCCATTGGCCGGCGCAGGCACCAAAGCGGAAGTCGAGGATGCGCTCGTGCGATTTTGATCGGCCGAGTCCGGTGCATCTTCTTTCGATTGGGTGAATGTATGCGGAGTTGATTGAGAACGTCCTCGTAACACATCCGGTTCGGGGTATGTCGCAGCCTGCTCTTCATTTGACTTGACCGTCATCTCGGTTTCTTGTTTGGCCGTCTTGGCGACATGTGCTTCTTTCCCAGGTGCGTCTGCCGCTTTTGGATTGGCTTGTGCCTTCAACCGAGACTCACCGATCGCAGGTGAGGCTGGTTGAGGTTCAGAAGGTGCTCGAGTAGGTCCGGTTCTAGCCAGCTCCTCTTCGATGGCGACGGATCGGCCTGCCTGTCTTAAACTTTCTTGATAGACATTCGTGCCTAGGACAACCGCGAATACGGCTGCGGCGAGGCCACCAGCCCATGCAAGTCCGGCTGGGCGGGGGAACCAGGTGCGCCATGGCACAGAGCCTCTGTCAGTTGTCGAGCCTGTCTCCTGTACAGAATGCAAGAGCCTACGACGCACTACGGGATCAGCCAGTAATTCTTTCAGTGCCTGTTCGTCAGCGAGCGAGTTGAATAGTTGTTGGTCTTGCAGCGCCGCGCTGTAGAGCTGTTGCTTTTCTTCAGGCGTCAACGTGTCGGCTGCAAAGCCACCAAGCAGCTTCTCTAAATCATGCGCGGACATAGTCGTTGAATGGCTACTCCCAACTATCGCCCATGAACGCCAACAATTGCTTTCGGCACCGCAAGTCCCATGTGTAGATTGTATTGATCGAGGTCTGATTCATCAATTTCTGAATCTCTGGGAAGCTCTTGCCTTCCAGCTTCCATCTGAACAACTCCCGGCAACGTTCTCCGAGTTGGGCCATGGCGGCGAGCAGCCGACCAACGCGTTGTTTCTGGTCGAGTTGAGTGATCGGATCGTCGCCGGTATCGATAAGCGGCAGTTCTTCGATCGATTCCTGATTGTACTCCCCGCGCCTCAAGGCTTTCCGATGGGCATCCAGCATTTTGTATCGCAGAACTTGAAAAGCAAGAGGGACCAGTTCCGTCAGCGCGCAAACCATTGGATACTTATCATGGAGGACTGTCAGCACCTCTTGGGTCAGGTCCTCGGCATGATCCCTTGATACACGTGATGTCGCAAATGCCAGAATCCTTTCGCGAAGGGTGGCTAGTATCTGATCACGCTCCATCTTTGCCTAGTGACTTGTTGGGGGTGTCAAAAGCGCTCCGAGTGAGCGGAATCCAAGCCCAAGCCCTGTACACACCTCAACCTGTCGGTCGAACCGGTTTTTCGTGCGGATCATACTCCACAAGGTGCCCAGACCTACCCGCCCCCAAGCCGCTATGTGGAAAACAGACAGTGGGTAGTCCGTCCCAAAGAAGAGGCGCGATTGAAGGTCTGGCTGATGTCGTAGATGGAGGAGCATCTTCAAACGATGAGGCTGGGTGAGGGCCGAAATGTCGGCGTAGAAGTGCGGATAACGCCGCACGAGTTCTCGAAAAGTGGGCAAAAACTTTTCATACAGCATCAGGCCGTAGCTGCAGGCATGGGCTGCGATGACGGTCACCCCTTCGTCCAGCGCTAGACGCAGCCGTTCCGGATCTCCAAGCGATTGGTCTTTCCCGATGAGACTGAATTCATAACCGACATGACTTAAGAAGGGCAGCTTCCGTTGGGCCAGCGCTCGGTAGAACGGGATGTACTTCAGATCAGCTGGATCGAAGTGCTGGGCGTTGGGTAACACTTTGATCAGGACGGCACCGGCATCGGCACAGCGATGCACTTCATCGATGGCATCTTCGCGCTGCGGATTGACGGATGGACCCGCCAAAAAGATATCCGGGTTGGCGTTCACGGCCTTGAACACGTAGTCGTTGCCGACCAGAAAGTCGGTGTGCTGGCGATTAAGCAGACCGGTGTGATCGTAGAATCCATCCATGCCGAGCAGCACCGCCTTCGAAACATGGCGTGAGGCGCGTAACTCCGTGATGAGGTCGTTTAGATATTGCTGATTGGCCTCATGTGGATGTGCCGGTGAGAGGGCATGTTTCCAGAGGAGAAAACGGAACAACGGACTGCGAAGTAGCTTCGGCGAGATGTAGCAGCCGTTGTCACCGTCGGGCAACGCGGCGAGGTGAACATGGCAATCGATGAGCGATTTGGATTGCGTCATTCTCACATGATCTCAGGACTCAGCACTTCCTTGTAGGCGTTCCATGGCCATGCGTTTCACACCTCGCAGATCCAGCTTGCCGGTTCCTAAAACAGGCAAGACCTCGACTTGTACGAAGTGGCTCCGTGAGGGAATGAAAAGATTGGGAAGGCCGCTTGTCGATAACTTTGCCAGGATATCGGGGATCATTCTTTCATCGAGTGTATGCAGTACGACCAACCTCTCTCCCTTCTTGTCATCAGGAAGGCCGGTCACGGCGAAGACTTGGGAATCGGCTCCGGCTACCCGTTGCAACGCTTCTTCAACTTTCCCGTGCGGGACCATCTCGCCTCCGATTTTGGAGAACCGAGAAAGCCGGTCGGTGATGGTCAAAAATCCATCGTCATCCAACGAAGCGATGTCCCCAGTGACGTACCAGCCGTCCCGCATCACCTGGGTGGTGAGGTCTTCGCGGCCTAGATAGCCGTTCATCACGTTCGGTCCCTTCACCAGCAACATGCCGGACGCGCCAGTTGGCAACAGGGTGTAATGGTCTGGATCCACAATCCGTAGAGACACCCCAGGGAGCGGTTGGCCGACGGTACCGCGGCGCGATGCCGGTTGGTAATACCCTGCAGCGCGGAAGTCTGGGCAGTTGACGGCGATGACAGGAGCACATTCCGTGACGCCGTAGCCTTCGATCGGTCCGATCCCAAACTTGTCCTCGATGGACTGTGCAAGCCGTGTGGACAGCTTTTCCGCGCCGGTGAGAATGACGCGCACAGAGCTGAATTGTTCCGGCGTACAGCGGCGGACATAAAGCTGGAGGAACGTTGGGGTGATGACGATGAACGTGAGGCGATATTGGCGAATCAGTTCGCCGATCGCAGCCACATCGAGCGGTGACGGGTGAAAGATCATCGCCGCGTTGTTGAACATGACGAACCAGAAGACCATGTATCCGAACGAATGAAAGAACGGCAAGATGCCGAGCACCCGTTCGTCTTGATAGAGATGAAGCATCTGTGTGGCGCCTTGGCAGTTGGCGTCGATGTTGAAGTGCGAGAGCATGACACCCTTGGGTTCTCCGGTACTGCCGCTGCTGAAGATGATCGTGGCCAGGCTGTCGGGAGTAAGTGGAGTGACTTGCCCGCAGGCTCGTTCGATGAGGCGGCAGGGAGCGAACAGGGCCAGGAGCGCAGCGACCGCTTTCTGGCCAGTGCCAATCGTCATGGCCACATCTTCCAGCCAAATCACCGACGGTCCATCAGGCAATTCGAGCTTGGCTTTCTCGATAAAGGTATGGCTCGTAATGATCGTGCTCAGCCCTGCCAGGCGCACTGCGGCTTCCAAACCGGATTTTCCGACCGTGTAGTTCAGGTTCACGATAGTTCTACCGCAGAGAGCCACAGCCACGTTCACCAAAGCTGTGGCGACCGTCGGCGGTAGCAGGACGCCGACATGGTCTTGGCCCTGCCAGTAAGGTCGAAGCGTGCGCGCAAGGACGATCGATCCGATTAGGGCCTGCATTGACGACACGCGGGGACGATTCTGGTCGGCCATGGCCATGCGGAATGGGTAGCGACGCATCGCTGAGATGAACTGACGATGGAGAGACCGGCGACCAGGTTTCCTAAGTTGCCAGGCCGCTTCGCCGAGCTCGTGAATCTTCGCGCGCAATGTGTCCGCCGTCGTACCTGGAGGCAACGGTGCACCGAACGAGACCGTGACTGGGTAGGGGAGTTGTTCCGGAACTTTCCAGAGAAAGCGTCCGTGATTGAAGCTGAAGATGCTGCCCCAGACGCGATCCAGGTGAACCGGGATGATCGGTGCCGTTCGTCCTTTTACGATCCGTTCAAAACCCCGACGGAACGGCAGGAGCGTGCCGGCGCGAGTGATCTGGCCTTCAGGAAAAATGCAGACAAGCTCGCCGTTATCCAGCGCATATCCCGCGTTACGTAGAGCGCGAAGGATCATGCGAGGGGTTCCTGCTGAAGAAATCGAGATGACGTTGAGCCGTTTCATGAAAAGCTTGAAGAGTGGGTGGCCTGCGTATTGCTCATCAACCACAAATCGCACCGGACGCTCGAGACTCGCGATTAGGAGAAATCCATCGATGAATGACACATGGTTGGGAACCAGCAACGCACCACCTTCACGAGGAATGTGGTCTTGCCCAATCACGGTGAGGCGGTACAGGACACGAGGCAGAAGGGCCACGACGAACCGCAGCAGGCTGTTCGGCAGCAACCAGATGATGACCAGGGTTCCGATCAGTGAGAAGAAGGCACAGGCCAGCAAGATTTCGCTGCTTGAAAGGCCCAGCAGCGACAGAAGACCAGCGCCCAAAGAACCGGCAAGGATACCGCCGAACACGAAGGTATTGCCGAGGGCGATGACGGCGCCGCGATGGTCGGCCGGGGCTCGCCACTGAATCAGGGCGTTGATCGGTACATTGATAAACCCGCTGGCGATGCCGAGTGCACCCATCAGTACGAGTGCCCAGGTGAGGCTTGGAGGAATAAGCCCTAAGATGAACAGTCCCAGGGCCAGCCCGATCGCACCTGGCGGGATCAGGCCGATTTCAATCTTGGAGGCCGAGAGTCGGCCGGCTAGGACGGCGCCGATTCCGATCCCGATTGCGAGAATCGCCATTGGAAGACCAGAGAGTGCATCCGAAAGCGCCAGTCGGCTCTTGGCGTAGATCAGCATGTCTTGCCCAAACAAGCTCGCGATGGTCCAGAAGACAACGTTGATGCCGATCGCCATGCTGAGTAGACGGTCTGCTCGAATGGTCGCCCAGGCTACGGACAGACTTGTCCCTACACCACCTTCCGAACGAGCGGGGGGAACGCGAGGTATCGCATAAGCCGCTGCGGCTCCCATGGTGGCGACAACCGTCAAGATGAGACCGGCTTGCCAAGGAGCTGCTTCTGAGTATTGGAGAAGAACACCGCCGGAGGACGTGCCGGCAATAATGGCAACAAACGTCCAGAGCTTCAGCAGGCCGTTTCCCATGGAAAGATGCTCGTAGGGAAGCAGCTCCGGCAGGATGCCATACTTTGCTGGGCTGAGAATTGCGCTGTGAATTCCCATGGCTGCAAGCACAACCAAGAGAGCTGTGCCGCCGGCGGGGCTGCTCCAGAGCACCATCGTTCCGGCTCCCATCAATGCCACTTCGACGATTTTCATCGCGATGATGACTGAGCGCTTGCTCAACCGGTCAGAAAACACTCCCGCAACCAAGGAGAACAGCATGAGCGGCAGGGTGAAGACCACAAAGGCGATGGTGGCCTGAGTCTGGGAAGCCGCTTCGAACGCGGGCCCTGTCTGGCCGACGGTAACAGTGATTTGACGGATTGCGAGGAGGGCGACCATCAACTTCCACGCATTGTCATTGAACGCGCTACAGAATTGGGCGAGGAGTAAAGCGCGCAGACGATGTGATGGCGTCTCAGTCATGGACAGGTGTGCGGAGGGTTCCGTTTCAGTTCGGCATACTATGCTGAATTATCGCACAAAGTTCAAAGGGAACGAGGCTACTCTGAGTCGAGAAGTGCCATGTCGATAGAGCGTTGCCTAAGGGTCAGAGAGGTTTTCGCTCGGGGATTGGCAGGCCTTCAAGCTCCATAATCCTTAGGGCGTTTGTCGTTGGGCAGGGGCCTGGTCGGAGCCTGTAATCGAACTCGAGTGCGCCGTTCGACACTGTTTCTTGAAAATGCGCATTGATTAGTCTTGGCACAGTCGTTTCCAAATCCGCCAGCTCCAGATCGTGGGTGCTGACCAGGCCGAAGCCGTTTCCTTGCGACAGGGTCGTAATGTAGGCCTGGCTACCGATGAGCCGCTCCCGGTTGTTGGTGCCTTTGAAAATCTCGTCGATCAGAAACAGTGTGGGTGGCGCAGTCGACTCCCGAGTAGCATCCAGGATCGTCTTGAGTCGTTTGACTTCAGCGTAAAAAAACGACAAACCGGCATCGAGCGAATCATCGACGCGGATACAACAGGCCAGCCGACTCCATGTCCACTCGAATGAGCGCGCACAGACAGGTCCCCCAGCTTGTGCGAGACAGAGATTGATCCCAATGGTACGGAGGAAGGTGCTCTTGCCGGACATGTTGGAGCCCGTGATGAGGTGGATCGAGCCACGCCCAGCCAAACGAACATCGTTGGCGACGCGGGTTTTGGCGGACAGCAGCGGGTGCGCGAGTCGACCAGCTTGCAAACTTGGGGAGGCGCCGTTCTGTTCACCGATTGGGGTGAGCGGGGTCGGCCAGGCGTAGTCCGGGTGGAGAAACGCAAAGGTGGCCAGCGCCGCCGCCGCTTCGATTTCTGCTAAACAGTTCAGCCACTGAGGGAGGGCTTGCTTGATCTCGTGTTGCGTGTGAATCAGCCGGCGCAGGAACCAGAGATCCCATGGACAGAGCGCGTTGGCCGCCAGATGGACGAGGGGGTGAGCCTTGATGCTGATTGCGTGCAATGTGCGCGCGGCGCGTGCAAGTTGCAACGTGGGACTGGCTCCACCGATCAGCGTGGCCCACGTTGAAGCCAGTGCCGTATTTCGCCGCCTCGCGTACCGCTCAATATAACCGAGGACTGTGGCTAGCCGCTCCGTTTCATGATGCAAACCAACCGCATGCTCCAGCAACTCTTCCCCCTGGTCGGTCATGAAGTAGATCACCACGTAGGCCGCAAATGAAAACATCCAATAGCCGGGGAGCAGCCCGAAGATCGTGGCGAGGGCGAGGCTGATCGTCGTCAGGGCGAGAAGGCTTTGGACCGCAAGGATGGTGTCCAGGTGTGGCAAGCTGATCGGATGTTCCGCGACGGCGGCCAATCGCTTGCCGTTGATTTCCTGATCCCCTGTCAATTTCGCATCGAGCGCAAGACGGTCACGGAATAAGGAGCGAAGTGTCAGTTCTTTCACCAAAGACTGCCGCGTATGCCAGTCTGTCGGGGGAGCCGGCTGTTCCAGGAGCCAACTCTGTAAACGTTCTCGGCCATGGTCCGATACAGTTGTGTCGAGGAGATGCGTTAAGGAATGCGGACCAAAGAGATCCAGATCGGCGGCGAACGAATGAGACTTCGGAGCCTCACCAGGCCGTGGTGGAATCGCGGACCAATCCAATGCGATCCGAGCCAGATGAGTCAGCTTGATATGCTTCCAGTGGCGGAGCCGGTGAATCCGCGTTTCGACCCTGTTATGATACGCCGCCACGGCCAGGAAGACGGTCAGGAACAGCCCGAGACTGAGGTTTCCGCTGTGGTACCAGTCGAGCTTGTAGAGGGCGATCGTGGCGACAAGGCCGATGAGGAAAATGGCCAGCCGCCATCGTGTAAAGGATGCGCTGATTCCGGTGCCACGTTCGATCAGGCGATCCGTTCGACGAATCATGGTTTTGAGTTGAGCGCTTCTCGAAGTGGTCATGACAGCAGACCTTACTGGGAACGGATTGGAACGTCAAATGATGAAGTGTGTCGGAGTCCCGCCCTAACCAGATCGGCTACATACATTGGGTGTGCCGTGTCGCGAGTCAGGTAGAGTGAATCACCATGTCGACGAACTGGGTTGAGGTCTGTATCCAAGAACGGCTCGACGCAGGGGAATTGTTGAGTCGGTTGGACGATACTTCTGTGCAAGGCGCATGGGAAGATCAGGGTGTAGTCCATCTGTATTGGCCAGAGGATCAATGGAGTGAAGATCGACTCGCCTCGTTACGCCTGGTCGTCTCGGACCTGGCCCCCTCGCGCGAAGGTGTTGCTGTTTCGGTGAAGCAGATTCCGTCTCAAGATTGGAATGAGGCGTGGGCTCGTTCCGTGCAGCCCCTTCGGATCGGAAGGCTCGTCATTCGTCCGAGTTGGGAGGTGGTCGTGCTGGATCCGAACGATATCGAGATCGTGCTGGATCCAAAACAAGCCTTTGGTACCGGCCACCATGCGACGACGCGTATGCTGCTCATGTGGTTGCAACAAAACGTCCGCGGTGGAGAAATGGTGCTGGATGTCGGTGCCGGCAGCGCCATCTTGGCCATGGCAGCCGTCAAACTGGGGGCAAAGTCCGCTATTGGAGTTGAGATTGATCCTGTCGCGGTAGATTGTGCGAGAGAGTATGTCGCCAAGAATGGATTGAACGATCAGATCGACATCGTGTGTGGGACGTTGGCTGATCTGCCACAGGAGAGACGAGCTGCCGCCGATCTCGTGCTGGCCAATCTCGATCGACAGACGGTCTTAAATCTCACCGACGACTTGGCCGGCTTGGCGATGCAAGGAGCGAGAATAATGGTCTCCGGCATTCTCGGTGAACAGCAGGTTGAGATCATCGATCACTTGTCCAGTCTCGGCCTTGTGTGCTCGGAACGGGGTGAAGAAGAGGGCTGGGTAGCGTTGGAGTTTTTCAGGCCGGAATCGTGCGACGGAGAGAGCTAATGCTGCCTAGCAGGCCGCCCTATCCGCATGTGCATCAGATCAACGTGTCCGACGGAGGAGTCCCGAAGCTGCCCGTTTGGGAGGCCAAAGTGAGCGAGCGAGGTTTAGACGGGGATCGGCAGCGAAACCTCAAATTCCATGGTGGGCCGGATCGTGCCGTTTGTTTGTATTCGCTCGAACTCATTGAACGACTTCAAGATGAAGGTCATCCGATCGATCCGGGATCCACTGGAGAAAACCTCACCTTGTCTGGATTGGAGTGGGAATTGGTGCGACCGGGCATTCAGTTAATGATCGGACCTGATATTGAGCTTGAGGTTACCAGCTATACGACTCCGTGCAGCCACAATGGCAGCTGGTTTCGCGACGATGATTTTTCTCGCATTTCCGAGAAGTTAAACCCTGGCTGGAGTCGTGTCTATGCCAAGGTGCTGCACGGGGGTGTTGTAAGGCCGGGAGACGTGGTCAAGATCCGTTCCGGACCTGATACAGGGGAGAACTCATGATGGACCGTGTTCTGGAACCAGAACTCATGGACGACCCAAGCCAGGCTGACGCGTACGCGCGCGCCGACTTTTCGGAAGAAAATCAAGGATTCGTCGAGCGGTTTAAAGAATACTTTCCAGAGTTCTCACAGGGGATGGTACTGGATCTCGGCTGTGGTCCGGCCGATATTCCCATCCGGTTCGCCAAACTGTATCCAGCCTGTCAAATCATCGGCGTTGATGCTTCAGGTCCGATGATCAAGTTAGGTGAACAGGCTGTGAAACAAGCAGACCTATCCGATCGCATTACGTTACGCTGCGAACGATATGAAGAGGTGGCGGGTGCGAGAATTGCCGATGCTGCGTTTTCCAACAGCTTGCTCCATCATCTGCCCAATCCCCTGCAGTTCTGGCAGAAACTTCGTCAGCTAGTGAAACCAGGGGCACCGGTCCTGGTGATGGATCTCCTTCGCCCGGAATCACCCGACGCGGCACAAGCGATTGTCGATCAATACGCGGCCAATGAGCCGGACATTCTGCGTCGGGACTTCTACAATTCTCTTCTGGCTGCTTTTACCGAGGACGAGATCGGGTCCCAGCTGGCCCGCATGAATCTCACACGATTGCTGATCGACATCCCGGACGACCGACACTGGGTCGTCGGTGGGATCATTTAAAGTGGAAGGGGTAGAGAACGTATGTGGTTACTGAGGCGAACGTCAAATAGTGCGTGCCTTGATTCTTGAAAAGCGCATAAACAGAGGACTTTTGGGATGTTGTTACGGAAAAAGTGCGCACTTGTTCATGGTCGGATCAGTAATTGCTGTTGCGAAAAGATTCCAAGATCACTTCACCGTGGTCGCACTAGTGGTTTTTAGTGCTGTTACCCCAGTGGGATGCGGCGATCGCGAGACAATCCTCGTGATCGAAAAGCCGACGGAGATTCACAGCATAACTCAAGCACCGGCTTCTCCTGAATCTCCGAGCGCGAGTCTTCTGCCAGGTCATGTCTTTGCGACGCTGAAGACAGGTGAGACGGCAAGAGCCGTCGGCGTATATCATGGCCAAGATTATGACGGGTTCAAGGTGAAGCTTGCTGATGGCACCGAGGGTCTCATCATGGCCGGCGATACGTTCAAAGTTGTGTCTCGGTGAGATACATGACAAGAACATACTTCCGTCCTTTCATCCCTCTGGGCGCTTTCTTTTCAGGGTTTGGTTGATCATGCGCAGAACGGCGTTGAAATCGGAAATTGCGTAGTTGCCAAACAAAGATGCCTGTCCCAGGGCAAATGTTGCGGGTCAACATGAAAAGCTTCTTTTGCTCTCTATTCGTTCTAGCCCTGATGGGTGCCATATCTGGCTGTGACAAGGCGAAAACAATCATTGACCAGATGGGTTCATTGCGAGGTACCAATACTGAAAAGAATAGAGTTTGGGTAAGGAACGACTCGCATCGCGACAAGCTAATCGTCTTCGTACACGGGTTCAATTCCAGCAATACCACCGCATGGGGAGAGTTCCCATCTCTGATTCAGAAAGATGACCGCTTCGAGGACTTCAATCTTGTTCTGTATGGCTATCCTACGAAGATCTGTAGTTCGGTTAATACCGTCCGAGAAGAAGGAAAGGCTTTAGCTTCATTTCTTTTTGATGTCTTTAAAAGTAGGGGATCTAGCTACAATCGATTTATCTTGGTTGGCCACAGCATGGGGGGCCTTGTAGTGATGCACGCTTTACTCAACCTGCAACGGGATCACTTTGGGGTCCTGAGCTACCAGGATCTCAGATTTGTGACTTTTGGGACTCCTTTCATGGGTGTGGAGAACACTGACTTGCTTCCATCATTCTGCACAAACAAGCAAACAGAGAACATGGTCGTGCTGAATAACGAGCTTCATGAGTTGGGCCAGGAGTGGAACCAACTGTTCAATCAGGATCCAGACCCCTCTGTGCCAATATCAGTGGGACACTTCGCCTCTCTTCAATTAGAGTAGCG
>CAZJOQ010000016.1:0-33192 GCA_964547625.1 uncultured Nitrospira sp.
TGTCAAAAACTATTGCATTATTTACCATGCTACTGGTCGGGTAGGTTCTGAGTCTTGTCACTAGGTGAGCGGAGGGACAGCGTTCGCATCTCGATACCCGCGGTATAGGTAATGAAACCCGGAGGCCAGGGTGAACCCAACCATGACCACGAGAAGTGGGGTCAGAACAGAAGAATCACGCCCCCGCCAGGCCAACAGGACGATCAGAACCACATAGGCCAGCTGAAACATGGTTGTTCCCTTTCCGAGGATCGTCGGCGTGACCCTAATTGGTGTGCTTGTGACGTGGGCTACTGCCGTGCCTAACAAGAGGATTAAGTCTCGGCTGACCACCAAGATGACGAGCCAGGATGGAATCAAGTGCAGCATCGCGAGCGAGATAAAACTTGAGGTCAGCAGCACCTTGTCGGCAAGGGGATCGAGCAAGGTGCCTAATCTCGTGCGCTGATTCAGTTTACGCGCCAGATGGCCGTCAATGGCATCCGTCAGTCCTGCCGCAAGAAGGATCGCTAGTGCATACCCATATTCCCCATACGTCATAAAGCCGACATACACCGGGACCAAGAGGATGCGGAGAATCGTGAGACTATTGGGAATGTTCATACGGCGGGGTTACACGAGTCTTCAACATAATCCAGTTAAGGGTGCGAATCATAGTAATCGAAGCTTGTCTTGTCAACGAGTTGCAGGTATCACTGGTGACCTCCTATAATGCACTGGCCCTCGTCATTAACCGTTCTGGGGAGGAATGAGCAACTATGAGCACGCTGCCCCTGATGTTCAAGAAGGAAGGATTAGTGGAGAAGCATCAGGTCGAAGGAGTGGATCCAAGCGACCGATATTTCAATCGCGCAATACTGGTGAATCGGACGACATCGGGATATTCGGCCAAGGTGATGTATGAAGCGCTCATCGTCGAAAGCCGTTCGCACTCGACTATCGCCGCAACAGTGAAGGAACTCGTGGATAAACTTCAGGAATCAGGATTCAGTCGCTTGAGGACACGGACCAATTTCAGAGGCACGCGTTACCTTGCTGAGAAAGAGACGTGGATCGACTACCCAGACCTCCCTTAGCTGAATCCGACAAACTCGCGATACACCAAATCGTGAATCATCGGTCGAAAGTCCCGAATCGCCTCGTTTGTTCTTGTCGGATGGACCCGATTCGAGAGAAGTACGACCTCTAATTCCTGTTCCGGATCTATCCAGATTGACGTTCCCGTATAGCCGAGGTGGCCAAACGATCGAGTGGAAAAGTATTGCCCCGCTGATGACGGCATCGACGGCGTGTCCCAACCAAGTGCCCAACTAGCTGCACCCGCCGAATCTTGTCGTCGAGTAAATTCCCGGACAAGATCTTGATCAAGAATGGCTGATCGACCATGATAGGCCTGTCTCCAGATATCTGTAATAGCCAATACGGCGTCAACACTTCCGAATAACCCGGCATGACCGGCTTCACCGCCTAGCGCGGCCGCATTCTCATCATGAACTTCGCCACAGAGGAGTCGGCCCCGCCATGAGTCAACCTCTGTCGGCGCGACGCCTCCTCCATGCTGAGCCATCCTGTCCAGAAAGTCTTGTATCCGCTCCTGCAACACAAATTCCACATGGACTCCGGTCAAGGATTTCAGAATGTGATTTTTCAAGAAGACATTCAGCGACTGTCGGCTACTGTGTTCAATGATGAAGCCGAGCAACATGAACCCAAGGTCACTGTAGAGGCTGCGTGTGCCTCGCCCGTAGACCAGCGATTCAGATTGAATCCATTTGAGCATGCTGTGCTTCGCGGATACTCGTTCTTGAATCGAGGAAGGAATTGCTCCACGTACAGCGAGCCGCTCATAATATCTTCGCCATCCAGGCAGTCCGGAAGTATGGGTCAGCAGATGACGAAGTGTGGCGGAACCGATCGGAGTACCCCCACATTCAGGGAGATGGTCGACCACATGATCATCAAGCCGACAGTGACCGTTCTGGATCAGAATCACAAGGGATGTGACAGTTGCCAAGGGTTTGGTCAATGAAGCCAAATCATAGGACGCTGAAGGGGTAACCGGAGGCCCTGGAGGAGAAGTCGAGAGACGTCCGGCCACGAAATAGGCAACCGGCCGGTCCTTATGCCGCACGGCCAAGACAGCGCCAGGAAACACGTTGTCCGCAACGGCACGATCAAGAGCTGATTGAATGCGATGCAGGTCAGGCATGGGAATGATGGCCAGCCCAACAGGCTCACGAGACCCAATTGCGGGCGCCCCATTGGCAATGCCATCGACTATACAAGGTCAACGGGTAGGCGTTGATTCACCTTCCATCTTTTCCTCCCGTATGCTGTTATGCTCTTGATAGGCTTCACTGGCCTCCACATCCAACATCCTCTCGAATGTATTGAGCGTTGCGCGCATCCGTTCGACCATGAGCAACCGCTGCTTATGCAGTATGGCAAGGTCTCGCTGCGTATTCCCGAGTTCGACACGGGCTTGTCGAAAAAGCTCACCGGCTTTTAGTTCTGCTTCTTTGACGATTAACTCCGCATCTCGTTGAGCACTTCGCTTGACGTCTTCTGCCAACGACTGTGCCGAAATCAAGGTATTGGACAACGTGGCCTCCGTCCGTTTCAATTCAGATACTTGCTGCTCTAGCGACTCAATGCGATCACGCAAAATCGCATTGTCACGATTCAACATCTCCACAGTTTGCGAGATTTCTTCGAGAAATCGATTGACCTCCTCGCGATCATAGCCACGAAGTTTGACTTGAAAAACCATCTGCTGAATATCGAGTGGTGTAATCTTCATGGCACCCCCCCCTCTTTATGAACTCAATTCAGGCGTAACGCAGCATCCTTAATCGACTGCACAACCGCGATCTGTAAGAACCAGATTGCCGCGATGGCGATCAGTGGCGACAAGTCGATCCCCATGCCCAAGCCGAGTCGCCGTCGGATTGGAGCGAGCACGGGTTCCGTTGCACGGGTAAGGAATTGAACGATTGGATTCCATGGATCCGGATTCACCCACGATATGAGAGCCCGCGCAATGACAATCCAACTATAAAATGTCAGGATATAGTCTAGCACTGTCGCCAGGCCCAACAAGGTATTTCCCATTACAAACATCAGCCTCCAAGTTCCTGAGAACGCTTCGTCGCAGTTTCTATCGCATCGATCACCACGGCTCGGAGCCTCCCCTGCTCCAGCCGATGCAGGCCGGCAATCGTCGTTCCCCCGGGCGAAGCGACCTGGTCCTTCAATCCTGCGGGGTGTTGCCCAGTCTCTAACACCATGCGTGCTGCTCCTAAGACCGTCTGCGCTGCGAGCAGACTGGCCGTCTCCCGCGGTAAACCCATCTTCACACCGCCGTCAGCCATTGCTTCGATCATAAGAAAGACGTACGCCGGCCCGCTTCCACTCAATCCCGTTACGGCATCCATCAATCGCTCATCAATCAAGAGAACCCGTCCGACCGACTCAAAGATGTGGCGCGCGCAATCTACCGCGTCTTCCTCAATCTTCGGGCCGATCGCCAACGCTGTGATCCCTTCACCAACCATTGCCGGCGTATTGGGCATCGCACGAATGATGCGGGTGTTAGGACCACAGATCTCCATAATTCGACTGATGTTCACTCCAGCAGCTACAGAGATGACCAGCTGCTTAATCAATACATCGCGAATCCCATTGAGTGCCTCAGCCATCACCTGTGGCTTCACAGCCAGAACGATGACGTCACTCAGGCTTGCTAGCTCATGGTTCGTACTACCACCCTGAACTCCATATCGGGCTTTTAGATGGTCCAGGCGACCTGCGTCTGGCTCAGCCACGTGAATTTGGTCCGGTTTGTACAGCTTCGCGGAGAGCACGCCACTGATTAATGCTTCAGCCATTCGGCCACCACCGATCAACCCCAACTTGTTCATAAGACCCACATTAGACATGGCGTGCTCCGAACAGCGCGGTGCCGACGCGGACGAGCGTCGCCCCTTCCTCTATGGCGACTTCATAGTCATTCGACATGCCCATCGAGAGGTCGTGCATACTCACGGATGGGATCTTGAGCTCAGCGACCTGCTGAGCCAGCTCGCTGAGTTTCTGAAAGTACGGTCTAGCCGACTGAGAATCAGCTGTCTGGGGAGGGACCGTCATCAGGCCTTTAATACTGATATGAGGTAACTCCGCCATGGCTGATACAGAGCGCACCACTTCATCAGGATGAAACCCTGCCTTCGTCGACTCGTTTCCAATATTCACCTCTAACAAGACACTCTGATGGTGGTCGGCTTCTCCCGCTCGTCGATCGATTTCTTGAGCAAGATCCACGCTGTCCACCGAATGGATCACATCGAAGAGGCCAATCACCGAACGCACCTTCCTTCGTTGTAAGTGCCCGATAAAATGCCAGCATACAGGGTGCTCCGTGAGGGCAACTCTTTTGGGAAGGGCCTCCTGAACTCGATTTTCTCCTAAGATCGTCAAGCCGGCACGCAGTCCTTCTTTAATGTGCTCAACCGCTACGGTCTTTGTAACAGCCACGAGCTGAACACTTCCCCCAGGACGTCCGGCCCTCTCTTCAGCTGACCGAATCCTTGAGAGCACCGATTGAACACGTTCAGCAATCGTCCCTCCGATGAGCGGTTCCATCACCCTCTCTCAAGCATCCCGTCCGCCCATTCAGCGAACCGTCTGTATTTCAACGAACAGATCCACCACCTGGTGAAACCCGGCCTATCTTCGCCTCACCGGCAAGCCGATGGCGCTCACCATGGTGCCGTTGACTTTCCCCTCTCGCCGATAGGAGAAGAAGAGATCGTCATGACAAATCGTACAAAGATTGACGGTCGTCACCCGCTGCGGGGTGGCACCCTGCATCTGCACCTGTTCTCGGATAAGGGCCTTCAAATCCAAATGCGCCCTTCCATTTCTATTACTTCTGACCACTTTCTCCCAAGTCGAGGCCCCCTGGCACAGACTGCTTAACACCGGCTCATCCACTTCATAGCAGCAGACCCCTGCGGAGGGACCGATGCTGATTCGGACCTGGTCTGGGCGTGAACCAAAGCGCGACTCCAACAGAGCAAGTGTTTTGGGTACGATGCCGGCCACCGCACCTCGCCAGCCAGCATGGATGGCAGCGACGACTCGGTGTGTTGGATCATGCACTAAAATGGGGACGCAGTCCGCCGTCCGCACTGCCACCATAACCCCTGGCTGATCTGTCACTAAGGCGTCCCAGCCTCCCGCAAATCGATCCGTTGATGCTAGTCCGCGATCCACCACGAGCGCTTCCGTTCCATGGACCTGCTTCACGGTCAGCGTCCATAAATTCGCTCCCGCCGTTGCTTCGCCTCGTCGAGGAACACCCAGTTCGAGATCAAGCCCGATGGCGTGGTGCCGAGTCCCAAAAAAATGGCTAGTTTGATTTCCGACATCCGAAAATGCCGGTACGGTAATGACCGATGTCCTCGCCATATCGACGTTCACTCTTCCGTCATCTGATGATTGGTATGAAATTAGTCCGTTTGCTTGCGAAGAAACGTCGGTACATCCCACTCGTCCTCCGCTGTCAGCGGGTTCCGATCTGCCGACTCCTTCGCTTCACTCAGACGCCTTAAAAACGTCGGACGGTCGAGATCCTTCACTGGTCGCTCTGCGGGGAGGGAGGCAACCACACCCGCCAGTACCGGTTGGATAGGTTTGGCCATCCGATTGATTCCCCGATCCGCTTCGGGTGCAATGGTTGCTGGACTCTCGTCTCGTTCAAACCCGGTTGCGATGACCGTAATGATGAGTTCTTCCCCGATATCGGGGTTAATCACCTGCCCGACGATGATGTTGGCTTCGGGATCTGCTGTCTGCTGAATGATAGAGGCCGCTTCTTCGATCTCATGTAGCGACATGCTGGGACCTCCCGTAATATTGAGGAGGACTCCACGAGCTCCCTCTACACTCCCTTCCTCAAGGAGTGGGCTACACATCGCTTTTTGGGCTGCTTCGATCGCTCGATTCGGCCCGCGAGAAACACCCATCCCCATCACCGCACGCCCAGTGTGCGACATCACGGTGCGCACGTCGGCGAAATCCACGTTCACATGGCCGGTGGTGGTAATGACATCAGCGATGCCCTGAATGGCTTGACGTAGGACGTCGTCTGCTACTTTGAACGCCTCCAGAAGCGGCGTTGTTTTATCAACAATCCCTAGCAGCCGCTGGTTAGGAATCACGAGCAGCGTATCAACATGGCGGCGTAGGTCCCGGATACCTTCTTCGGCATGCTTGTGTCGCCGTTGGCCTTCATACTGAAATGGCTTTGTCACAACACCAACTGTCAGGATCCCCATTTCACGGGCAATGCTGGCAACGATAGGTGCAGCGCCGGTGCCGGTGCCTCCACCCATACCGGCGGTGACGAATACCATGTCTGCCCCGTCCATACATTCTCGGATAGGCTCTCGGCTTTCGAGTGCGGCATCTCGGCCGATTTCCGGTTTAGCACCCGCGCCCAAACCGCGAGTTCGATCCGGCCCGAGTTGGATTTTGTAGGATGCCAGGGACCGATCGAGTGCCTGAAGGTCGGTGTTACTGGCGATAAAATCGACGCGAGCTAGCCCGGAGGTGATCATAGTGTTGATCGCGTTGCATCCTGCACCACCAATTCCGATCACTTTGATACGGACTGGCGACAACACATCTTCTTGAAATGAGAACATTGAGCCACCTCCTCCGATCACCCCGCAGGACGACCATCGGCCTCCTGCCGATCATAAAAGGTTAAAAAACCTCCAACACCTTCTTCGTCCACCCAAACATCCTCGCCCAGGTTCCTCCATTACGAAGCCCGGCCGTTTCCAATTCATCCACATGTCGCCTAGCGTGCAACAACAGACCGACTCCTGTCGAATGGCTCGGATGACTGACCTGATCTCGAAGCGCCCCGACCCCAGAAGGCACCCCTCTGCGAGCCGGTAAGTTTAGGACTTTTTCAGCCGTGTCTGGCATGCCCTCTAACAGCGAGGTACCACCGGTGATCACCACGCCGGCACCCAATATCCCCTCATAGCCGGCCCGTGTGATTTCCCGCCTGACCAGTTCAAACATCTCGTCAACACGCGGCTCCAAAATCTCGGCAACATCTCGCCGAGAAAATGTGCGGGCTGGCCGGTCGCCGACCGACGGCACTTCGACGATCTGATGGCTCGTTACTAATTCCGTTCGTGCGACACCGTACTGGGTCTTGATTTTCTCCGCCTCGGTTTGTGACGTAAGCAGACCGAACGCCAAATCTTTCGTTAAATTCTGACCGCCAATAGGAAGAACGGCGGAGTGCCGGATGCTGCCGTCCAAGAAGATCGCGAGATCGGTTGTTCCTCCTCCCAAGTCGACCATCGCCACGCCCAGGTCGCGCTCTTCCTGACTCAGCACCGCCTCACTGGAGGCAAGAGGCTGCAGGATGATGTCCACCACGTCAAGTCCCGCTCGATTCACACATTTTACTATGTTCTGCGCGGAGGTCACAGCCCCGGTGATGACGTGCACATTGACTTCCAATCGATTCCCAGACAGGCCTAATGGCTCGCGGACCCCTTCCTGTCCATCCACCATGAATTCTCGTGGTAAGACATGAAGTATCCTCCGTTCATGAGGGATTACGGCGAGCGTGCGTGCGCTTTCGATCGCCCGCTGAATGTCTTCTCGCGTCACCTCCGCTCGTTTGAGTGCCACCACGCCTTTACAATTTTCGGCAGAAATATGGCTGCCCGCGATGCCGGTGTAGACCGAATTGATTTGGACCCCCGCCAACAACTCCGCCTCTTCGACCGCTTTCTTAATCGATTCAACGGTGCTCTCGATATCAACCACGACGCCCTTGCGCAGACCTCGCGAAGGGCTCGACCCGACACCAATAATATTAAGGCTTCCGGCCTCCGCCACTTCGGCCACGATCGCGCAGATCTTCGTCGTTCCGATATCGAGCCCGACTAGAATGTGATCTCGTTTCGACACCCCAATCACCCCCCTTACCGTACGATGATTCGATTCTCGTACCGGAGATCCACTTCGCTCACGCCACGCTCTAGGCCGTCAAGGTTGCGTGCTTTTAGCATCGGTTTGGCGCGCCGGAACCGATCCCACTGCTCTTTGAGGGCTTCATCTCCAAATTGAAAGCGCATTCCCTGAACGAGGGCCACTAAATTTGAGGGGTTATCAGCAAGCACTTGCAATCGTCCCTCGAAGGATTGCCCGACAACTTTTGCGAGTTCGATACCAGACACCACGGCATGTCTCACCGATTCAGTCTCTTGCAACAACCCCTGCAGATCGATCCCAGTCACAAGAGGCAAGGCCGTATCGTCCAACTGACCAAGCTTATTGAGCACGTATCCGTCTTCATCGCAAAGAAAGTTCTGGGACTCCGTACGAACAATCACTGCGGGTTTCCGTTCGTTCACCGAGATCCGCAACTCATGAAATGGAACACGGGTTACTTCGGCTGCCTTGACCCACGGGTGCGCTTCAACCTGGTCCTTAATGACGGTCGTGACGATGTGATGAAGCGGTGCCCCAGGTTTTACCTTTGCGAGGTTGAGTACCTGCTGCTTATCGAGATGGTAGACGCCGTCAACGGTGATCGCCTTGATTTCCAGGAGTTGTTGAAGCGCGGGTCCTGAGTAGTTCGCGCCGATCACGACGAACAATGCCCCACAGGTCGCACTCGTCACCACGCCAGCCCAGTGCGCCAGGGAGTTTTGCCTTGCCGCTCCTATCCCGCTTACTTGTTTCATCGCCCTCTCCCCCTGCGGGTCTCTCCATTGATTCTTTCTGGGTCCCAAAGGCTTAGCCTGGCGTTTCCTCAAGAAGAAACTCATCATGCTGACTCCTGTCTTACAGCGGGAGTAGATCGAGCAGCGCGATCCAGTGCCGACTGTAAAATTCGTTCGACTAAGGCGTCATACCCGATCCCGACCTGAGCGGCCGCCATCGGTAATAGACTCGTTTCTGTCATGCCTGGCACAGTATTGATCTCCAACACGTAAGGC
Source organism: uncultured Nitrospira sp. (assembly GCA_964547625.1). Lineage (GTDB taxonomy): Bacteria > Nitrospirota > Nitrospiria > Nitrospirales > Nitrospiraceae > Nitrospira_D. The sequence continues at coordinate 9,036 of CAZJOQ010000016.1, forward strand.
CGCCCTCTCGGGGTGATTCGAAAGTCTACGCGGGCAGCACCCTCACACCCCAACACCTCATACGTCCGGCAGGCCAATACACTGACTTGCCGAAGCACTTTGGCAGGAAGGGGAGCTGGACAAAGATACTGAGTCTTGCCCTTTTGGTACTTCGCCGAAAAATCATAAAAACCTTCCGGCGCGACGATTTCGATCGCCGGCAGCGTTTTCACCCCTTCAGCCGCCGATCCGACAAGTGACACGGCAGCTTCATGTCCCGATATATAGCTCTCCACCATGGCTTCCGGATCAAAGCGATGGGCTAGAGCTAGCGCCTCCTTCCATTGCGCGGCACGACGCACAACCGTGACCCCGATGGTAGACCCCTGGGCCACCGGTTTGACGACAATCGGCAAGTCGAGATGGGCCTCTCTAAGGATCCTTGCCAGCGAGGGTCTATCCCCTACCCGTACAATCGTTCCCGCTGCCACCGGAATACCATGCGAGGCGAGTAGTATTTTGGTGACTGCCTTATGCATTCCCACGGCGCTCGCTCGTACGCCAGAGCCCGTGTAGGGAATCCCCATCGTCTCGAGAAATCCTTGTACCGTTCCGTCCTCCCCCCCAGGTCCATGCAGCGAGAGGAAGGCGATGGCCACGTGTTGGCCTTCTAGATCTCGATGTAAGCGATCAGTGACGTCGATGGCCACCGCATCGTACCCAAGACGAATCAGCGCCTGGTGCACAGCCTGGCCTGTCTTGAGAGAGATGTCCCGTTCCGAGGATCGTCCACCCATGAGCACGCCGATTCGCGCATCTGTGATTCGACGAGTTGGCACCATCACGTCCTTTCGCTAGGCCTGTCCTACCAGCTTCAACTCCAATTCCAACTTGATACCTGTCTGCCGAGCGACTTGGGCACGCACTTTTCTGATGAGGGACAGCACATCGCGAGCACTGGCCTGACCCCGATTCACGATGAAGTTGGCATGCTTCGTCGAGACGCATGCATCGCCCACCGCCGCTCCCTTGAGCCCGGCAGCCTCGACGACGCGTCCGGCTGAATCGTTCTTTGGATTCTTGAAGACACAACCCGCGCTCGGCAGGCTGAGTGGTTGAGTATCCCGACGATAGCGCAAATAGTCTTTCACAACCTTTTCGATATTCGACCTTAATCCCGGCTTGAGTTTAAGCCAGACCCCAACTACGATGCCCGGTGGTAATACCGACCGTCGATACGCAAAGTCGATGGTCTCCGCTTGACGGTCAATCACTGTGCCCTTCGGCGAGACAATACGAACGGCCTTCACTGAACTCATCATTTCACCGAGCCTCGTCCCTGCATTCATGACCACGCACCCCGCAACACTCCCAGGAATCCCGGCAGCCCATTCCAGCCCGGCCAAAGACCTGCGGATGGCATAGCCGATAAGCGTCGGCATACCGACTCCTCCTTCGACATACAGCACAGACCCGGGCTCCTCTTTGATCGCCCGCAGCTTTGCCAAGCTGACGACCACACCGCGGATTCCTTTGTCACGGACAAGAACGTTGGTACCACCCAACACAAAGATGGGCACGCGCTGCTCAGAGGTCTGTCTGGAAAGGCGGATGACGTCCTCGACATCAGCCGGCTGAACCAGCACATCGGCAGGGCCGCCGATATGGAACGAGGTATATTCTTTAAGCGGGGCATCAAACCGAATCGTCCCTCGAAGGCCAGCCACTGCCAATTGCAGTCTGTGCGCTCTCGATGGAGATCGTGGTTTTGGCTCATGCTGCAAGCTACGATGCATTTTCCGCCGTCAGGTCGATTCAAGACGTGCAAGGATTCCGGTTCCCGCTTTCCAAATATCACCCGCCCCCATGGTCAGCACAAGGTCGCCCGATTTCAGGAAAGGCAAGACCTGCTCGGGCAACGCCTCCTTTTCTTCGATAAAGGTTACTGATGGATGACCCGCGGACCTGACTGTTTCAGCTAGGATGGCTCCCGACACACCGGGTATCGGCTGTTCGCCGGCCGGATAGACTTCGGTCATAAACACAGCGTCAGCGTCATCAAAAGCATGAGTAAAATCTCCCATACAATCCCGCGTTCTGGTGTATCGATGAGGCTGAAAGAGAACGACTATTCGGCGATTCCAACCCTGTTTGGCAGCCGCAAGAGTCGCTTTTACTTCTGTGGGATGGTGTCCATAATCGTCCACCACCATGACCCCGCCTGTCTCGCCTCGCAGATGAAAACGCCGTTCCACACCAGTAAAAGCCGCCAGCCCTCTCCGGATGAGATCGACCGGAACCTCAAGTTCGACGCCGATAGCGATCGCGGCGAGCGCATTCGACACATTGTGGATACCTGGCACGGCTACCCGGAAGGGGCCCAAATTCTTTCCGCGGAAATACGCGCGGAATTCGGCTTCTGACTGTTTGAGCGCGATATCAGTCGCTTTGAAATCCAGTGCGACTCCTTCACGCTCTTGAAGTCCATAGGTTTGGTAGCGCTTCACGATATGAGGAAACAGCGCGTGGAGTCGCTCGTCATCAGCGCATAGGACCGCCAACCCATAAAATGGAATCTTATTGATGAATTCCAGGAAACATTCGTTGATTCGCTCCATTGAGCCATAGTGATCAAGGTGCTCACGGTCTAGATTCGTCACGGCCACAATGGTCGGAGAGAGTCGGAGAAACGAGCCATCGCTCTCGTCTGCCTCCGCCACAAGCAGATCTCCGCGCCCAAGCCGCGCATGGCTACCCAAGGCGTTGACCTTGCCGCCGATCACCATCGTAGGATCGAGGCCGGCTTGCGCCAAGACGTTCGCGACCATGGAGGTCGTAGTGGTCTTACCATGGGCGCCGGCGATGGCGACCCCGAATTTCAGTCGCATCAGCTCGGCCAGCATCTCTGCACGCGGGATAACCGGGATCTGATGAGCCTTCGCGCTCACAACTTCCGGATTGCTTGCTGCCACCGCGGAGGAAATGACAACCACCTGCGCATCCCCCACGTTCGATTCCCGATGACCGATAAAAATCTTCCCGCCGAGTTCGTCGAGCCGCCGCGTCGTTTCAGACGCATGGAGATCCGAACCGGTCACCTTGTACCCCATCGTGAGCAGAACTTCCGCGATACCGCTCATACCTGCCCCGCCGATTCCAACGAGATGAATCTGCTGTGTCTTACGAAAAGGTGTCATAGGACCTACACGTTGCCATGCGCTTGAACTCTGTGCCTTGTACTTGCCGTTTTAATTACCCTCGCCTCCGGCTGTTTTAACAGTTTGATTGCTGTCATACGGTACTCCCATGAGTGCATAACACTCGTTGACGATCACTTCACCAGCGTCGATTCGTCTCATCTCCAAACTCTTGCTTTGCATCGCGCTCAACCGCGTCGGATTCGAGAGGATCGCGACGAGCTTCTCAATCAATTGAACTCCACTCAGGCCTGCCTGCGGAAGAACAATGGCTCCTCCTGCGGCTTCCATTGCCCGTGCGTTCTTCATCTGATGGTCATAAATCGCTGTGGGTAACGGGATCAGGACCGCGGCTTTTCCACAGGCCGTCAGTTCTGCGATCGTCATCGCACCAGCGCGAGCTACAACCAGATCGGCCGTACGAAGCACGGCAGGCATGTCATAGAGAAACGGAACGATTTTGGCTTGGACGCCCAGTGTGCGGTACGCAGCACGGACTCGCTCACAGTCCACTTCCCCGGTCTGATGCGTGATCCTCAGCTCAGGCAGACGTTCGCTCAATAGAGCCAACCCCTCCAACACCGTGCTATTGATAGCCTTGGCACCCTGGCTCCCACCGAAAATCAGTAGGTGCTGTCCTTTCGCTTGAGTCGAATCGTTGTGCTTGCTTGATTGGGCTAAGAACTCTTGTCGAATCGGTGTCCCGACCACACGTACCTTTTGTTTGTCGAATGATGTTCCCGCGGATTCAAATGCCAAGAAAATCCGCTGCGCTAGCGGCGCGACCGCCTTGTTGGCTAAACCAGGATAGGCGTTAGGTTCCAGGATTACTCGCGCAATCCCCTTCAATGCAGCTGCCACCAGCACGGTTGGACTCGTATATCCTCCCACCCCAATCACGAGATTCGCCTGGTGTTGTTGCAGAATCTTCACCGACTGCCAGATTCCTATGGGCACAGACAGCATGCCTCTTAGAACGTCCAATAATCCTTTTCCCATGACCGGCTTGGCTGTGATCAGGACCAACCCAAAGCCTTCGTGCTCCAGAACGCGAGACTCGATGCCACGCGCTGTTCCTACAAAAAGAATCCTTACGGAAGGGTCTCGCCGCACAAACTCCCGAGCCAGCGCGATCGCCGGATACAGATGTCCGCCGGTACCTCCCGCAGCAATGACAATCGTCATCGTCGACTCGGCCAAGCCCGTCTGCTTCGATATCGCACCTCCTCGCGCCCTGCCTGCCGATCTCTCGAAATACTTAACAAGATTCCTACACCGGTCAGGCTGACCACCAAGGAGGATCCGCCATAACTGACAAACGGCAAGGTAAGCCCTTTCGTAGGTAACAACCCCGTCACCACACAGGCATTGATCAGCGCCTGGATGCCGATAAGCGTCGTGATGCCGATCCCAAGGTAGCGCCCAAACGGGATTCGCGCTCGAGTGGAAATCTGAAATCCGCGAATGACAAAGGCCGCGAAGAACAGAATGATAATGGCCGTCCCGACGAAGCCCAGCTCCTCGCCGACGAGGGCCAGCACGAAGTCGGTGTGTGGTTCGGGGAGAAAAAGCAGTTTCTGCTTTCCTTCTCCCAACCCAACTCCGAACAAACCTCCACTGCCGAAGGCCAGGAACGATTGTGTAATTTGATGCCCCGCATTCGATGGATCGCTCGATGGATTCAGGAATGCCATGAGACGTGGACGTCGGTAGTCGGACGTCAGCACAAGCGCAAGACCGATCGGTATTGCGCAGAGAGCCAATGTCGAAAGATGAGTCATGCGCGCACCTCCGACGAACAGGAGACCACCTGTGACGAGTGCGAGGACTACCACAGTCCCCAAATCCGGCTCCCCGAGCACGAGTGCGCTGAGGACCCCGATAATGAGCAGCGGCGGGAGCAGGCCTGTAGAAAAGTGCTGCAGTCGGTCTTCCTTTCGGGCGAGGTACGCTGCAAGGTAGATGACACTGATCAACTTCGCCATTTCGGCTGGTTGAATCGAAATGGGGCCGAGCAGCAACCAGCGCCGAGCGCCATTTTTTACCCCACCAATAGATGGAACTAGCACGATAATCAGCAAGACGGTAACCAACCCAAGGAGTGGGAATGACAGACGTTTCCACCAGACATAGTCGATACGCGATATCACGTGCAGGAGCATCAAACCGAACGTGAGCCACACAAGCTGGCGCTTGAGGTAGTACCAGGAATCGTCGAATTTCTTGCCTGCCACCACGGCACTCGCACTGAACATCATCACGAGACCAACCAGCGCCAGGGCAATGGTTACACACAATAGGATTTGGTCCATCCCCACCCGCTTCGGAGCTCGCGGTCGGTCGGTAGACCACGGCAAGGCCAGGGTCCCTGCAGATCGCCGTGACATCGTTCGGTTTCAATGCTCCTCTTTCGTAGCGCTGATCATGACGGCAACGATTGTACGAGGACTTTGAACTGTCGCCCCCGATCTTGATAATCCACAAACATGTCGAAACTTGCGCACGCTGGCGAGAGAAGCACCACATCTCCTCTCTCTGCTCTGGATGCCGCGAATTCGACTGCTTCCTTCAAGGTGCCCACTCGTTCGATCGCCTGATAGTTTCCCATCGCGTTTACAATCAGCTGGGCCGCCTCACCGATCACAAGAAGCCGCTTGACCCGTCGTCGGATCGAGAGCGCCAACCTGGAGAAATCCCCGCCTTTGTCTCGACCACCAGCAATGAGCCAGATGGGCTGGTCAATACTCTCCAATGCTTTCAATGTCGCATCGACGTTGGTTCCTTTTGAATCGTTGACATAACGGACACCTCGTCGATCCCGGACAACCTCCAAGGCATGTTCAAGCCCGGGAAACTCCCTGAGTACCTGACGTACGTCGGGGAGTCTGCACCCGCTTAGTTGCGCATAGATAATCGCGACCAGGGTGTTTTCAATATTGTGATCGCCGATGATTGCGATCTCATTTCGACGGCATATTTCGTGAGTCTTCCCATCGAGAGTGACCATGATGCGATCTTGGTCAAGGTACGCTCCGCCGGCTACATCATCGGGCAATGATTGCGTTCTCGTGAAGCCCAACACACACCCCTTCGGATGCTTGCGAAGCGACGCCACTCGAGGATCATCCAGGTTGAAAACAGCATAGTCGGATGAAGTGAGATTTTCGAAAATGCGATTCTTGGCGGCGATATATTCATCGACTGACGCGTAGCGGTCCTGATGGTCGACCGTTACATTTAGGATTCCGGCGATCCACGGGTGAAACTGTTCTACTGTTTCCAACTGAAAGCTAGACACTTCCACAACCAAGTATTCGTATGGGCAAGGCTGGCCCCGCTTCCTGGCTCGCAGCGTGTGGATGGCCGCTTCACTGAGTGGGGTTCCGAGGTTTCCGCCGACGAACGCTCGTTTTCCACTTTGCTCCAGCATCTTGCCTATGAGCGTGACTGTCGTGCTCTTTCCGTTTGTTCCCGTTAGAGCCAGGATTGGGGTCGATAAAAACCTCGACGCAAGATCGAGTTCGCTGATAACTTTTACTCCTCGCTGACGAGCACGTTCCAGAGCGTCCATTCGATACGGAACGCCCGGGCTGATGACGACCAGGTCGGCACTATCTAGAGCTGACTCGTAGCTGCTTCCGAGAGCAAACTGAACCGTTGATCGGTCCAAAGACTCAAGTTGGCGGAGCACTTCCTCTCGCTCTTTCCGATCAGCCACCGTGACACACGCCCCAACTTCTTGCAGTAGGTGCGAAGCGGCAATGCCGCTTCGCGCAAGTCCAACGACCGTGACTCGCGTTCCAGCCAACTGCATCGTGTCAGCCCCTACCATTCACAATTACCTTAGCTTGAGTGTGCTCAGACTCAACAGCGCGAGCAGAATGGCGATAATCCACAAGCGCACCACGACCTTTGGCTCTTCCCACCCTTTCATTTCAAAATGATGATGAATGGGGGCCATGAGAAAGATCCGCTTGCCTCGCGACTTGAATGACGCAACCTGAAAAATCACCGACACAGCCTCAATGACAAAGACGCCGCCGACCAACAACAACAACAACTCGTGCTTGCTGATCACAGCTACTGTCCCCAGCGCAGCCCCAAGCGGGAGGGAACCCACGTCACCCATGAACACCGAGGCTGGATAGGTGTTGAACCAGAGAAACCCAAGGCTTGACCCAAGGATCGCCGCAGTAAACACGGCTAATTCTCCCGCACCATCGATGTGAGGAATGAGGAGATAGTCAGACATCAATCGGTGGCCCGTGACATAGGCTACGACGGTATACGCTAACGCGGCGATCATCACGGGCCCAATGGCGAGTCCATCCAATCCATCGGTGAGGTTGACGGCATTGGAACTACCGACAATCACCAGAATGGCAAAGACGACATAAAACCATCCCAAATCCGGCATGAAATTCTTGAAAAATGGCACGCTAAGTTTCGTGTCGTACCCAGGTAACGCGTATAATGTCAGTGCGATCGCAAGAGCAACGGCTATTTGCGCTGTGAACTTTTGTGTTGCTGATAAGCCCTTAGACCGTGCCTTAATGAATTTGAGGTAGTCATCCGCAAAACCGATGGCGCAAAATCCCAGCGTGGCCATAAGGACTAGCCAGATATGTGGCCGTGAAATATCGGCCCACAACAATGTCGAGAGGGTGACAGCAAAGATAATGAGAATCCCACCCATTGTGGGTGTCCCACTCTTGGCCAAATGTCGCTTTGGGCCGTCGTCCCGCACCTGTTGACCCAACTTAATTTCTTGGAGCTTTCGGATCACCCACGGCGCAAGCACAAATGCGATTAGAAATGCAGTCACAGCGGCGTAGATGATGCGAAAGCTCTGATAACGAAAGACATTCAGAAAAGAGAATTCTGTATGGAATGGATACAGCCAGATATACAGCATAATGTGGGCGTCCTATGAAGCCTCCCTCACCGCTATGCGCTTGACTCCCTGGAGTGCGTCTGCGACAAGCTCTAATCGCATTCCGCGGGACGCTTTGATCAGCACAACATCACCAGGTTTGACGATGGCCTTCACGGCGACGGCGGCGGCTTGAGCATCCGAGACCTCGACGATGTGCGCACGATCTAATCCTCCCTGCTTCGCCCCCTGCGCAAGGCTTCGCCCTAAGATCCCGCAAGCGACCAATCGATCGATACCGCGACGCGCCACAAATCCGCCGACCTCTTCATGCATGTGAGCGGCATTTGGTCCAAGCTCCAGCATATCCCCCAGCACCGCTATCGTTCTCCGATTCTCGCTTGCCTGCGCCAAGAGCTCCACAGCCGCTTTCATAGAAGCCGGGTTCGCATTGTAACAATCGATGATCAGCTTGATGCCGCGACTGACAAGAATCTGTGATCGCATCGACGCAGGTCGGAACCGCGACAGCCCTTGAGCGATCACGGCTCCTGACAAGCCCAGCACTGCACCGATCGCTCCCGCAGCAAGCGCATTGGTGACGTTGTGTGCTCCTTGGACTCGAAGATGAACTATCGTGGGGCGAATCTTTCCTGGAAGCTGAAGATGAAAGATCGTCCCATTTCGTCCATCAGATTTTACATTCGTCGCGCGAACGTCGGCTTTCGCTGAAAATCCAAACGACACCACTCGGCACTGAGATCTCGCGGCGAGATAGTCAAAGTACGAATCATCGGCATTGAGAATTGCCGTTCCATCCACTGGAAGAAAGTCGAGCAATTCGGCCTTGGCCTGAGCAGAAGCGTCCATGTTCCCAAAAAACTCCAGATGATCCGGCCCGATGTTCGTGATGATGCCGATCGTCGGCCGAGCGATTTCACACAAGCTGGAAGTTTGACCGAGATTGTCGACTCCCATCTCGATGACGGCTCCCTCATGCCCTTTATTGAGACGGAAGAGCGTGAGCGGAACTCCCAACCGGTTGTTCAGATTGCCGTCGGTCTTGAGGGTTTTCCAGCGCTGCGCCATAACGCTCGCGACCATTTCCTTCGTCGTCGTCTTTCCGTTACTTCCCGTGACCGCCACGACGGGAATGCGAAACTTGCTTCGGTGATACGCCGCCAGCTGCTGGTAGGACCACAAGGGATCTCGCACACCGAGAATAAACGGCACCCCTCGCTTCACGCTCCGCTTGAGCGACAGCCTGGTCACATCATAGGAATCGCTGACAACCGCCCCCAGTGCTCCGCGCGACAGTGCCAACGCCACAAAGTCATGTCCATCGAATCGCTCCCCCTGCGTAGCCAGAAAGAGATCACCCCGTCGAAGAGTCCTGGTATCCAGGCTAATGTGACGGATAGGCTGCTTGGTCCATTCAGCCATGTCACCAGCTAACACTCGAGCACTGATGACTTCACGCAATTCTGCGACGGTAAACAACGCCATCTGATTGCTTCCCTGCACGAGCTAACCCTTATAGCCCTGAGTTACACTCGGATGCCGAATCGCTGAATCGCACTGCGTGCCACTTCTCGATCATCGAAATGGAGCTTTTCCGTCCCAACGATTTGGTAGTCCTCGTGCCCCTTGCCGGCGATCAATACCATGTCCGTACTACGAGCCTCTCTCACCGCTTCTTCAATCGCTTGCCGCCGATCAGCTATTTTCTGGTACTGCACGTGTGGCCGCTGTTGTAACGCCTCAATCACTCCACCTTCTACCTGGTCGAGAATGGTATGAGGGTCCTCGGTTCTCGGGTTATCGGAGGTCAATATGACCACGTCGCTATAGCGGACCGCCGCAGCTCCCATCTTCGGCCGCTTTCCTCGATCACGATCCCCCCCACATCCAAACACCGTGATGATCCGACCTGCTTTCAGAGCCTCTGCCGCAGTCAACAAGCGCACTAAGGCATCTTCCGTATGAGCGTAATCCACAACTACTGTAAACGGCTGTCCCGCCATAACACGCTCGAATCGACCGGGCACGTTGAGCACTTTCCCCACAGCTTGACGAATGTGGTCAGGAGTCGCTCCTTCATGAAGAGCAACCCCAATGGCAGCTAACAAATTGTAGACATTGTGCTCACCCACGAGGTGGCTCTCGATGAAAAAGTTTCCAACAGGAGTGGCCGCTGTAAAGGTCGTTCCCTGATTCGATAAACGCACTTCTTCGGCGCGAAGATCCGCCTTGGCCTTCAATGCATAGGTCCAAACAGGAGCAGGACTTCGTTCAACAATCCGATGGCCAAACGAGTCATCAATATTGATGATCGCCCGCTTGTTCGCCTTATGTCCTCCCGCCAACCCCGTAAACAATCGTAACTTTGCCTGGAAGTACTCTTCCATGGTCTTATGAAAATCGAGGTGATCCTGGGTGAGATTTGAAAAGACCGCCACATCGTATTCACATCCGCTTGTGCGGTCCTGCGCCAAGGCATGTGAGGACACCTCCATAACCGCAGTGACGCACTTGGCGGCGACCATCTGGGCCAGTAACCGCTGTAATTCAAGGGCACCGGGAGTCGTATGCGCTGCCGGCAGCGTAGTCGAACCGATTTGATAGGCCACTGTTCCGATCAATCCCACGTGCTGACCCAGTCCCTCTAAGAGCGCCTTGCAGACATAGGTTGTGGTAGTTTTACCGTTCGTCCCAGTCACGCCAATCATGCGAATCCGGCTCGACGGGTCACCGTAATACCGACTCCCTAGAAGTCCGAGCGCCCTCCTTGAATCGTCCACTCTGACAAACGGAATGGAGACCTCATTCACCGGTTCCTGCACGACCAATGCACCCGTGCCTCCCTTCAGTGCCGCTGAAATGAAGTGGTGCCCATCAACGCGTTCACCTTTTACGGCCACAAATATACTTCGCGGCGAGACGGTCCGGGAATCATCGGTGATGGCATTCACGGAGAGATCGAGATCTCCATGCTGCTCCAAAACTCTCACATGTCCATCGAGTGCGTGAAGCATGGTTGCGAAGGTCATCGGCATTTACAAAGTGGGATCAGAAGTTTGGCATTGCCATCGCCAGCGTGACTGGCCTATCCGTTGATACATTCAAGTAGCTTAACGCCTGCTCGCCGATACTGCTGAATACCGGGGCAGCCAAACTCCCGCCCGAGGCTTTCCTATCTTTAGGTCCGTCGATGATCACGATCATGGCGAGGCGCGGGTTGTCCGCCGGGACATAGCCCGCAAAGGATGTTACAAACCGCGAGCTCGAGTAGCGTTGAGTGTTCAGATCGATCTGTTGAGCCGTGCCAGTCTTGCCTGCCACCCGAAACCCAGGAATGGCCGCTCTTGTTCCAGTGCCATGCGTGACAACACCTTCAAGAATCTTTGTGATGCTATGGGCAGTGTCTGGAGAAATGACACGCCGTTTAACCTGAGGAGCTACCCGCTTCAACAGATGGCCATCGGCATCTCGGATTTCCGATACTACGTACGGCTTCATCAATATCCCCTCGTTAGCAAGGGCGGCAAACGCGGACACCATCTGAATCGGCGTCACCCCTATTTCTTGCCCCATTGAAATCGAAGCAATGGAACGGCGTCCCCAGGCTTTTGGATTCTTGACGAGCCCCACCCCTTCCCCTGGAAGATCGATCTCGGTTCGCTGGCCAAAGCCGAATGCCTCGAGATATCGAAAGAGTCGATGCCCCCCCAACGCCATACCGGTCTTGGCCGCCCCGATGTTGCTGGATTTCTGAATGACCTGCGCAAAGGACACCCATCCCAATTTTTCATGATCGTGAATCACGGTGTTCGCGATCGCCATGCGGCCATGCTCTCCGAACACCATCGTCGTCGGCTTCATCGCCCCCTCTTCAATAGCCGCCGCTGCGACCATGGCCTTCATAGTTGATCCTGGTTCATAGGCATCCGTGATCGCCGTGTTTTGCAAGCGCCCCTTCTTCAGAACCGATAAGGCATTTGGATCGAACGCTGGGCTGGCCGCCATCGCCAATACCGCTCCACTCTGAGGGTCAAGCACAATCACTGATCCGGATTTGGCCTGAGCCTGGCTAACAGCGGCTTCCAGCTCCTTTTCCGCTATATATTGGACGACCTCATCGATCGTGAGCGTGAGTTGATGACCAGGTATTGGGCTCCTTTCCGCCAAGCTCTTTGGGAAGACCGTACGACCCAAGGCGTCTCGCTGCAACACCATCACCCGCTTCTCGCCGCGTAAGTACGATTCGTAGCGATACTCGACCCCCTCCAACCCTTCTCCGTCCATTCCCGCAACCCCCAAGACATGAGCGAGAAGTGGGCCTTTCGGATAGAACCGCCGCCCTTCCATTACAACACCAATTCCGTCAAGCGACAAACGATCGAGACGACGGCCCTGCTCCGGATCCAACTTTCGGGCCAACCACACGAAGCTCCGATCCTGGCGAAGCTTTCTCTCCAGCTCGTCGAGCCTCACAGGCAGAACGGATGACAGTTGACGAGCAGTCTTCGCTGGACTTTCCAACGTTGTAGGGATACCAAATACGGAGGGCACCTCCATGTTCATGGCCAAAACCTTGCCGTGCCGGTCGACAATCGTGCCGCGCGGCCCTTCAAGGGAGACTGTCTTTTCATGCTGTCGACCCGCTCTAGCTGACAGCTCCTCCGCCTGCAATACCTGCAACGTCGCCAGCCGGAACATCACCAGACCAAATCCAGACAGCAACACCAGCAACAACGCGTAGCGACGAAGACGGGACCCTGTATCGGCCACTAGTCTCTCCTGCTGGGAAGATAGTTCTTAGCGACTCGCACAGCAGTTGGTGCAACGTCTGCAGATGGCGTTACACTCGGCCTGGACTGAACCATGATCACTTGACCTTGCTGAGGCAGGCTCATCCCGAGTTTTTCAGTCGCCAACTTTGCGATCCTGTTGGAGGCACTCAGCGAGGAAAACTTGACCCGCAACTCATCGCGCTGACGTTCCAATACTATTCTGTCGCGTTTTAATCGTTCAATCTGATAGCCGATCCGCACCATATCCACTCGTTCCCACACAAAGACAAACACGAGACACACCCCGAGGAGAACCGTGAAGATCTTCATGAAAGCTCCAATCGTGGTTGACGTTCGGCGACCCGCAATTTGGCACTTCGCGACCGTGGATTCGACTCACACTCTTCCCTGGAGGGCAGAATGGGCTTCTTCGTAAGCAACGCCAGCTTGGGTTCAATCTGCTGGGCGAGGGACTTAAACGTATGCTTGACCGCACGATCCTCAAGGGAATGAAACGAGATCGCACAGATTTTCCCACCTTCCGACAACACGTCGACCGCATCTCGTAAAGAGGGCTCCAGGCTCTGTAGCTCCTGGTTGACCGCCATTCGAAGGGCTTGGAAGGTCCGCGTTGCGCAATGAATCCGCCCGTGGCGATGAGCAGCCGGCACGGACCGAACGACGACCGACACGAGTTGGCCTGTGGTCTCGATTCGATGCCGCTGCCTTTCCTGCACGATGGCTCGAGCAATCCGCCGCGCATATCGTTCTTCACCATACTGAAAAATGATGTCCGCGAGATCGTGCTCCTCAGTACTGTTCACCACATCCGTGGCAGTCTTTCCGATCGATTGATCCATACGCATGTCCAGCGGACCATCAAGCTGAAAACTAAATCCTCGCGTTGCGTCATTGAGCTGCGGAGAAGAAACCCCAAAATCGAAGAGCACACCGTCAACTGTTGAGACGCCTGCATCCGCCAGGTACCGTTTCAAACCGCGATGATTTCCCTGGCGTAATACCACGTGATCTCCAAATCGAATCAATCGCTGCCGAGAGTACTCAATTGCTTGAGCATCTCGATCCAACCCTATGACTTTCGTCCCAGCTGGGCTTGATGCCAGAAGCAATTCTGCGTGCCCACCATACCCCACCGAGCAATCCAGAATCGTAATTGGCCGCCCTGAAACGAGCCAATTACAGACTTCCTGGCCAAATACTGGAACATGTGGAGTCCATCCACCAATATTAGTCACCCAGAAGTTCCCACTCCACTCCACTTTTTCGAAGTATACTCTTGCCTTTTTTGTTGTCAACTGTATTTTCAGTCACTTAGGAAAGGCTTCCCAACCAGCTAAGATGTGGAAGGCATGCCTGAGAAAGTGCTGACCTTTCAGCCGGTCCGCCCTTCAATTACTATAATCTCAGCCTCCCTCCGAGTACCCCAGCCGTTCCGAGCCTTCCAACTCTTGGTGTTTCATTGACTTCCAGAGATTTGAATCGGAGAATGCTTCTATGTGGAAGGCTCCTACACCCAGCCCATGCCGAAGTTGTTTTCTCGCACTCAGCGGCTTGCTGCTCACCCTACAAGAGGTCGGCGCGAAGGACTTCTATCCCGACAACCCACTCAATCAACCGGCACCGATCTATTGGTGCTCAAGCAAAACTCCTGACCAACAGATATCAACAAAAAAGGGCTCAGGTTGTGAGCCGCTCTACGATCAATCGGCCGCGGACACATTCAGAGAGAAAGCCCGCCAGAAGGGCTTCGATCTTCCCGACCGTGACCCGATAAAAATGGCGGAATTGCAAAATGCGGCCTCGAAATTTTCAGGACGTTATCGTACGTTCGTCTCGTGCTGTTTAACTGATGCCGATGCCCCGGAGCACATCGTCGATTTGATCGATGAGGCAAACCATGTGCTCAAAGCCGTGCAACAAAAGGGCATCTATAATGTCGGTACGTTTGCCCGCCAATATACCCTCAGCGAAATCATCGGAACGGTCGTACGTGCACGTGAAGAGCTCTTTCGGTTGCAGCAACGGCTAGACAAGCTCACTGAGACTCAGAACAGTCTCGGTGAAGTAGATTACGAACGCAGCGGCCTGGTGAGGACGCAAATTCAAGAGAAAGAAGAAGCGATTAAGAATGAGTTCAAGGCCAAGAAGCCGCCGTCATCAGCCCCGACGGGAATGGAAATTCAGGACACAACCTTGCGCACACGAATCGGAGGAGACATCGAAAACACCAGGCTCAATGCCAACTTCGGCGCGGACATCGGCGTTTCAGTTTCCCCCTACAGCAATGTCAATGAATCGCTTCGCCCGCGCAGAGGAGAAGATGCGCACGACAGCCAGATCCCGTATCGGCCGGGAATGGACATCCAAGATACCTCCATGCCCAGTAGCCCCGGCTTTGAAATCGACAATGCGCAAAATCGTGAAGGAGCCTCGACGCTTCAACACCGTGGAGTCGGGGCCGCCATCGGCGATTCCGACTTGAACACCCAGCGACGCTGACCCCAATTTTCACTTCTTTCCCCCTACCGAAGGCATCGACTCCCAGGTTTCTCCGAAATCATGACTGCGATAGAGACCGCTCCCGTTCGTGCCTGTATAGAAGATCCTCGGATCTGTCGGGCTCTGTGCGATAGCCCTGACATTGGTCGTCGCTAACCCACTATTGATCAGCTTCCAGGTCTCTCCACCGTCTTCGCTCCGATGCACTCCATCCCGTCCTGCGATGTAGATCACCCCTCGACGTGATCGATCGAGCATCATGGCGACAATCATCTGATCGGCAAGCGATGCGCCGATTCGAAGCCACGCCTGGGCCCCATTGGTGGTCTTGTACAATCCGCTCAGCGTCGCAGCATACACAATATCCGGCTCGTACGGATCCACGACAATCGATGTCACATTCAACGCCCGCGATGTTTTCACCATCTCCGGCGGAACCAACCCATTGTTCACCTTCTCCCAATGGGCAGCCTGATCAGTTGACTTGTAGACGCCGCCACTGGTTCCCGCGTAGAGAATGGATGGACGGGTTGGATCCATGGCGAGGGTCACAACCATCAACACTTCCTTCATGCCCTCCATTCTCTTCGTCCATTGCTCACCACCATTTTTGGTTTCGAACACACCCATGGTCGTAGCCAGAAAGATATGCTGTGGGTCGGAAGGGTCGAATAGAAACTGATTCACCACTGAGGTAATCGTCGTGTCATCGAGCCCGAACCGCATCGCTGTCCACCCTTGTCCCCCATCATGGCTCTTATAGACAGCGTCCCCTTTCGTTCCGGCATAGACTGTCGCAGGATAGGCGGGATCGATGGCCATGGCGATGACGCGGGAATAACTCATCCCCTGAGAAAGGTTGGCCCAGGTCTGTCCTCCATCACGAGTCTTATAAATGTAGTCATTGGTCGCGACATAGATGATATCGGGATTCGTGGGATGGAGCTGGATGAGGACGATCGGATCGCTCCGCTTGCAGCCAAAGAGGGATAGGGTGAAGAAAAGGAGACACAGCAGAATCTTCATGAGGTTGCCGCACGCCAGACACACATTACCTATAGTTCGTAAACTGCAAATCGAGTCCGAAATCTTTTCCCTTCAAGAATGTGATCGCCGACTGCAGCTCGTCCTTGCTCTTACCCAGCACTCGCACTTGTTCGCCTTGAATTTGTGCTTGGACTTTCAATTTCGAATCTTTGACCGCCTTGGTAATCTCCTTCGCTTTCTCTGTTGCCAAGCCACTCTGAATCTTGGCCACTTGCCGCACGGTTCCACTCAATGCCGGTTCTACAGCACCGTAGTCGAAGGCTTTCAACGACACGCCGCGCTTCACACACTTCGCCTTGACGATCTCCTGAACCGCTTTCAGCTTATAGTCGTCATCCGATACCACGACCAGCTCCTTTTCCTTCTCCTTCAGCATAATGTCCGTCTTCGTGTCCTTGAAGTCGAAGCGTTGCTTAATTTCTTTCGTCGCCTGATCCAGCGCATTCTTGAGCTCCTGCATATTCACTTCGGACACGACATCGAATGAAAACTGATCAGCCACGGCACCCTCCTTCTTCTTTCTCTATCCTAGGGAGCGGTCTGGTTGATTCTCGATTGCGCGCATTGAACGAGCACATCGTTCACAGCCAGCATTTTCAAATCGACAGATGTGCGCGTTCAGCGAGCAAGAGAACAGCCAGGCCGCTCCTTTTGCCCCTCAGCAACACCCCGTCCCATGCGGCAACTTGAACCCCTTCTCGTCATCACACACGATCGCTGTCTGGATCCGCCCCGCCGTTCCCCCACCCGCCATCACGAGAACTTCGCTCGATGTAAACGGCTTATTCAAGACCACGTAGCCATACCACTGTCTGATACTGTCGCTCAAGACAATCAGGCCCAGCACCGCCACCAATGCCACCAACGCCGCATCCAGGTAGAGGGCGAAGGCTTGTCCCGCTGCCAAGGTTCCAGCTTTCTTCAGGAACATCCAAAACATTTCATACGATCCAGTCAATGTAATCATGCCGACGAAGAGCATCGGCAGCGCCGTTACCCAGAGATAGGGCGACTTCCACATCTTGATCAGCACCGTGGTTCCAATGCAGAGCGCCAACATCCCAAGCAGCTGATTGGCCGCACCGAACATCGGCCAAATGGTCGAAATACTTCCCGTCCCGATCAGGTAGGCCCATGCCCCCACCACCAAGCCACTGCTCACGACGACACCCGGAATCCAGTTGATTCGCCGAAACGGCGCATAGACCTTGCCCGCCATCTCTTGAATAAGGTAACGCCCTACACGGGTCCCCGTATCAATTGTCGTGAGAATGAACAGCGCCTCAAATACCAACGCGAATTGATACCAGTAGGCCATAAGGCCGGACATGCCAGGCAGTGCGGAGAAGATGGACGCCATCCCAACCGCGAGAGAGACTGCCCCGCCTGGACGCCCCGCGACATCCACCTCCACCATCTGGGATAGTTCTGCAAGCTTCGATGGCGCAAAGCCCAGTGCCGATAATGCCTCTTCGCCTAACGTGGTATTGATCGCGAGATAATCGCCGGGAATCAGCACGGAAGCCGCAATCAATGCCATGACGCCGACAAAACTTTCCAGCAACATTGCCGCGTACCCCACTACCGCCTGTGATTCCTGTTCGATCATTTTGGGCGTCGTCCCGGACGAGACGAGCGAATGGAAGCCCGAGATCGCTCCGCAGGCAATCGTGATGAAGAGAAACGGAAAGAGGGCGCCGGGAATAATTGGACCGCCACCATTGGCAAACTGTGTCACACGCGGCATCTCGATCGTCGGCGCCATAAGAATCACGCCAAGTCCAAGCAGAGACACGACGCCAAGTTTCATAAATGTTGAAAGATAGCCACGTGGCACCAACAGCATCCAGCCCGGCAACACCGAGGCAAGAAAACCATACCCGGCCAAAAGCCAAACCAACGCCGGTTTATCAAATTCAAACAGCCAGGCGTAGGATGACTGCGCCACCACACGGCCATACAGCACGGCGGCAATCAACAGTACCACGCCAAGTATCGACACTTCCGCCACCGCGCCGGGACGAAACTTCTGCAGATAGAAGCCCATGAGGAGGCCGATCGGAATCGTCATCGCGATCGTGAACGTGCCCCACGCATTGTGGTAGAGCGCATTCACTACGGCGAAACCCAACCCCGCCAGTGCCACCACCACAATAAAAAGCACCGCCACGGCCGTTGCTGTACCGGTGACGGAACCGAGCTCATCGTGCGCAATTTCAGGGAGTGAGCGACCGTTACGCCGCATCGAGGCTACAAGGATGATAAAGTCCTGCACCGCCCCAGCCAGCACCGCCCCAATCACCAACCATAGAAACCCCGGCACGAATCCGAATTGCGCTGCCAAAACTGGGCCAAGCAGGGGCCCTGCTCCAGCAATCGCGGCAAAGTGATGACCAAAGAGCACAACCTTGTTGGTGGGATGAAAATTCACGCCGTCATTAAGGCGCATCGCCGGCGTCACATGTTGATTATTCAATCCGACAACCTGCCTGGCCAACCATCTCCCATAAAACCGATAGGCCAGCACATAAATACAGGCCGCCGCGACGACCAGCCACAGACCATTTACTTTTTCGTTTGGGTTGACGACACCGACCACATGGGCCAGAGCCAGCGCACCGAGGAGAGAGAGCAGTAGCCAGAGCAGATTCACCGCCACTTTCATGCGCGGCATCCTAACATAAAAGATAGAAGCGGGCGCGACCAGGCTGCCCTTTGTGCTCGCGGAACGCGGCACGCAGGATTGATCGTATTGTCAAATCAAGGGCGGTGCTCGTTCGACGCGCGCAGTTAAGGGCTAACCTGGTCACGCCCCTCGGGAGACACAATCAGCAAGCTCGGTGTGATCATTTGTATTTTGGTGCATGCGCGCAGTTGGAGATCAACACAGGCCATCCCTTCGGAGAACCGAAGCGAGCAAGTTTTGCAGGAACGGTTCGTAGTTTGCGTTCAGCTCACGGAGCGACTACGATGGGGGTGGTTCCTGAGGCTCACATGAAAGCACGCATTGTTCGGATGGGCAAGTCTCACGGCATCCGTCTATCCAAAGCGTTGCTCAAGAAAGCAAAGCTGGGAGGCCATGTCGAACTCTGGGCGGAGCCAGGGCGGATTCTGATTTGCAAGAAAGTGAGCCCTCGAATCGGCTGGGCTGAAGCCGCCCAGCGCATGCGGGCACGAGATGAGGATCGTGCTCTCGATGCAGCGATTCCAACGCAATTCGATAAGGAAGACTGGTAAGCGATGACTGTTCCACGACCACCCGTCGTCACATCTTCACCGGACATACTTGGAGGCACCACAGTGTTCGTGGGTACTCGCGTACCAGTTCAGACATTGATTGACTATCTGGAGAGCGTTGAAACGATTGATGACTTTCTGGAAGGGTTTCCGACCGTCACCCGAGAACAGGTACTCGCCTATCTTCGTCGTTGACCTGATCAGGTAGCCACGCCCCTAATTCCTTTGCCAGCCATCGGCCATAGAACCGGTAAGGCCAGCACATAGATGCAGGCCGCCGCCACGACCAACCAGAGCCCATTTACCTTCTCATTTGGGTTGACGACCCCGACCACGTGGGCCAGCGCGAGTGCAGCGAAGAGAGCGAGCAGGACCCAGAGCAGATTCACCGCCACTTTCATGCGCGTCATCCTAGCATAGGAGAAGCAGGCGGGAACAACCTTCCCTTCTTGTAAAGACTCCTTGACACTACGCACATGGCAGAGTGATAAAGCAGCACGAAGGAGTGCTCAATGAAACAGATAGAAGCCTCTTTTTCCGTCTCGCCAAGAATACTCGATCATCTAGGTATTGCCGCATATAACAGTTTGCGAAAGTGCCTGGCCGAACTTGCGGCCAATTCTTATGATGCAGATGCGACAAGTGTCTCTATAAGTCTGCCTGATGCAATCGATGATAGCGCATTCATCGACATGGAGGACAATGGAGTTGGGATGTCCGATAAAGATGTGCGCGAAAGTTACCTCTTCATTGGGCGAGACCGACGAAAGGAAGGAGATAAAACCAAAAGTGGGAGACTTGTAATAGGGAGTAAGGGTATCGGGAAACTCGCAGGTTTTGGAGTCGCAGGTCGCATGGAAATTACCGCATGGAAAGACGGTACCCAAGTTGCGTTTATCCTTGATCGGGAAACTTTTGATGACATGACTGCCCTTGCCTCATTCAAAATCCCTATAACATGCACTCCCTCATCACATACTGATCCGACCAGGAAAGTGTGCGTAATTTATCAACAAGAATATTCAGAAAAGCCGCTGTTTATGCGTTCTTTCATGAATTACAGTACGCACTATTTAGCGTACGCCTCAGTAAGAACGGTATGAAAGTTCGACTAGCTCGCCTTAGTAAGGACCTTCAACTACCAGCATCAGACGTTATTCGCCGTCATTTACACAAAGCACTACCTCAGCTCCCGGATTTCAGAGTCTTCGTGAACGAAGTGGAATGTACGGCTGAAGATGTTACTGGAGAGCGTCACGCATTCGCCCAAGACATCGCTGGAGTCGGCAACGTTGGAGGTTTTTACATTGTTTCAAACTCGCGCCAATCATCCCCAGGTCTTTCTATCCGTGTAAGAGGACGACTGGTCACCGAGCCAAGCTTATTTGGCCTCGATACGAGAGCTCATGGATTTTTTACAGCAGAAAAAATCGTAGGAGAGATTAATGCGGATTTTCTCGATCCCGAAGGATCAGCAGGTCACATTCATGGGCTAATCAATACCAGCCGTGATGGTTTCCTGGAAGACTCACCAATTGTGCAAGGTCTCATAAGGTGGGCTCAAGACTTCCTTAAGGAAGTCATCCAGGGAGTCGATGCCAATGAACAGAAAAAACGTACAAACGAACTTCTCGACAGACCAGGAATACGAGAACGCCTCGATAGAATGCCGGCCCATGTTAGAAGCCTTGCGAGAAAGGTTGTGGAGAGCGTTGTTCCCAAACTCCGCAATGTTGCTGACGAAGAAGCAGAAAATCTAATCGAATGGATACTTCGCTACTATGAGTCCAACGTACTTCGTGAACTGATGAAGGTTATTTTGGCTGCTGATATCAACGAGACCGAGAAACTTGCCGGACTTTTACAGGACTGGGGATTAAAACAAGTAACCAGCGTTGTGGAGATCATAAAAGAACAAATTGAGATTATTGGAAAGCTAGAGGAACTGGTTCGATCAAACAAATCTAAAGAAATTGAGCTGCACACTCTCATAGAAAAGAATTTGTGGTTGGTCCGTGAGGGCCTTGAGCTCTGGAGCTCAGACAAACCACTAAAGACCGTCCTAGCTGATCACATCAACCAGATCTATAAGGCCAAACAAGACCTACGCCCAGACCTAGTCTGTAAATCTCGCGACCAGGGGAATGAGCTGTCATTATTGAATTCAAGCGGCCCAAAGAGAAAATTGTCATGGACCATGTTACCCAGGCGATGGAGTATGAGGGGCTTATTAAGAAACACCGCCCTAACATCACTTTCAATGTTTATGTGGTTGGTCGCGAATATGACCCTGGCGTATTAGCAATGAACGATAAGCTTGAGAAAGCCTCAGTCCATCTCTGGTCTTTTGAAGAAATTCTTCAGAAGGCCAGAGTTAGGTTCGAGGAGATACTAGAGATTTTGGGAAGATAATTACCCTATCACTCAGTATGGCGGAAAAGCTGTCAGGCCTGGTTTCTCTTCTGTTTCTTCCCTAACTAGTTTGATTCATTTCTCGTTCAAGCAGACAATGCCCCACCATGCGAAGGCTGATTCGGTTCCCCGGCAGAAAGGCAAGCGGCGCAGGCACCGCTGTTTTCTTGTGACCTTGCTGTTTCGCTTCGCATCCGTCATATAAACTCCATGTTCACCCTCATCCAATTTCCCTGGTCCCCCTTCTGCATCACCATCCGGCACATCCTGACGCGCCATCGCATTCCGTTTCGACTCCACAACATCGCCTATCATGATCGGGCGCTGATCATCACAGCGACGAAGGGGCATGGCCACACAGTGCCCTGCCTGATCGACGGGAAACGGGGGATCTGCGACGTCACGGATTTAGGGCAGGAGGTGGCGCATTATGTAGATCGGCGCTATCGGCTCAACCTCTTCCCCAAAAACCTCGATGGGCTACAGCTGATTCTCTCACGCTATATCGAGAACGAGCTGGAGATGGTGGGATTCAAGGTGAACGATACCTATGTGATTCCGACTCGCCCCCTCATCGAACGGACGATGCTCATTCGCCACAAGGAGCGGAAGTTCGGAAGAGGATGCGTCCGGGAATGGACCACCCACCGGCGGTACTTGTGCGCCCAGTTTGCAGAACTCTTGAAACCAATCGACGACATGCTGGCGGCTTCACCGTTTCTACTGACCGATCGCCCGTTGTTCGTGGATTACAATCTGTACGGTGTACTCGGGAATTACCTCTTCACCGGCAAGACAAAATTACCCAACCTGAAACACCTCCGACGCTGGCACCAGGTGATGAATACGGGGATGTAACCTTCGTTGCCCTTTCGCCACCGTCATCAAGACCGTTCTTGCTCATTCTCCCACCATCCTGACACACAGGCAGCTCTTTTCACGTCGTTCTATATGCTAAAGATATGCTCTCGACCTGTAATTGACAGAGCCGCCATCATTCGCTACGCTGTGTGTAGCAGTTACACAGGGGACCATGATGCCGACTAACCTTGCCATTGATGATTCCTTGCTGGAAAAAGCCCGTCGGATCGGGAAGCTTCGCACAAAGAAAGAGACGGTTACCGTCGCCCTGGAGGAGTTCATCCAGCGCAGACGTCAACGTGAGATATTGAAGTCGCTGGGAACGTTTGAGTTCAGGAAAGGTTGGGATCATAAAAAAGACCGGCGGGATCGTGAATCTCGTCGTTGACACCTCGGTCTGGTCGCTAGTCCTTCGCCGACCAAGAGTCGATGACACAAACATTCACGTTCACATATTCCGCACACAGCTTGAGTCAAACAACCGTCTATTCCTGATCGGTAACATCCTCCAGGAACTCCTGGATGGATTGCGCTCGCCCAAGCAATTCGACCGGCTCGTGCAACTCCTCGAACCGTTCCCGCTGCTGGAGTTGGATCGATCGACCTACATAGCGGCCGCTAAGCTTCGGACGATGTGTCGTGCCAAAGGTGTGCAAGCAAGCCCTATTGATTTCTTAATTGCTGCCGCTTGCAGCCAGCATGGCTACCCCCTCCTCACAGCAGACCAAGACTTTTCACGGATTGCGAAACATTGTGATCTGATGCTGCTGCCCGAATAACTCCTACCGAACCAGTGAGTTATTGGACTTCCGCTTCTTCGGCGGCTTCGCTTTCACGAACATCACCGCTTCGTCGAGCCATCGGGTAAGGCCAGCCGCCGCGCGATAACCTGTTTCGCTAATAAACAGGAATCCCTTGAGTGGTTTCCCGGTGAAATCCATCTCGCAGGCATGCGGTTTTTTTAACACCGTTTCGTAGCGCTCCGACGCCACCCGGACCATGAGACGATCTTTCTCGATTCCACAGCACATGTGGCCGTTGAGCATGAAACAGAGCCCACCGAACATACGCTTTTCTTCCACACCCCTTCGACGCTTAAAATACCCTCGGATTCGTTCCGCCAATCGCTCGTTGTACGCCACCTGTCCCTCCGCCACCTCTGGCTCTACATATCACTCGAGAGCCACCCAATGGATCGAGGCTCCCATTTTGGTATACTCCGTTCCATCATGTCAGCA
>CAZJOQ010000017.1:0-20083 GCA_964547625.1 uncultured Nitrospira sp.
TCAGCTTCTCCACGCGAAGGCCAAGTAGACGGATGAGTTTTCGACGTGGGTTCTCACGACGATCAAGAAACGGCAG
The DNA here is from genome assembly GCA_964547625.1 of uncultured Nitrospira sp. Lineage (GTDB taxonomy): Bacteria > Nitrospirota > Nitrospiria > Nitrospirales > Nitrospiraceae > Nitrospira_D. Next base: position 77 of record CAZJOQ010000017.1, read on the forward strand.
GAGCAATTTCAATCCCTCACGCTGCAATACACTGAGGTCGCCCGTAGGTGTCGCTACGGTATGGGCCCGCGACTTGGTTTCGAAGTCCGCAAACCGGACCGTCAGCACGACGGTCCGAAAGGCCTTAAAGTCTTCGCAAGACAGGCGATCACTGACACCTTGAGCAAGCCTAGCAAGTTGCGTGAACAGTGTCTGACTATCGAGTGTATCGGACTCGAAAGTTTGCTGCTCACCAATCGATTTCGGCTCCGAATATTCTTCGAGCGGAGAATCATCACACCCGCGAGCTCCATTATAGAGAGCCACACCCCGTTTCCTCAGTAGCTGTTCGAGGTGATGTATGGAGAGATGCCTCAGATCGTTGACGATCTTGATCCCCCTCTCCCTCAACCTGGCCTCCGTTTTAGGACCGATGCCAGGAATAACCCGAATCGGCAGCGGAGATAGAAAAGTCTCCACCTGCTCCTCACGCACCACCGTGAGTCCATTTGGCTTCTGCCACCCCGAAGCAATCTTCGCGACTAACTTATTCGGCCCGATACCGACTGAAGCGGTCAATAGCACTTCCGATGTAATCGTTTCTTTGAGGTGACGGCAGATGCGCTCTGCCTCTTCGTAGGATTCAGTTTGGCTTAGATCGCCATAGGCTTCATCGATGCTGGCTTGCTCGACCTTCGAGATGAACCGTCGCACAATCTGCATCACTTTCTCCGACACCCGTGCATACTTTGGCATATCGACCGACACAAAGGTCACTGGCGGCTTGCCGGCATGACGAGCCGCTTCGGACAAGCGCCACGCCATAGAGATCGGTGTCGCTGAATGAATCCCATAGGCACGTGCGAGATAGTTCGACGTGGAGGCCACACCCCGCCCTTTGCCACCGAGCGGATCTGCCCCGACCACAAGCGGGAGTCCCCGAAACGCTGAAGTGTCACGTTCTTCAATCGCCGCAAAGAACGCATCCATATCTAAGTGGGCAATAATTCTAGGCATCTTGTTTTGTTAGCACGCATAAGGAGACTATCGAATGGCAGCTTGCACCGATCAAGGAAACGAGATGAGATCCGGTTCTCTGCCATTTAGTTGGCTGTAGATTTTCATGATAGAGACGTCGTACAATTTGTTCACGGTCACTCAGGATTCAACCATTCAAGAGATCGGTAAATAGGTAACCAACGATTACCAATGAAAGGAGCGCATCTTGGGGTTACGGTGGTTTAACTTTATCGGATTTGTCATGCTGTTTCTCGCGCTTTTCCTCAATGAGATCGTCTATCTGAATGTATGGTACGATTCCAACTTGTTCTTGGTTTTTGTCGCTGCAGTGTACTTTGGTATTGCACTATGGCTTTCTCTCTCGGGAGGCTCACGCCCCCAGGAAGCTTGACGGTCCACACGATGGTGATTGATGGCTTGAATTGACCGTAACATGCAATCTTTCTTTTTCTGGTCCTAATGGTGCAGTTCCCTTAATCGTCTTATGGATCATCCACAGAAGCGCGAAGACCGTCTAAAGAAAGGAGACAACCCATGGGTATGAGTTTTTGGAATTGGCTTGGAGTGGTGATGTTGGTGCTGGCCCTGTTTCTGAATGAACTATATCTTGGGATCAACGCGTGGTACGAGATCAATCTAGGGGCGGTTGTTGCTGGTGTCGTCTACCTGATTGTGGCAATCTCGTTGTCAGTTTGGCCAAGTGCCAGCAATCAGAGCGCGTAAAGAAATATCCTCCTGGTTTTGCATTTTGATAACATCAGCCACCAACAATACTGGTGTGTCCTCTGGGCACTAATTATCCGCGTTGTGAATCGCCAAGGACCCTCTCACGAATTACGAATCTGATGCGGCCATTGTTGTCCCAAAGCCGTTGGACGACGGTTTCAGTCGTAGCTTCGATAGAGACGCTTAATGGCAGGCAATAATTCGGAGGGGATTTATTGCGGATATCCTAATGCCTCACGAATTCAACTACGGAGGCTCCACAAGACTCACCAGACCACTCTAGTTTGTTCCATGAATATGCCCCTCATAATACCTGTCCCAATAAGAGGGTTGATCTCACAGGATCGATCCACTACGATCTTGCACATCAGTCAATCACAGAGATTCTGCATGACAACCGTGGGGCATTGCGAAGAAACAGACTGACCATTCCCAACCCAACCCCAACCAGAGGAGGAAATTATGGCAGACAAACAGTACAAGCAGCTCGGCTGTCTCGATGTTCAACCGGGAGGCGGCTGTGGGTTCCAGGTGCGGGCGGAGACGGAAGCGGAACTAATGCAGTTGGTCGCGACCCACGCCAAGCAGTGCCACAAACTGGACTCAATCCCACAGGAGATGGTGTCTAAAGTGCAAGCAGCGGTCAAGACTGTCACAGTCACTGTCTAGTGAACTCTAGCCTGCGGCGGGAGCCTTCTCCTTTTGCACAACGAGGGGAGGCCTCTGCATCCCCGCAAACCAAGGGTTGATAGACGAGATCAAGGAGGGCATATGAGTTGGAAGACACTACTCCCAGTAGCAGCACTTCTCCTGCTCAGCACCAGCGGCTGCAGCTACCTATTTTATCCCCATGCGAAGGAATTTACCGAGAAAGCAAAGGGGGCAACAGGTCTCGAAACGGTCATTAATCTAACCAGCATGGCCGAAGCTTCCGCAAACGCCGCGAAGGGAGGCAAGGGAGTCGATCAATCTTTTGACGACCTCCATAATCAGTTCCATGCGATTAACGACAGCATCTGCTGCGTTGAAAAATCCGTGAGAGAACGGCCGGCCTACGCCCTAGCCGTCACACACAATAAAGAACTCAAGACGATTTTTAAGCGACTGTGGAAGTTCAAGGACGATCAGCCACAACGAGATCAGCACCTGGATCTCTTGGTTTCCGAACTCCAAGAGCTACGCCAGACCCTACAAACCTTGAGGTAACCATTGTGGCATCGCTATCGCCTGAGCAAGTCATCGAAGCCCAACGCCAGGACTGGAACCGCGTCGCCGGTGGTTGGGAAAAATGGGATCGCTTCTTCGACCAGCAGATGGCCTTCCTCAATCATCGGCTCGTCGGCGATGCAAGACTACGCGCCGGCCTTCGCGTATTGGACCTCGGATCGGGGACAGGCTATCCCGCCATCCTTGCCGCCCAGACAGTCGGGGCCGAAGGCAGTGTGGTCGGCATTGACTTAGCCCGACAGATGCTGGATGCCGCCGGACGCAAGGCAGCCGTGCTGAAACTCTCCAATGTAACATTTCAAACGGGCGATGTGACGACCTTGCCGTTCGAGTCGGCTTCCTTCGATGCGGTGACCACCCGCTTCTGCCTCATGTTCCTGCCAGACATTCCCAAGGCTGTCACCGAGATCGCCCGAATCCTCAAACCGGACACCTGGATGGCAGCCGCAGTATGGTCCGCGCCAGAGAAGAACCCGTACCTCAAGATCCCTATCGATATCATCAAGCAATTCATCGAGCTTCCCCCACCGGATCCGGCAGCGCCAGGAATTTTCCGTCTGGCGAAGCCTGGCGAGCTCGCAGCGATGTTGCCACAATCTGGATTTGTCGACATCTCCGAACAAGAATTTCTCGGCGACGTCCGGTTTGCCGAGACAGGCGAATATTTTTCCAGCCTCATGGACATCGCGGCCCCGATTCAGAATCTGTGGGCAAAACTAAACCCCACGCAACAGACCGAGGCGAGACAGCGCATCATGGACACGGCTGGGCAGTACCGGAATGAATCAGGCATCGCCTTACCAATCGCCGTACGAATGGTCGCTGCACGAAAACCTGGATGACACATGTCGCCGAAGAGCGACGGCTTCAAGGATTTTGTGTTGGATCAACTGGCTGACCTGCGTGGAATCACTGCTCGTGCCATGTTCGGCGGCTACGGCCTCTATCATCGAGCCACATTTTTCGGCATCATCCATAAAGACCGGCTTTACTTCAAAGTGACGCGAGAAACGGTTGGCCGCTATCAAAACCCGGGTATGAAACCGTTTCGACCGAATGCCAAACAGACCCTGAAATCCTTCTACGAGGTCCCCATTGATGTTCTGGAGGATGCCGACCAATTAGTCGAGTGGGGGCAGGACTCAGCAAAGCGATGAATATCCTTTCCACTTCCTTCCTCTGACCTATCAGACAAGACTGTCACGCGCTCTTGAACTTCGTGAGCCTGGCAAACAGGATGGCGGAGAAGGGAAGAGCCAATCCGATCAATAGTTGCGTGATGAGAAGATCTCCGAGCTGGCTGTAATCGGCCGGTGTCTGGATGGCGCCGATGGTTTGGTCCTTCACTTCCCTGGTCACTAAAAAGATTTGGTTCAGATACTTGGATCCGAGCTGGCTGAAGGACAGTGCCAGGTTGGTAAACGACGCCATCACGGCAAAAAAGGTCGCTTTTAAATTTGTTGGAGCCGAGTTGGCAATCCAGACCAGCATCGGGATCATGGAAATCTGGGCCAGCGGCGATTCCAGCGCTGTGTCTATCAAGGCAATGAATCGGGCATCGACCAGTCCACCGGTCGCCTTCGCCGTCCATTCGTGCAGCCCATAAAACATCCCGACGATCGGAAGCGAGAGAATGGTCCCAACCACGGTCAAAAAACCTACGATGTACGTAATCGACCGTTCGGCCATGAAGCGCCGAAAGACGAACATACCGGCCAAGGCTACTGTGCCACCGATCAATGAGAGAACCGAGAGGAACTGTTGATCAAATTTCAGCTCGTCGATCATCCACCAAGTCGAGCCTGGGCCAGGCCCTGGAATCGCGCGTAGCGCAAAGATCACCGCCGCCGTGCCCACCAGAGTGAACCTCTTGTCCGGCTCCAGTTCTCGCATGAGTCTCGACATCAGGAACAAGACGATAGCCATGGAGCCTGCGAAGACGATCTCTTCCCGGTAGGGAAATTCCCCCAGTCCGACGGTCAGCGTGAAAAGCACAAATGCCGAACTTCCACCAAGGATCCACCAATTCGGCTTCGTGGGTTCATCCTCGGCATCTCGTACGCTCATCATCTGTCGAGCTTGATCCGGCGTAAATCCCTGTAGGACAAGTCGTTGTCTCTTTTGACGGCTCAACCACCATGCCAATCCGACACCCAGCACCGACACCACGGGGATGACCATCGCCAGGAGGTAGATTCGCTGGTAGAGTCGAACGAGATCAGCCTGAGGCAGTCCTTCAGTTCCGGTGAAGACATATACATTGACCACCGCCACAAGGATACCGCCGCCGACAATCGCGACACGACCGAGAGTCTGCATCGTCGTGTGCATTAGTTTACGCGTTCGGGCATCGAAGGATCGGCCCTGATCGTCGACGCGAGGGACGGCCTCAACCGTCATGGCGTCTGCGACAACGTCTTGAATGACGTACCCGATGGGGGACAACAGAACGCTGAGGACATACCAGACTTCCGCCGGCAAGATAGCCGTCATGGCCTCGCGATCGCCGATTAACAGAGCCATGATACCTAGACTGATCGTCAGCAGTCCTGCGCCCAACCCAACAAGCCAGCTCTTCCATCGCCATAAGAGATCAACCGTATGACCGATCGGCATCTTCAGGGCCCAGGGAATGCCAGCCCAGAATCCGAGTGCGGCGAGAAATGCGGCGGAGAGACCGAGGTAGTCCTTGACGAAGAAAGTCCCGACGATGCCGGTGAGTCCCGAGATACCATAGGCGACATAGACCATGAGCGGCGGCAAGTAGGACAACCGCATCTCGCGACCGAGAGACAAGATATTGCGATCGATCCAATGGATGAGTCCCGTCAGCATCTCTAACGCAATCCACTCCCTTTTTCACGACGCTCGACCAATGCCAGGAGATGCGCTCGCATGTCGGCTGCGGGGAGCCGCACCCGATCGCCATGTCCGGCCAGTACCCATTCGAAGCGGTAGTCGAGGAGTTTGCGGATGGAATCGATCAACGTCCATTTTCTCCAAACGAGGCGAGTGGGAGCTTCCAGTGCCTTTGAATGCGGATCCCACCACAGATGATCCCCCGTAAAAAGAAAGCGGTCCCTGTAGAGCAGCACCATACTCCCGGCTGTGTGACCCGGCACGGGAATGATTTGGAACTCTGATCCGATGCGGACCATCTCTTCTCCCTCGATGACCCGTTCTGCAGACGGAGCAGCCTTCAGGTCTGCTTGATGGATGATCCGCTCGGAGCCGAAATGTGTGGCATACTTGTCTGCATCGGCCACATCATCTTTGTGGGTAAGAAAGATATGGGCGATACCCCCTCGCTGTTCGAAGACCTCAACAAGAGGCTTGATATACCGAGGAGAGTCGATCAGCCAATTCCCGTCTGGGTGGTCGATAAAGAAACTATTTGCCCCAAACGACTTCTCTGAGTTGAAGCCACAATAACTGACTCCATCCTCAAGATGAAGCGGGAAACTCGCCATCGCTATCTGCAGCTGAGACCTGTCGCTGTGTTTTGTGCCGATCGAACCGACGGGACATGCGAGTAACGCCTGGTAGGCCCGATGAACTTGTTCGTGCCCGTCCGGCTGGCGGCTGACTGCCGAATAGTCTCCGATCTCTTCAAAGCTCAGCGGCGCCAATTGCCGACAGGTGTCGCAATTGATACAGGTTGCATCCACATAAAAGTTTCCTGGCACGTTGGAATCAAGTCGCTTACCCGGATCGGCCATCAGAACACCTTCATCGCTCGCTTCTCTCGATCCGCCGCTCGCCACAAATACCACGCGGCAGCCGTGCGAAACGGTCTCCATCGCTCGCCGTACTGAAACACCAGTCGAGGCGTTGGCATCGTCGCCCTTCGATACCCGATACGAAATCCATTACGCACCCCGAAGCCATGGACAGGGAGCACATCGGGCCTGCCCAACTGAAATATCAGCAGCATCTCAACCGTCCGCCGACCAATTCCACGCACTTCGATCAGCTGCTCGATAATTGCTTCATCATCGAGCTGTTTCATCACACGACCGGTCGGCACGGTGCCATCGAGTGTCTTCATCGCTAAATCCCGAAGTGCCATGATCTTCGGTCGCGAGAATCCAGCCGCCCTAATCGCTCTCACATTCATGGCCAGGAGTTTATCTGGATGAGGAAACCGTCGCCCTGGAAACAAGGCCATAAATCGCTTGAGGATACTCTCAGCAGCTTTGTCATGGAGCTGTTGGTAGGCGATGGCGCGGGCGAGTGATTCGAATGGCGATCGACGCACTTTCGGCTTCAACGTAAAAGCGCCAATCTCCTCGATTAACCGGCGCATGACCGGATCCACCCTGGCTAGATGGTCCGTTGGATTAGAGCTTACGCAGGACATCGCGTCAGCAAGACCTAATCAGTTGTCCCGAATCGATCTACATGACGATACCGCCCCCAACTTGGATCGTCTGTCCCATCAGCCACCGCGCTTCCTCACTGACGATGAACGCCACGACATCAGCAATGTCCTTGGGAACTCCGAGCCGCTTCATCGGCGACAGCTGAATACCGATCTGCCGGTACTCTTCCGTCATCATTCCCGTTTCGGTGAAACCCGGCGAGACGGTATTCACCGTGATCCCCTTGGGAGCCAATTCCTGGGCCAAACCCTTGGTATACTGCTCAAGCGCCGCCTTGCTGCCGAGATAGGCTGTGGCTCCCGGAAAGCTCAGATGTGTCCCGCCCGTCGAGATATTCACGATACGTCCACCGTCTTTCAACACTCTCGCCGCCTCTTGCATGGCAAAGTAGGGTCCCTTGGCATTGAGGTCAATTACACTATCAAAGTCCTCTTCCGTAGTCTCCTCAAGCAGCTTTGGCATGAACTTGCCCGCATTGTTGACTAGAATATCCAGCCGGTTGAATTGCTTGACCGTATCGTTCACAAGACGACGCGCGTCCGCCGCACGACTCATGTCGGCCTGGACCGCCAAGGCCTTGCCACCTTTCGCTTGGATTCCCACGACCACCTGTTGGGCTTTTTCTGAACTTTTTGAATAATTCACCACAACGATGGCGCCTTCATCGGCAATTCGTTCTGCAATGGCTCGACCGATTCCGCTTGAAGCTCCGGTCACAATCGCCACTTTACCGCTCAACGATTTCATCGGCTAGACTCCTCTTTGTGAGCCAAATCAGCGAGAAGGAAATCGATTCCCCATTGCCCAGAAAATGTCCATGCTGCAATCGGGCGGCGATCCCGTGGGCGTAGTTCCCTCTCTCGCAACCGTTCCGGCAGGAGAGCGGGATCGCCTGGATACCCAAGGGCAATCATGGCAACAGGTTCGTAGCCTGCTGGAATCCGGAGATCGAGTCGCGCCTTTTCCAGATCGAAACCTGCCATCTGGTGGGCGACCAGTCCTTGTGCCGTCGCCTGTAACACAAAATTCTCCGTCGCCAAGCCGGTATCATGAAAGGCATGCCGGTTCGGCTTGCCGTCATCCTCAAAATGTAGGCTGGCCACGGAAAGTACCAAGACCGGCGCCCGAAAGGCCCATCGGCGGTTACCCTCCGCCAAGCACTCAAACAAACGATTCCAGTCCGTCTGGTGCTGCTTAATCGCCACGATAAATCGCCAAGGTTGCTCGTTATTTGAGGATGGCGCCCAGCGAGCTGCCTCGAAAAGCGTCCGCAGCGTATCAGTATCGACCGACCTCTCATCAAACGCGCGAGGACTCCAACGACGAGCGAGCAAGTCATGAATGGGAAATTGAAGCCGCGCCGGTTGTTCCATAAACGCTATCCTTTCCCCTCCTCAGTGGATGGCATCTCAGGAGACCATCCACCTCCGAGCGCCTTATAGAGTTGTACAACCGATGCCAGGAGCAACCGACGTATACTGGTTAAGTCCAGCTCTGCTTCGAACAGGTTTCTTCGAGCGACAAGGACATCCAGATAATTGGCCAGCCCTCCTCGGTAGCGCAGTTCCGCGAGTTTCAACGCCGACTGCAGCGCCGTGACCTGTTGCTGCTGGGATTCGCTCTGGACGCGAGCTGTCCGCACCGCGACGAGCGCGTCTTCGACCTCGCGCAAGGCCGTTAAAACGGCCTGTTGGTATTGAGCCACCGCTTGTTTGGCTTGCGCCTCTATCGCTTCCTGTTGAAAACCTAGAATTTCAGCGTTAAACAAAGGAGCGGCTAGGCCGGCACCGAACACACCGAAGGAGGACGCCTCCGTGAAGATCAAGGACAATTCGGGATGGGCCAAGCCGGCCAACCCGGTCAATGTAATTCTGGGGAATCGCTCGGCTTTGGCCACGCCGATGCGAGCGGTCACAGCCGCCAACTGCTGTTCCGCCACCAAGAGATCGGGCCGTCGCTGCAAGAGCTCAGACGGTAGGCCGGGGGGCACCTCCGGCGGCACAATTTGCCGGTCCAATGAACGCCCGCGCGTCACGGCAAACGGTTTCCGCCCCAGCAGGACACTCAATTGGTTTTCGGCCTGCACCATCTGCCGATGGAGCTCCGCCTTGCGCGCTGCGGCATTCGCGCGCTCCGCTTCAAACTGATCCGCATCCAGTTTCGAAGTCATGCCTTGACGTAACCGTGCTTGTGCGATCCGCACGGACTCCTCCCAGGACTGCAGAGTCCTCTCCGCGATCTCGAGCTGTAGATCGAACTGGAGGAGGCCGAAGTACGCTTCCGCCACTGCACTGACTAATTGAATCGTTACTGCCCGGCGATTCTCTTCCCTGGAAAACAGATCGGCGCGGGCCGCTTCGTTGGTTCGCCTGACGCGCCCCCAGAGATCCATCTCCCACGCTAAATTGCCCAGCAAGTAGTAGTTGAACGGGCTGGCAAATCCGGGAAACAAGAACACGGCGCTGCGGCCGGCCGGTGCGTTCGCTGCGCCCGTGATCTGCGGCAAAAAGACGGTTTTGGCGATCAAAGCCCTGGCCCGGAACTCCTCTATGGTCACGACGGCGCGCTGCAGATCGTAATTTTCCGCAAGCGCCATACGAATGAGCTGTTGAAGCTGCTCGTCACGCAGCAGTTCCCACCAGGGCAAGTTAGCAAACGACGGCAAATCCGACTGCCCATCCGCCATGCGGAACCGATCCTCCGCATCGGTCTGAGGACGCTTGTAGTCCGGGCCCATGGCGCAGGAGAGCAGAAGCGACGAAACCACGATGACGAGAATGGCTTGCACGTTATGATTTCTCCTCCGGAACATGCGGGACCTCCGGTGGATCGGATCCTGCCATTGACCGAGTCCGAGGCCTGGTCAATTTTCGGATCAACACATAGAACAACGGCACAAAAAAGATTGCAAGGAATGTCGCTGCCAACATGCCGCCCATGACGCCGGTTCCGATCGACTGACGACTCGCCGCCCCTGCCCCCCTCGCGATCACCAAGGGAACCATCCCGAAGATGAATGCCATCGACGTCATAATGATGGGACGGAAGCGTAGCCGCGCGCCCTCGACCGCCGCTTCAATCAGGGGACGACCAGCCTCGTAGCGTTTGTTGGCGAACTCGACGATCAGAATGGCGTTCTTAGCCGACAGGCCGATCAACGTCACGAGGCCGATCTGAAAATAGATGTCGTTTTCGAACCCTCGAAGCCAGACCGCGGTCAACGCACCGAAGACCCCGAACGGAACAGCCAAAATCACGGCAAAGGGCACGACCCAACTCTCGAACTGAGCGGCCAATACCAAGAAAACCATCAGCAATCCGATGACGAAGACCTGGACGGATTGTCCGCCTACCCGCCGCTCTTGAAACGAGATATTGCTCCAATCGAGGGCATAGCCTTGCGGAACAAGCACCTCGTTTGCCGCCCGTTCCAATGCTTCGAGCGCTTGACCGGAACTGTAACCGGGGGCGGCCGCTCCCAATACCAGTGCCGTGTTATATCCATTGAAGTGATTGACCGGATCCGGCCCGCCCTGATATTCCGCGGTCACGACCGTGTCAATTGGAATCATATATGAGCCTCGGTCGCTCCGAGCCCGTACATAGATTTTCGAGAGATCCTGTGGCGTTGATCGGTACTCCGCCTCAGCTTCCGTCTGCACATGATACACACGACCGAACTTAACGAAGTCATTGATGTAGAAATTGCCGAAGTACGCCTGGAGCGTATCGAAGATATCCGAAATCGGAATTCCCAACGACTTGGCCCGTTCCCGATTCACGTCGGCATACAGCCTTGGCGAGGAGACACGGAAATTCGTCCCGATCCTTCCGATCGCCGGTTCTTTTTGTGCGCGTTCGACGAATTCCTGCGCCACCATGGCGAATTTTTTGAAGTCCCCGCTGCTCGGATCCTGGATCTGTGCGGAAAAACCGCCCACGGCGCCTACGCCTCGAATCGAGGGGGCATTGAACGCGAGGAGCAAGGCTTCGGGAATTTTTGCAAATTCTCCATAAGCCGCCCCGACGAGCGCCTTGGCATGATACTGCGGCTCCGGTCGTTCATCCCAAGGCACCAACGGCACGAACATCGTCGCGGAATTCGGACCTCTGGTGCCGAACACAAAATTCTGCCCGGTCAAGGCATCTGTAGAATGGACCGCCGGAATCGCCTGAAAAAACCGCTCGACCCGTTCGAGAACGGCGTCGGTTCGCTGTTTGGAGGCCCCGTCCGGCAATTGAGCTATGACGATGAAGTAGCCTTGATCCTCTTCCGGCAAGAAACTTTTCGGCAATGTCTGGAAGAGGCCGAAAGACAGAGCCAGGAGCAGACCAAATACTGCCATCACTCGAACTGGCCTGATCACGAGCGCAGCCACCGCGTTCGTATAGCCTTGTTGCGTCCGACCAAATACGCGATCAAACAGGTCCCAGAACTTGCTCCGTGTTCCATGCTGCGGTGTGAGCACGACGCCGCAAAGTGCCGGGCTTAGGGTAAGAGCGACAAATCCCGATACGGTGACCGAGATCGCGATGGACGCCGCAAATTGCTTGTAGAGCGCGCCGGTGATGCCGCCGATGAATCCGACCGGCACGAATGCGGCGACGAGAACCAGCACAATCGCGATGATCGGAGCCGTGACCTCGTTCATCGCCCGTTTGGCCGCCTCCTTCGCAGAGATCCGATTCTCGCGCATATGCCGCTCGACATTCTCGACCACCACGATGGCGTCGTCCACCACAATCCCAATCGCCAGCACCATTCCGAATAGGGTGATGGTGTTGATGGAAAACCCGAGCGCGTAGAGGCCGACGAACGTCCCGATCAGCGAGACCGGCACGGCCACGGTCGGAATGATGGTAGCTCGCCAAGTCTGCAAGAACAGATATACAACGAGCACAACCAGCACCATCGCTTCCAGCAGCGTCTTGACGACTTCCTTAATAGAGACTTCGATGAATCGCGTCGTGTCATAGGGAGTGTCATACGACACGCTGGGAGGGAAATTCCGGGACAACTCATCGATCTTGTCTCTTGTACGGCGCACGGTATCGAGGGCATTCGCGCCAGGAGACAGGAACGTCAGAATGAACGTCGTTGGTTTGCTATTCCAGCGCCCTTCTAAACCGTAGGCCTGGGCTCCCAGCTCAACGCGCGCGACATCCTTGAGCCGAACCGTGGAGCCGTCTGGGAGGGCGCGCACAATGAGTTCTTCAAAATCCTTCACCTCCGTCAGACGGCCCTTGGTGATGATCGGGATCGTCAGCTCAGTCCCCTTCGGAGCCGGCTCACGTCCGATCGTCCCTGCCGGGTAGTCACGATTCTGCTCTCTGACAATGGCAGTGATATCGCCCGGTGTCAGGTCCAGCTTGGCCATCAAGAGCGGATTGAGAATGATCCGCATCGCGTACGTTTGTTGTCCGAACACCAGCGCATCACCCACCCCTTGGATCCGTTTCAAGTCATCGACGATTCGAAGCGTGGCGTAGTTCGAGAGAAAGACGGCGTCATGGCGTGGATCGGTCGACTTCAGCGCGATGACCAGCACGAGATCGGGAGACAGCTTCTTCACCGAGATCCCTTGACGGACCACTTCAGGGGGAAGCTGAGGCTCGGCGAGCTTTTCACGGTTCTGAGTTTGAACCTGGGCGATGTCCGGATTCGTGCCGATCTCGAAGGTCAGCTTGATCGAGACATGCCCATCGCTGCTGCTGGTTGATTCGTAATACAGGAGGTTGTCGACACCAGGGAGCGTGACCTCAATCGGGCGGGCGACCGCTTCAGCTGCCACTTCGGCGCTGGCCCCGGGATAATCGGCATCGATTTGTACCACCGGTGGGGTGATCTCAGGAAACTGCGCGATCGGCAGGAACTGCATGGCAAGCAGTCCCATCACAACCACAACGATTGAGATCACCGACGCACGAATCGGTCGGTCGATGAAAACGTGCGAAATCACCTCTGATCCTTAATGAAGTGCGGAAGAGATAGGTTCCGTACCTGGCGCGTTCGCCGCGACCCAGGGAACGGACTTCACCGGAGCACCGGGACCGATCCTCATCAGCCCGTTCACAACCACACGATCCCCGGCACTCAGGCCTGTGTCGATAAACCATTGGTTCCCTTTCCAATCAGACGCCACGACATCTCGAATTTCAACCTTCTCGTCCTGGTTGACCACGTACACAAACGAACCTTGAGGGCCTTGCATCACGGCTCGTTGCGGAATCAGGACCGCGTCCGTTTTCGTGTCGCCGGTGAATCGAACCTTGACAAACTGCCCAGGCAGCAAGGATCGCGTTGGATTGGGGACGGTGATACGCTCCACCCTGGCTCCCGTCTCGCTGCGTAAACCTGGTTCAAGCAGATCCAACTGGCCTTCGTGCGGAAAGGGTGTTCCATCCATAAGGGTCAGCGACGCGCGCAATTGATAATCGCCGGGATGGGCGATTCTCCTGGATTCGATATCGCGTCGCCGTTTGAGGATGAACGTCTCGGGAACGCTCACGACCACATACATGGGATCGACACGATAAATGATGGTCAGCAGGTCGGTCTGAGCCGAGACGAGCCGTCCCTCATAGTAGCGGCTACGCTCGATAATTCCTGTAATAGGAGCCGTAATGAGCGTGTTGTCCAGATCAAATTGCGCCTTGATGAGGTCGGCCTTCGCGCCTTCCCGTGCGGCGTTGGCCGAGAGTTCCTCAGCGACGGCATCATCAACATCTTTTTGGCTCACCGCCTGTTCGGCAAGCAACGGCTTCACCCTCGCCAAGTTCTGTTTGGCCTGCACCACCCGAGCTTCAGCCTGCGCGATCTTGGCTTTGGCACTGGAGACGGCCGCCTTAAACGGAATGGGATCAATCTGATACAGGCGATCGCCCTTTTTCACATCACGGCCTTCTGGATAAAGAACCGCCTTCAAAAGGCCAGTCACCTGTGAACGGATTTCCACCGGACGGGACGCTTCGGCTTGACCGATAAATTCCGGTTCATCGGGTACGGTTTGTGTCTGCACCGTCACAACTTCCACTTGCGGCACTTCCTGTGCAGGCATCGAACCGGCCTCTTGCTTGCACCCAGCCGATAGGACCATGGAGGCGACAAGAAGTCCTGCCCAAACATGTTGCACCAACCGATGGCCCATCAGCATGGCATCTATCCTTACTTTGTAATTCTTATCAGGTTTCCTTACAGACAAACGGTCTATTCTACCTAAGCAGAGAAGATAACCGCAAGTCCAAGCCAGCCAACACTTCTCCGCCCTTGTACGGATGTATGGACGCTTGGTAGCCTCGTTTCACATTTCACCGTGCGCCGTTTTCGCAGCAACATTCTGCTGGTTTCGACACGATTGATCGACGCGACCGACGCCAGTGATCTCTTCAACAATACACCGAGTCAAACACCCCGAGGCTCGCAGCTGCGTTCCTTCTTGCCATAGGCGAGCCAACAAGGCTCTACCGCCGTCATCAATGAATGTCACACCGGTCAAGTCGATCATCACACAACGTCCATGACTGAGGGACCGACGCTGATAGCAGGCATTCAACTCCTCGACCCATGGACCAAAGAGTCGCCCCTCAAGCGTCAGTGATACGGAGTTTGCCTCTGGACTGCGCTGTTCAGTAATCTTCAACATATTCAACGTTTGCTAGAAGAGACCGGCCCTCTCGCGCTTGAACTCGCTCCATCAGCCAATCACCTCTGCACTCCACCCGGCTCACCTTCCACCTGTAATCGGCGATTAAAGAAAATAACCGAGTCTACGACTTCGCCGCATTGCACACAGCGCCGGAGCGGAACACCAGCCGGACCAACACCGGTCAGCGAATCGACTCCCTGTTCTATGACCATGAGTCCCTGGCATCTAGAGCACCGTGTGGCTGTAGCGAAACGTTCACTTCCGATGAACTCCTTCTGCGATAGCTGTAACGTCGCCATAATTGAGCTCCCTGATAGAGAGATTCATCTCTAACGATCCACAGCAATCTTCGTTCCAAGGGTCGAACGGGTGAATTGGAGGGGGCCTGCATCATCAAAGTCGTTGAATTAAAACGAGAAGAGGCTTTACTGAGGGGAGATATTTGACAGGAGAACTTTTGAGAATCTGCCGACCCCACGGCAGGCCGCCGGAGAATCGGCGCGTGCTGAGGTAATGAGACAGGGCTCAGCTCGACGTTTAGCCCCCCCTTCTGAAAGTAGGGCTCATCAGATGAAGGTTACTGATATTCCAGGTATCTGCTCACCGCATGAAAGGAATTTCCGTTTAGATCGGCCAGCAAATCATGTGGGGTCAGTTGTCGTTGACGATAAAGATCGTCACTCCTGAAGTCGAGTAATGCCGAGCTTCTGCATCTTTGACTGGAGAGTGGTTCGCTTAAGCCCTAGCCGAGCCGCAGCCCCGCCTCGCCCTCCGATGACCCACTTTGTCTCGTGCAGCGCACGAAGAATTTGCTCGCGCTCTGCCTCTTCGAGGGTCGCTGCAGCCGTGACACCCAGGCGACTCTGCTCCAAAAGTTCGCTGATCGGTACCTGCAAATCCGTCCCTTGTGTGAGGATGACAGACCGTTCCACAAGATTCTCCAACTCTCGAATATTGCCAGGCCAAGTATAGCGTGACAACACCTCGAGAGTCTTGGCAGGCACGGATTGAATGTTCTTCTTCATGCGGATGGCATAATGCTGGGTGAAATAGCGGACAAGGATTGGAATGTCTTCTGATCGTTCACGCAAAGACGGCAAGGTAACCGGAAAGACATTCAGCCGATAGTACAAATCGCTCCGAAACTGCTTGGCCTCTACCAAACCTTTGAGATCTTGATTCGTCGCAGCGATCAAGCGCACGTTGACCCGAATGGTTTTGGTACTGCCCAGCCGCTCAAATTCCTGTTCTTGCAGAACACGCAGCAGCTTGGACTGGAGCTCCAATGGGATTTCACCCACTTCGTCGAGAAACATTGTCCCCCTATCGGCCAGCTCAAATCGTCCGGCTTTCTGCGAAATCGCCCCGGTGAATGCGCCTCGTTCATGTCCAAAAAGCTCGCTCTCCAATAATCCGGTCGGAATGGCCGCGCAGTTCAGTTTGACGAATGTCCGTTCTCCCCGGCTACTGAGCCGATGAATGGCCCGGGCAATGAGTTCCTTGCCAGTCCCTGTTTCCCCTTGAACCAAGACAGTCGAATCAGTCGGAGCCACTACTTCGACTTGTTTCAACACATTCCTCAGGGGATTGCTCTCGCCGATGATATCTTCAAACCCGTGCTCAGTTCGTATCTCCTCTTCGAGATAGAGTTTTTCTTTTGCGAGCTTATCCTTGAGTTCGGCTATCTCCTGAAAAGCCAGCGCATTTTCGACCGCGACAGCCACTTGCTGGGCAACTTGCTGCAAAAACTGGATGTCCGCGTCGCTATAGGCGTCCTGCTGCAAGCTCATGAACCCCATCGCACCCAACTGGCTCCTCGACGTGGTGAGGGGAACAAAACAAAACGACTCCGTGCCATCTTCCTTCATATGGCCGATGACCTTCGGCCACCGGCGCTCCTCCGTCAACTTCGGCACGAGGAGGGGCTGTTGTTGCTGCCAGACCAATCCAGCGGGACAGTCTTCGATCGCAACTTCATGCCCCCCCACGAGGTCCGCCGGAACATTGGCTTGAATAGTATGCAACCGCATCACTTTCTGGATGGGATCATGCAGAGAGAGGTCGACATAATTAACCTGTACGACCCGTGGAAGCCGGTGGGCCAGATCGCGAAACAGTTGATCGAGATCTCGCTGAGCAGAAATCGCCTGTGCCACCTCAAGGAGCGCTTGGTATCGCTCTGCAAGGTCCTCGCATGGAGATATGGCCTGCCTATTCATACGCGGGCAGTATGGACCATCCACCGACCAGGGCTCAAGAGGTCGCGGCAGAACAACAGCGCACCCCTACGGCGGATGATGCCTCAAAGCGTCTGGTGCGTACCGTCGCAGAAGGGCGGCGTTTTGGTGCGTTTACACTGACACAGCGCCACTTCTTTCGTTTCAGTGATGGTAAATTCCACCGGCTCCATCCCGGTTCCTTCGTGTGACCCATCACACAATGGCTGGTCCCTGGAGCGTCCACATAAGCACCAATAGTATGTTCCTGCCTCCAAGATCAGGACCGACGGCTCCTTCGCTGCGATACGTGATTGTCCCATGAAGAATCCTCCTTTTAGGTTATACTCGCAGTAGTTTAATCGGCGATAAGACTGCCGCTGGATTGTTCTTCCATATCGACTCGTCTGCATCCACATAGAGCTCCACTTCGTTGCCGTCGGGATCTTTCAGATAGAGACTCTGGCTCACCGTGTGATCGCTCATCCCGTCGATCGAGATCCCTGCTTGCTCTAGCTCTCGTTTTGCCTCGCGCAGCTCATCGAGGCTGTCGCCGACCTTGATCCCAATATGATAGAGCCCTCGACGTGGCCCAGTCGGAGGACCCGGAACATCACCAACTTGAATCAACAGCAGTTCGTGATGAGTTCGACCGGACGTCAATGCAGCGGCCAATCCGTTGAAAATACGTCCTACTTCTATGAACCCTAGCAGGTCTCCGTAGAAGCCAAGCGAACGTTCCAGATCTTTCACATAGAGGACAATGTGACCCAAATAGTGTGCTTTCATGTCCGCTCCTCCTGCAAGAAGTTCCATCGTCGAATGACACGCCTATCGTGCTCAAAGCCGAGCACGCTTACGGAGGCCGTATCAAGCACGAAGAACCGCCCCGCGTCTGGCGGAAGACCAAGCCAACAAGCGGCAAGTATGCGAAGAATGTGCGCATGGGCAAACATCACCACGGCACCGTCCGTCTCCAGCGATTGTTGAATCACCCGCTCGGCTCGGCGTCCCACTTGCTCGACCGATTCGCCCTTGTAGACAGAAGCCGTCCAAATCGAGCATCCAGGCTGTTCTAATTGGACCTCCTGTGTCGTTTTCCCTTCATAGACGCCATAGTCCCATTCGAGCAGGTCATCGGTCACGCTCGCCGCATCGCCATAACCGGCCAGCCTGCAGGTCTCGCGTGCCCGGCGCAGTGGACTGGAGAATACCAAGGCAAATCGTCGGTCGACCAGAAATCGGCCCAGCGCGGCAGCCTGACACTCACCCGTTGGAGTCAGCGAGATGTCGGTTCGCCCTGTATGCCGCTTGGTCGCACTCCATTCAGTTTCCCCATGACGAATCAACCACAATTGACGCGGCTCACTCATAGCGTTCCCCACCCCATTCCTCACTCCTTCGGACTTCTGTTACTCGGAGAATCCCAGAGCATCTGGTCAGGTTGACAATGTCCAGCGTGTTGCGCCTCTGGTTTCATGCAACACATCTCAGAATCTATAGCATGGTCGTCTAACCGTATTCGAGCCATGACAGGCCTCATGATATGAGCATGCACTTGTGCCGCGCCCAGACATCATCGAGATACTGCAACAGATCGGCTGGATCTTGACACACCCCTACAGGCACCAACCTGCTACAGCCCATCCCGTCCGTGTTCGCCTGGCAACAGGCCGATTGACAGTGCTCAGGCGCGGCAGGCAGCCAGCATGCGCGGCCGCGATCAGCTCTTCGGGATTTGTGCCGGAGCCGTTCTCGAACCAAATACCGAATAAATACAGGGTCTTCGACAGCACGCCACCGTCCGTGGACACACTGCCTTTGCCGGTTTTTAGATCTCGTACCATTCCGCCGGTGCGGTCCGTTTCATATCAAACCTTCATCAGAAATTAAGCCTTCATGGTGAGAACCGCGCGGCACCGTGTCTTGCCGCTCATCATCCGCTGGTAGGCTTCGCGGCTTTGTTCAACGGAGGGGAGCTGGATCTTGATTCACCCTTTAAGCAGGTTCTCTCCTTCTTCCACCTCGCGTCGGCGCAGGATCGCGCGGGCCGGCGCGCCATCGCTGCGCTCCACACGAAGCGGAAGACAGATCAGATCATAGAGTCCAGGCACTACTCCGGCGAGGTTGAGTCCCTCAATAATCCAGACACCGGATTCCAGAAGTACGTGATGAGTTTCCGGCCCGTCCCTTTGAAATCCGCCGACCGAAAGATAATCCACCCCAACCGTTTGGATGCCACGTGCGACGAGATAGCGAGCCGCTTCCTGTGAGATGTAGACAAAATCTTCAAGAAACTCGTCGGTCTGCCAACAGCGCGGAGAGTTTCTGGTCTTGAATAGAATACGTTCATCGCGCTGAATGTGGTGGGCCATGAGTTCCTGCGCCTTAATCGACTCAGGATCCTGAATCTCCACCACCCGCGCTGGACCGATCACCGCCGTGAGGGGCATCTCATCGAGGCCCAGCCCGGTTCGCACGAAATGCAGCGGGGCATCCATATGGGTTCCCGTATGGGACCCCAGTGAGAGCATCGACACATTCGCGGAGTCGCCCCGCTCCATGTCCTGCATGCGCTCAATCCGCACGGGTGGATTGTCAGGCCAATGCACCATGCCAATTCGCAAGGCCACTGAGACATCGATCCAATCTGAGGATGGTGTATTCATGACCGAACCGAATGAACGTGCATCGTCAGGGAGAGCCGATTGAAATTAAGCGCCATTGATGGTGCCCCTTTGAACTATACGACCAAATTAAAGGAAAGTGGCCTCGTGAAACCCCTTGTTCACGAGGTAAAGATGGAGAAAC
>CAZJOQ010000017.1:20183-33006 GCA_964547625.1 uncultured Nitrospira sp.
TTAAAGGAAAGTGGCCTCGTGAAACCCCTTGTTCACGAGGTAAAGATGGAGAAACGCGGAGGCTGCGGCTGTCCTTGCAGAACTAGTCATTTCTTGAATAGGCAGAGCTTACTCGAGCCACAATAGCTGGTTCTAATCAGGAACCATGGGTCAGCACCGGCGACCAGATGCCGGACGATGACTTGCCACGAACATAGCCTGGCTCGCCGGAACCGGTCCGGCGATGAAACTTCCAGTAGTGCCAAGGGCACACGACATAATCACCCTCCAGTGTACCTTCGCCCAACGGACCACCGACGTGATTACAGACTCCGGAGATCGCGGCAAATGCATCATCTTTGTACGTCAGGGCGAGCGACGTCATTCCGGAGGAGATCTCCCACAAGGGCTTTCGTTTCCGCTCTTCAACGCTTCCGACATCAATCCATGCTGCATCCGGCATGAAGAGCTCCTTTCGAACTCATAGCCCACATTATTCATGAACCCTTCTACTACAACCGCCGATACGCCGCTGTGACAAGCCTGGCTGGGGTTGGTCTACAGCCAGGCGGACAGTCTCGCCCTAATGTTATGTCAGTCATGGGGTTAAGGCGTTACGCTCAGCTGATCAAGGATTGCTTGCGCTTCAATCAAGTCGGGGTTCGCGCCTTGTTCACCAAACCTGGCGCGGACGGAACTCAAGGTGCGCTTAGCCATATCCGGCTTGTTCAGTTTTCTCAACAGCCTCGCCATACTCGTTGCAGCTCGAAGTTCCAACATTTTCGCATGCTGCTCCTGAGCGAAGCCTACTATTTTTACTTCATCAGCCACGAGTCTCCTCCATACAAATTAGAGATACGCGTGAACGCAAGCGTTCGCACGTCCGTTCCGCGCTATTTCCTGAGACTCAGCACGTAAGCCAGCACGTCTTGGATCCCTGCTTCATTGAGCTGCTTTTCCACGCCATCATGGGGTCTTCGGTTTTCCGTTTTCGATGATGTTTCGAAATCCATCGACCGATTTGTTCTTGCTTGCTGCGCTCAAAAAATCTCCGGCGGGTGGCGTGAGATTTTTCCCGATCGGTCCATCTCCTTTGCCTTCGGGCCCGTGACGGATCACACACTTGGATTAGTAGATGGATTTCCTCTTGGCGGCGTCGCCTGCGGCAGCGGAAACCCACTGCGCTGTCAAACACCACGCTGATACCGCTAGAATACAGTCAAGTATTGAGGCTCAGATTGGCCTACCGAATCGCCGATCCTCGAGAGCGAACGGATACACCCGTCTATTACTTCGATTGCCAGCGCAGACTGTCCAGATCTACAACCTGTTCGGAGGGCCAAGAAATTGCTCCGTCGCGGTGCCAAACACTACGACGGAGCGAGCACGTCACACGCTTCCAATCCGCGAAGAGTTTGACGACGATCAGTGCTTCCCCTTATGTAGATCGATCACTGTACCCGCCTCGTTCAATTCAACTGTGACTTCGGTGCCCTCCGCCAGGCCGCCGGTCTTTGTTTCCTGCAACAAGAGTGGGAAGGACTTTTCTCCTTCCGCCGTTTGCAGCTTGATCACCTTCTTCATCTTGCCAACATAGACAAGCTTCCCTGTGACGAAGCTGTGTGTACCTTTCTCGCCTTCCAAGTGCACATCGACGATGGCATTGTTTTCGTTGACCGTGACCTCAACCTTATCGCCGGCTTTGAACTGACGGCCCTGACGTCGTGCCTCGTTTTCGCTCAATTGAAAAGTGGCGCCTTCTTCCGACCGGATAGCTAGCGCACCAGCCTTTTCGACAACCTCGCCTTTGAAGGACTTATGTGCCGATTGTGCCTTCTCTGCCAAGCATATGTCGGCGGATCCTAGCATGATGGCTCCGCTGATGATGGCTGTGAACAGGAATTCAAATACAGTTCGTGTGTTCCGCATAACTGACCTCCTCCTCGTTTATGAATGTGTGTTCTTCTGATTCATGATAGAGAGGTCCTCAATCTTGTTCAATATGCGATTGGGAGTCGAAGCCATTCGTATCATCACTCTTCGCGAGGTGCATAGAGATGGGCACCATCGGGCATAAGGTGTGAAAGAGAGGACAGAGAAGAGCTCAAGAGGTCATGCCGCATCATCCACCAGGTTTCCCCCTACACCATGCTCGCTCAAGGTTACAGGTGCAGCGGCTTAATCGGCGATCCGACGACCGCCGGATTGTTCTTCCAAATAGACTCGTCTGCATCGCCCTAGTGAGATCGACTTCCTTCCCGTCTGGACCCCTCAGATAGAGACTCTGACTCACCATGTGAGCGGCGGTCGTTTCCCGCCTTGATGCTCGATGAGGATCATGGCATCGAAAACATGCGATGAAATCTGGAAAATAGTCCGCGTGAAAGTGAGCGCTCAGAATGTGCGTGATCCGATGGCAGCTCACACCGATTTTGATGAGGTTCATCAAGGTGTGCGGACCACAATCCAGCAGAATATCGTGATCCGTGCGCACCAGATAGCCGGCAGCGGCTCGGCTCGGGTGCACATTCGTACGGGACCCAAGAATGGCAAGGTGTATGGCTCACTCGTCGACACACCAACTTGTGAACAGCGTAAAATCGGTCTCACACACCAAGCTGGTCAAGAATGTTCCGAGCCTCAATCAAGTCGGAATTGGCAACTCGTTCCTGAAACCGGGAGCAGATGGAATGCAAGACCGATTTAGCGGCATCCAGCCGGTTCAGTTTTCTGAAGAGCCTGGCCATACTTACCGCGGTTCGAAGTTCAAGCATGTTTGCATGCTGATCCTGTGCGACCCTCAGGGCTTCAGCAAAACACTGCTCGGCACCGGAGACGGATGGCTCGGACTGTTCCAGCAACAGTTCCCCTTTCAGCCGAAGTAGTTCCGCCTGCCAACAGCGTTCTCCCTGAGAGCATACAAGTTTCAGCGCCTCTGAAAGTACGCTCAAACCTTCATCAATACGTTTCTGGCGCAAATAGAGTTCTGCGAGCAGCGACAATGTAAACGTGTTGTTGAGACTTGCACCAGCGGCTCGGGTAGTGGAGAGGCCCTTTACGATCCTGTCGAGTCCTTGCTCTTCCCCCTTTTCAGCCAGAGCCCAGCCTTGCAGAGACGTCGCCCAAGCTAAAGGCACTTCAAATGAATATTTTATCGACAACTCTATGGCTTCTTCGGTGAGATGTAATGTCTTCTCTGTTTCTCGAAGTGTGGAATAGGTCCAGGCCACAGTCGTCAAGGTGAACGCCAGTGTGAAGGGGTGTTCCAACTCTCTTGCCATACCGATGGCCTCCCGCGACAGGACTTCGACTTGATCGACCTCGCCCAATATCCATAGCGCTCTTGCCAGCATGATTCTCGCGGTGATGCCAGGATCCTGAGTATAGGGTAGCGCCTGTGAGCGATGCCGCGCAGGATCATATAGAGACTTTGCCGCAAGCAAATGGGTTTTGGCTTCATTGAACCGGCCAAGAAAGAAATAGGTGGAGCCGACACTCTCGTGCGCGCGAATCAGCATATCCGGGTTGTGTTCACGATTCGCCTGAGACAGGAGATGTTCAGCCAGGTCGCAGGCTGTTGCAAGAGGTCCCCTGACCAGACGGAAGACCCATAACCCCCAATGAGCGAGAAAGTGATGCTCAGAGTCGCGGTTCTTCTGAGAGAGTTCCTTTGCCCTGAGATAATTTCGCTCGATCTCCTCGGAAGCATATCCTTTCACCGTCACCATGGGGGCTCCCCGCGCGATGAGGAGCTCCAACTCCAATGCATCACGTTCCGTATCTGAAGGTAACTCCTTCAGCAAAGCCAATGCGTGATCGAAATGGTTCAGCGCTTCGACATTGGCTGACCGATCCGCGTCTCTTCGAGCTGCAAGTCGCCAATACGTGATGGCCGGACGGGTCAAGCCTGCCTGTTCAAAGTGGTAGGCCAGGAGTTCCGGTTCCAACCGCACACGCTCGGGGAACTTCTCTTCCAGTGATTGAGCAATGCGGGCATGGAGGAGCCGGCGAGATTTCCTGGGGAGCGTATTGTAGGCCGCTTCTTGGACGAGCATATGTTTAAAGCGATAGCGCGCAAACGATCGTTCCCCCTCCTGCAGAATGAGCCCTGAAGCGACAAACCGATCAAGGGCACTGTGTAGCTGGCTGTCCGTTATCTCAACGGTGGCCCGCAGCAGTTCATAGGTGAATTCCCGCCCGATTGCCGCTCCGATCTGAACAATTTCCTTGATCGGCCCTAATCGGTCCACCCGTTCCATGAGCAACGCTTGGAGACTGTCCGGAATGGCCATGTCCATTAACGGAGCCTTGAGGGTAAAGGCGTCGACTCCCTCGGTCAGCAATCCGATTTCCAGGAGGTTTTTCGTCAATTCTTCGATGTACAGAGGGACGCCGTCCGTCTTCGCCAAAATCGCCTCCTGTACTTCTTGAGGAAGCACCTTTCCTCCCGTCATCGTCGCAATCAGCTCGGCACTCTGCCTGCGCGAAAGCCGACTCAACGTCAGAAATGTGACGTGACTGTATTCCGCCCAGACCGGTCTGAAGTCAGGGCGAAAGGTGATCAGCATCAAGACACGCATCTGCCTGATCCGATCAATGATTCGCGTCGTGAGGTCCAGCGTGCTGGGATCAAGCCAGTGCGCATCCTCCACAATCAGCAACACCGGAGAACGATCCGCCAACCTTCGCAGATACTGCACGAGCGCTTCCAGAGTCATGTCCTTGCGTTTATCGGGCGACAGATTCGCCAGCTGGTCCTGTTCACTCCCTTGAATCGAGAGCAGATCCGCAAGCAGGGCAACCGTGATGCGGTCGTCGGGCCCGTTGTCGGCCATAAGCGTGGCAAGCTTCTGCCGTTGCGTAGAAGCGCTGTCTCCATCGGTCAGCCCCGCGGCCTGCCGCAGATACGTCATGACCGGATAGAGTACGGTATTGGTATGGTGCGGTGAGCACTGGGCTTGGATCCTCTCGTAATGGCCGCCCGCCAGTTGGTCACGCAGATGTTGAACCAACCGCGATTTGCCGATGCCGGCCTCACCACACAGAAGAACGACCTGTCCTTCTCCCTCCACTGCCTCGCGCCAACGACCCAAGACAAGAGCCGCTTCGTGCGTTCTGCCTATGAACTGGAATAATCGGCCGGATCGATACGACTCGAACCGGCTGGCTGAGGATTTGGCGCTCACAACCTGCCAGATCTTGACTGGTGTCTCGAACCCCTTGAGAGGGACCGTTCCCCGATCGGTACACTCGAACTCGCCCCCGATCAGACGCTTCGTCACTGAATCAACGATCAATTGATTCGGTGCAGCCAGTCCCTGAAGCCGGAAAGCTAGATTTGGAGTTTCACCGAACACCGACCGTTCCTTGGCGACGTCCTGACCGATGAGTTCGCCCACGATGACAGGACCGGTTGCGACCCCGATTCGCACCGCGACTTCAAACTCCTGATCAGTGTAATGCTCACGAGGGAGCGCCCTCACCAACTCCAGCACAGCGAGTCCGGCATGAACCGCGCGCTCCGCGTCGTGCTCATGAGCCTGAGGATATCCAAAATACACCAAGAGTCCGTCACCCATGTATTTTGCGATATAGCCGTTGAATCGGCTGATCGCTTCACTACAGGCATCGAAAAAATGCCGGACAGAGGTTTGCAGATCTTCAGGATCCACCCGGCGAGCCAACGCCGTTGAACCCACAAGGTCACAAAACATGACCGTCAATTGGCGACGCTCCGCTTGATCTCGGACGGTAAGGAATGGTGTGGCTTCCGGGTCGGTCGCGATGGGGACAGGCTGACGACCGTCGCTGTCGGTCTTTAGTGACAGGTGTGCGATGGCGCGCAGGAGTCTCTTCCGATGGCCGAGCACGACACCCAGAGATTCCAAATCGCTGTCGTTCAGTTCGGGCAAGACGTCCCATGTGATGGCGTTCTGCTGAAAGACTTCCCGATAGTAATCGAGGCCGAGACTTTCCAGCCATGCCGAGACGCGATCATCTATCATGACGGCTCGAGCCTGGATCGGTGAACGCTGGACCCGGAATCATGGCTGCTTGCAGCCGATGACACCTTGAGCGATAATATCCCCATGGTCAACGGTGCTTCCCCAGCAAAGACTAGTCCTCGGAGCATGATCCGACACATCGAACACCGACTCATCTCGATCGGAATGTCGGTGATCGCCTACCTACTCGAGAGAGCCGTCCTACGCTCGATCAGACGCGGAAAAATCGAATCGTAGAGTCCACTGAACCGCGACAGAACAGTGCACCATCAACGTCCTCGCATCAGATCGAAGACGAGCCCAAGAGTCAGCAGTCCGGCAGCGACCCCAAACGTGACCGGTATCCAATCGGCAACTGTCCCTGACGTGACCGTGAGCCCGCTGGAGAGGATACTTGCCGCGGCCACTGAGCCAAGGGCAAGGCGCCGTCCCGTCCGGCGAACCATTTCCTCAAGTGAATTCGCCTGGAAATTCACGACCAGCTTCTGCCCAGGGCGAGCGCCGATCAGATGTTCGATGGCTTCGGTCATCCGCTCGGCTCGTACTTTGAACTTCTGCAGCTGATAGACAAGCGCTTTGGGATCGAGCGAGGCCCCCATACGCTTGATCATGACACGCATCAAAAACTTGCCGGCGACGTCATAGGGGTCAAGTTTCGGATCCAGAGCCGCCGTCGCCAGTTGGACTTGCGCCAACGCCTTGGCGGCGAGCGTCAGCGACGCCGGCATCGGCACGCCGTGTCGAAACGCGATCGCGCTCATCTCCTGCAGCAGCGGTCCGATCTGCATCTCGGCGAGAGCCGCCTTGCGGTACTTCGCCATCACTTCACCGATTTCACTTTGAAACCGTGGAATATCCAGATCATTACGGCCGACCGAACCCGTCATCATCAGCGTGACATCGCTAAGAAACGCCACATCTTCCTTCCACAGCGCCATCAGCAACAACATGAGATGTTCCCGTACGTTGGCCTCGAGGGCGCCGACCATTCCAAAGTCGAGCAGATAAATGCAATTTTTCCACCACATGAGATTGCCCGGGTGAGGATCGGCATGGAAGAAGCCGTCAACCATGATTTGTTTGTAGTAACTTTCCAAGAGCTGGCGGGCGGCTTCGATACGTTCCGGACCTTCCGGCGCCTCTGCGATCGGGATACCTTGAATCTCCTCCATCACCAATAATCGGGATGTCGATAGTTCCTGATGCACGGAGGGAACCGCCAACCGGTCATAGTCTGCGAGCACCGTCTGCATCCGCCCGATATTTTCGATTTCCTGGTGAAAGTCGAGTTCCCGGTGGAGCGACGTGGAGAGGTGTTTGAACACCGCCTCCATATTCACCACTTGGTTGAGGGCCTGACGTTGTCCCACCTTCTGGGCGAATATCTCGAGCAGAGCAAGATCCTGTTCGATATCAGCTCGGGCGGTGGGGCGTTGCACTTTCACGACGACTCGGTCGCCGTGTTCGAGTCTGGCCCGATGGACTTGGGCGATGGTCCCGGCCGCGAGTGGGATGGGGTCGATCGACTCAAACACATCCTCCCACGGCACCCCCAACTCCTGTTCGGCGACCCGAACGACTTCACGCTCGGGCATAGGGGGCACGTGACTCTGCAACATCGTGAGTTCTTCGATGTATTCCGCAGGAAGGAGATCCGGACGGGTCGACAAGACTTGCCCGAGCTTGGAGAAGGTCGGACCCAGTTCCTCCAGCGCCGAGCGTAGGCGCTCAGCCTGCTGGCGGCGCATGACAACGTCCGATTGATCGTGCTGACTAAAGAGCTCTTTGAGGCCATGCTTCGCCATGACCGTCGCGATATGCATGGCTCGTCCCGCCAGGTGAGGCTCAGACGTGTGGGGTTCGCCCTGAGGTTGAACCACTCGCACCGATCGAGCGACCTGCTCACCGGCAGAGGGCAGCGTATTCACAATAATGACGGTGCAATGGGAATTGTGACTGATGCGGTTCGGGACGTTCCCGAGTAAGAACTCCTTTCGTCCGGCCATGCCCGAATTCCCCACTACCAGGACATCAATGGCTTCGCGCTCAGCGGCGCGGACGATCGTCAATGCCGGATCGGGATCAATCGCGACGAGGGCATGCCCTCGCTCTCCAGCCAGCTGCTTCACGACCTGTGCGAGCTCCTTAGTCGTGGCAGCCGCCCGTGTCTGCTCAGCTGCACCGAATTCCGTGGTGGTCGGGTGGTGCGGCACAATCACCTGCACCACAAACAGCTCTGCCCCATAGCGACCGGCGAACTCGGCGGCCCATCGGACGGCGTGGTCTGCGGTCTTGGAACGGTCCGTGCCCACCATCACACGGCCTATGGTGTTGCATCTGGAAGAATCGTCCATTTCGTCCTCGCTCATTTCCGAGATAGCAGCATGCTCGCACCGCCTTAGTCAGCCGAGTATTTCTGTGGCGGCTACTGAGCGGCCTGCGTCAGATCGGCGATCAGCAAGTCGGCAACCGCCCCACCCGAAGCCGGATTCTGTCCGCTGATGACACGGCTATCCACGACGGCAAAGCGCCCACGCCTTGTCAGCTTTCTTGTAGATCGCCTATGGGGATCAATCGGGGTATAGCCTCCACAAGGGCTCACGTAGTCGACCTGATACCCTGCCGCTTCGACTTTCGTGACGAAGTGGACGGCCTCTCCAAGCCACATCCCCGTCGGCCGAACCGTCACAGCCGTTTCTCCTCCAGATCGTAGACATCGAACCAGACGTAGACGGGACGATGGTTCGGGACGAACTTGGGAACATATTCTTCGAGGTACTGCTGAGCCTGGAGACTCATATCGCTCAATCGTGTATCGCGCATCACATTGTTCCATTTCAATACTTCGTCTGGATTTTTGACCTTGGAATGCCCACCGATCCACGTCGCGAGTTCTTCATCGGTCGCTCCCGTCGCAACCATATCCTTAAATTGTTTGGGCGTGATACCAGTGAACGAGAACCATTGACCGGCCAGCGAGCAAGGCCAGTAATTGTACTCGCCATTTATGTCCAGCAAGAACGCGCGGCACTTATCTACACAGCGAGCTGCAATGACAAAGCCTCCCAGCTTCTCTCGTGGGCTACGGGGATAGCCCGTTCGGAGATCCTTCGCAAACGTCTTTACCTTTTCGAGGTTTGCTTTCATGGTCTTCTCCTCTGCTTGTCGTGCGCTTTACCAAGAATAGTTCACGTTTAAAGCCTTCTCTCCACTCCGCTACTCTTACTTTTTGTTGGCGTCATAGTAGAACCGCTCATGGAGGATCTTGTCATGGTTCCATTTCGACACAACCACCTGTTCCATATGGACCGCCTGCCCGTTCGTCGCAATGAAGTCCAGGCTGCATTCATAGAATGTGACATGGTCACCCACGGCTGAGGCCGTCACATTGAACCCTTTCCACTCTTTCACGCCGCTCATGAACTGTTTTTCCCGCTCAATATTCGCGACCTGACCGACGGTCGGAGGGTTGGCATTCTCTTGCATAGCCGCGTCCTTGTCATAAAATTCGGTCATCGCTTCAATAAGTTTGCCTTGACGGATGTGGCTGAATAAATCGTTCAATCGCTGGTGCAGATTGACTGTGCTCATGCCTTCTTTTCCTTTTGAGCTATGTGGGTGAATGTAATTCCGGCTTTCTGCACTTCTTGATACGGAAGAAGCCAAACTAACGATTCATCGCTGAGATCTCCGACTTGGATACGATTGCCCCACGGATCCCGAAAGTCGCAGCGAAAATCCGGGTGAAGTTTCAACTTATACTTCTGCGTCAGTTTCTTGCGAACTTCTTGAATCTGCTTCGCGTCGCGCACCATTAATCCAAAGTGCTTCGTACGATCAGGCTGAAGCTGTGCGACCTCAAAGATCGCCATGAATTGATGCGCGCCCAACTTACACCAGGCTGCGCCTTCTCCGCCCCGCAACGTCTTCAGGCCAAAGACATCGGAATAAAACTTCACGGCCTTCTTGGCATCGGTGACTTCGATCACCACATGATTACAACCATAGACCTGAACGGCCACTACCCACCTACCTTCCCTACTGCCGAACCGGCCGCGTTCTCTCTGAGGACAGCGACAAAGTGCTCTGGAGATTGCGCCCCGGAGAGCGCATAGGCTCCATTGACGACGAAATAGGGAACACTTCGAATACCCAAACGATGACCGGCCGCTTCCTCCGCCTTCACCTCCCCGACACCTTCATCACCAGTCAGAAATGTTTCGGTCGCGGTTTGATCGAGTCCAGCCTGAGCCGCGACGAGAGACAACGTCTCGATACTCCCAACATCTCCACCCTCCAGGAAATAACGGCGAAAGAGCAGCTCAACCATCTCATCCTGCTTCCCGTGATGCCCCGCCAACCAGATGAGGCGATGCGCGGCAAATGTATTGGGCGTCCGTGCAATCCGATCGAATGCGAAAGGAATGTGTTCGGCAGCTCCTGCCGCCGCAACTTGGTCATAGATCGCTCGAGCAGCCTCAGCGCCACCAAACTTAGTTTCAAGATACTGCCGTCGATCCAACCCGTTCTTTGGCATCGTCGGATTCAACTGGAACGGCCTCCACACTACACGCGTCTTCACTGTTTCGCTGACTTGCTGTAGTGCCCGTTCAAGCCGCCGTTTGCCCACATAGCACCAGGGACAGATGACATCCGAGTAAACATCGATACGGATTGCTGAGCCCTGGCCATTCATACGCTTCACCCTTCACGCTCCACGAACGACGCTTAGGATAGATGTCCCATCCTTCCCGCCTGATAATCCTCGACCGCCTGAACGAGTTCGGCTTTAGTATTCATGACAAACGGACCATAGCGCGCGATCGACTGGTTGATAGGCTCTCCGCTCATGATCAAAAGCCGGCTCTCTTCCTGGGCTTCGATATGGAATTGAGACCCTTCACGCTGATAGACGACCAATTCCGCCTCTCCGGCCGTATGAGTGCCGTTTAGCCTTGTTCGACCTGCTATCACCAACAGCGAAACATTGTGGCCCCGGGGAAACGGTAGGGTGGCGCTTGTACCACCTGGCAAGTGAAGATCGTAAAGCTCGATCGCTGTAACCGTATGGGCCGGTCCCTTACGCCCCTGAAACGATCCCGCAATCACACGCAATCTTCCTCCGTCGTTCAGATCGATAGCTGGAATATCGGCATCGAGAATCGTTTGATAACGAGGCACGGACATTTTCTGAGACCGCGGCAGATTGACCCACAGTTGGATGGCCTGGAAGGTTCCTCCCTTCTTGGCCCACTGTGTCTCGTGCATCTCTTCGTGAACGACACCGGACGCCGCCGTCATCCACTGGACATCCCCGGGCCCAATCACGCCGGCGTTGCCGGCCGAATCCCGGTGAGCCACGGCACCTTGATACATGATCGTCACCGTTTCAAACCCGCGATGTGGATGCTCCCCGACCCCTCGCGGTTGATCGGTGCCGGGAAACTGATGCGGTCCGGCATAGTCCAGCATGAGGAACGGGTCAACCTGTCGGTCAAGATCGTTGCTCGGGAACAGATTGCGAACAGGAAACCCATCACCGACCATATGGGCAGATCCTGGTTGATAGACTTCGAGCACGTCTTTGGTAACCACAGTGATTGTTGTCATGATCCCCTCCTTCTTACACCATCCCTCGTAACGCATCCTCAAGCGTCACGGTTCCCTTCACCCGCTTGACCGGGTGTTCGTACCCGATCGCGCCTTTCGAGAACGCGGTGTACATTTCTTCGAATAACCTTGCTGCCTCGTCGGAAAACCCAAATGATTTGAATGTCGGGACAACGGCACTCAGAGGCGCATGCTGAGCCGTCACAGTTTTTCCCAGAATCTGGCCTAGCGCCGCTGCCACCTGTTCTGGACTGTACTCTTCAGGACCCGCCATTTCCACGATCTGCTTGCCCTGCCCACCGGCGATCAAATGTTCCGTCGCAATCCTGCCGATATCCTTGGTCGAAATCATCGGAATCTTCGCCTGGGGCGCGATGAACGTCGGGAGGACTCCCTCCGCCTTTGCTGCGCCGACCACAGCCGCCCAGTTATCCATGAAATAACAGGGACGAAGCATCGTGATGTGCTTTACCACTGCCCCTAATGCTTGCTCACCATAGCGCAAAGCTTGAATGGGCCCTGTTCCTGTTGGAGTCTGCGCCCCGACCGACGATAGAAACACAACGTGGGAAACTCCGCTCTTCGTGACGGCCTCTGCAGTCCGATCCATCCGTGCTCGCTGATCCGCCAACCAGGCGTCGGCACCGTAATTCGGCGGAACTAAGATATAGACCCCTTTTGCCCCATTAAGAGCCTTAACCAACATCGACACATCTTCGAGCGATGTAACAGCCACTTCCGCCCCTTTGGATTTCCAGGTAGCACCTTTTTCATCTGAACGAACGACAACTCGGACTGGCTGTTTTCTGCCAAGTAGCGTCTCTGCGACAACAGCACCGGTATTTCCTGTAGCACCGAGAACAACGAACATGATGGGTCCTCCTTTCCGACTTGAAGGTCAGTAATCAGTGGCTGCTTTGCACGATGGAGTCATACTCTTTGATTGTCATATAACCCTATCTTCTTTTCTCAAGGCAACCGTGAGCACACATGTGCTCTTGGCAACTTACGTTCCAGCCAAAAGGCACGGAGATCCTCTCTCGATCTGCTTGAAACAAGAGGGGATTCGCTTTATCAACCCGGGACCCTGCTGAACGAGCTGAAGGGAAGTAGTGTCGAATCAATGGCACCATGCCGAATGCTCGGCGCCTCTCTGTTGGGCTTATGCTACCCTTAACTTAGATGGGGGGTACTGATGATGGCTCCGCTCATTCACATCGGCCTTCGAT
>CAZJOQ010000018.1:0-32619 GCA_964547625.1 uncultured Nitrospira sp.
GACTGTACGTCGCGCTCTATAGCCTCGCGTTTGTCTGGCTCCGCGAGCTCATCCCACGCTATGGAATTTTCTTTGCCCCCTGCTTCTGGGTCGCGCTCGAATTCGCTCGGACCTACCTCCTCTCAGGTCTTCCATGGTGTCTCCTGGGCTATTCACAATACCGTGAATTGGACTTGATCCAAGTGGCAGACCATACAGGGGTCTATGGAGTATCTTTCTTAGTCGTGCTCGTGAATGTGGCCTTGGCCGAGCTCATTTTGTGGATCATGCCGTTCTTCCGTGGCGTTCACCCGGCCAAACTTCCATGGGAACTCCTCACGACGGCAGCGGCCTGCATGGTTCTTTCGTGGTTCTACAGTTCGGCCGTCTTGAGCGACAGAGCCGTCAAAGAGGGGCAACCTTCCGTCACTGTCGGTGTCGTCCAACCGAATATCGATCAAGCCGTCAAGTGGGATGCGTCGTTTCGCGATGAGACCATGCGACGCTTTGACCGCCTGACGACTCAGCTCGGCACGGATATGGACTTGATCGTGTGGCCGGAAGCGGCAACACCGTTCATCTTGGAGCGCGAAAAGGAATATCAGCTCGAGCTGATCGCGTGGGCGGAACGTGCACAGGCGCCGCTCCTACTCGGCAGTCCGGCGCTTCGGTTTTATCCAGACCGTCGCCCGTATCTTCTGAACAGTGCCTATCTGCTGGGAATAGACGGCACGATCCTCGGCCGGTATGACAAGCACCATCTCGTGCCGTTCGGAGAATACATCCCCCTGAAATCATCATTGCTGTTCTTTCTCGACAAACTTGTCGAGGGCATCGGTGACTTTGAGCCGGGACCGGGGTCGAAAATCCTGTCGTTTCACCCCAAGTCGTGGGAACGCGGCACGTCCACTACTCCACGGGCTGTGAGGTTCGGCGTCGCGATCTGCTACGAAGTGATTTTCCCGGACTTGGTCCGTCAGTTCGCCGCCAACGGCGCGGAGTTTCTGGTGACGATCACGAATGATGGATGGTTTGGACCTTCCTCGGCGCCGGCTCAACACTTTGCGATGGTCGTCTTTCGCTCGGTCGAAAATCACCTCGCGTTCGCACGTGCCGCCAATACGGGAATTTCCGGGTTCGTCGATCCTTTCGGAGAAGTCACCCAGGCCACGCCCCTGTTTACGGAACTGGCCTTACAGGCGACGATTCCGATCAAACACTCCCGCACATTTTACAGCTACTATGGCGACGTGTTTGCATACGCCTGTGTTATAATCTGCGGACTTTTATTTCTGTTCGGGTACTTCCGCACGAAAGAGCCAGCCCTGACGATTATCACGCCGGCATGATGGAAGGAGGATCGTTGCATGTTAGAGGAAGTCGAAGTTCGTATTCGCAATCTCGGCGAGCAAATTTCCGAATTACGGGGGCATCTTTGACTTCGCTCATATGACCGCCGAGTTGGAAGAACTTGAAGCGCAGATGGGCCAGCCGCATTTCTGGAACAACACCCGCGCCGCCGCGGTGGTGAGTCGGAAAAAGTCGACCATCGAACGCGAACTCCAGCAGTGGCGTGAAATTGAAGCCAAAATGGGCGACTTGGGAGCGCTGTTGGAACTCGCGCATGAGAGCACCGACGCGGGAATCGAGGCCGAGCTCACCAGCGAATTGAATCAGTTGGAGCCTCGCCTCGCTACGCTGCGGGTGGAGCTCCTGCTCTCAGGCGACCTGGACCCTAACAACGCCATCATCGCGATTCATCCCGGCGCCGGAGGTACGGAATCACAGGATTGGGCACAGATGCTCCTCCGGATGTATGTGCGGTGGGCGGAGCACAAGAAGTTCAAGGTGGAAACATTAGACCTATTGCCCGGCGACGAAGCGGGTATCAAGAGCGTGACGATTTCGATCACCGGACCGTATGCCTATGGCTATCTGAAGGCGGAGGCAGGGGTTCATCGACTGGTTCGCATTTCCCCGTTCGATTCCAACAAGCGACGGCACACGTCGTTTGCGTCCGTCTTCGTGTATCCGGAGCTGAATGAAGATGTCGACGTCGTGGTCGATGATAAGGACCTCCGGATCGATACCTTCCGCGCCGGCGGGGCCGGAGGCCAGAATGTCAACAAGGTTGAAACCGCCATCCGCATTACGCACTTGCCGAGCGGCATAGTCGTGCAATGCCAGAATGAGCGCTCGCAGCTCCAAAATCGAAACGGCGCCATGAAGATCTTGAAATCGCGCCTCTTTGAGTTGGAACAGAAAAAGAAGGAAGCGGAATTTAACGCGATCGTCGGAGAGAAGAAGGACATCGCGTGGGGCAGCCAGATTCGCTCTTACGTGTTCCAACCCTACCAATTGGTTAAAGACCATCGAACCGGCCATCAACTCAGCAATGTGTCATCCGTCATGGACGGAGATCTCGATGGATTCATCGAAGCGTTTTTAAAAAAGAAACTCGGAAAGGGTAGTGAGCAACTATCCCCCGTCGGCGGACCGGAAGATGATTTGTAGTCATCGCGTGACAAGACCATGGACGAACTAAACGAACAGCGGCAGCAGCGGATTAAAAAACTCGACCTTCTTCGAGAAGCCGGTGTCGCTCCCTACGGCAGCCGCTTCGAGGTTAAGGACCGGGCCGGGCAGTTATTGAAGCTGCACGGCGAAAAGCCTAAGGAAACATTGGAGCAGGAAAAGGTCTCCTGCACTATTGCTGGGCGAGTCGTGGCGCTGCGTCGTTTTGGGAAGGCTGGGTTTGCAGTTCTGCAAGACGGAGCCGACCGTCTCCAGGTGTACCTCAAAAAAGATCTGCTGACGGAACAGGCCTACACCGTGGTGGAGCAGCTCGATCTCGGCGATTGGATCGGCGTCACAGGGACCTTGTTCCGCACAAAAACGAATGAATTCACGGTCGAAGTTCATCAACTGACGTTTCTGAGCAAAGCCCTCCGCCCGCTCCCGGAGAAGTGGCATGGTCTAACGGACGTCGAAACACGATACCGACAACGCTACGTCGATCTGATTGCCAATCCTCAAGTCCACCAGATTTTTTCCACCAGGAGCCGGATTATCGCCGGTATCCGAGCGTTTCTGATCCAACGCGGCTTCCTTGAAGTCGAGACCCCCATGATGCATCCGATTCCCGGAGGCGCCGCCGCCAAACCGTTCGTCACACACCATAATGCACTCGGCGTCGATCTCTATCTGCGCATCGCTCCGGAACTCTATCTGAAACGTCTAATCGTCGGTGGATTTCCACGAGTGTTCGAGATCAATCGGAACTTTCGAAATGAAGGCATCTCGACGATCCACAATCCCGAATTCACGATGCTGGAGTTCTACGTGTCGTACGCGGATTATCAGGACCTGATTGCGCTCACTGAAGAGCTGGTCTCCAGCCTCGCCCAACAGATACTCGGCAAGACGGTCATTCCCTACCAAGGGAAAGAGATTGTGCTCACACCTCCATGGCGACGATGGTCTTATCACCAAGCTATTCTTGAGGTGAACAGCCTCGATCCATCCGTGCTGCACGATCGAGAGAAAGCACTGGCGGCCGCCAACCGACTGAATGTTCCCGTAGATCCTAAGGCATCCTTGTTCACTATCGTGAATGAGATTTTCGAAGAAACCGTCGAACCGAACTTGCATCAGCCGACGTTTATTACCGATTACCCGATCGATATTTCTCCGCTTGCCAGACGAAAGGATTCAGACGCCACCCTGACTGACCGATTCGAGCTTTACATCGCCGGCAGGGAAATCGCCAACGCCTTCTCCGAGTTGAACGATCCATTGGACCAGCGTGAACGGTTTGACGGTCAGGCCGCTCAGCGTGAGGCGGGGGACGATGAAGCACATCTCGTTGATGAGGATTTTCTTCGCGCCCTGGAGTACGGAATGCCGCCAACCGCTGGAGAAGGGATCGGCATCGACCGATTGATCATGCTGTTCACCGATCAAGCTTCTATCCGCGATGTGGTCCTCTTCCCGCAATTACGGCCGGAGAAACCATAACGTGGCCCTTCCTTATGAAATTTTCGTCGGGCTCCGCTACTTGCGCGCCAAACGTCGCAACCGGACGATCTCGTTGAACACCTTCGTGTCGATCGCCGGCATCACGCTGGGCGTAGCAGCACTTATCGGCACAGTTGGGATTATGACCGGCTTCCGGGAAGATATTCAGAGCAAGATTCTCGGTACCACAGCCCATATCATCGTCCAAGAACGCATGAAAGAGAATATGACCGACTATGACGGTCTGGCCGATAAGATCCAGACCGTACCCGATGTCGTGGCCGCGACACCCTTTGTGCTCCGCCAAGTACTCCTGACCACTCACTCAGGCGTGCAGGGAATCGTCCTCCGTGGGATCGACCCGAAACGCGAAGCCAACGTCACCGAGCTCTCAAAAAACATTACGTCCGGCCAATTGCTAGATCTGCTCACACCCGTGAAAGTCACCCAAGCACCGGACGACGACCCTGAAGGCCGTCCCCGCGTCGTCGAGAAACCTGGCATTATTCTTGGTAAAGAGCTGGCGCTGCGGCTGGGCGCATTTGTCGGCGATACGGTCAACGTGGTCTCGCCTGTCGGTCCGATCAGCGCGATGGGGATGGTTCCTAAGATCCGCACTTTCGCGATCGTCGCGCTTTTCCATTCCGGCATGTACGAGTACGACTCGTCGCTGGCTTATATTGAGCTCGGTGAAGCTCAAAAATTTTTCAACATGAATGGGAGCGTATCCGGAATCGAGGTCAAGGTAACTGAGGTTTTCCAGGCCGCAGAGACCGCGCGTCGCATCGAACAGGAGCTTGGATTCAGCCACGGAGCCAGAGATTGGATGCAGATGAATCGGAATCTCTTTTCGGCACTCAAGCTGGAGAAGACGATGATGTTTCTCCTGCTCGTTTTGATTACGATCGTGGCCTCGTTCAACATCGTCAGCACCCTGACCATGATCGTCACGGAGAAGCAGAAGGAAATCGCGATCCTCAAAGCCATGGGCGCGACCAAACGAAGTATTCGACGCATTTTCATGCTGAATGGGTTGATCATAGGATTTGCCGGCACCGGTATCGGCATCCCCCTGGGCTATACATTTCTCTGGCTGATCCAAACGTTTTGGACGTTCGATCCGTCCGTGTACTACATCTCAACCATTCCAGTACACGTGCTGGCTGAAGATGTCCTACTCGTGGCAGGCTCTGCCATTCTGATTAGCTTTGTGGCAACAGTCTATCCGGCCAATCAGGCGGCGAAGTTGGAACCGGTCGCGGCCTTGCGTTATGAGTAGACCCGCAGGACGGAGAATTGAGGGCCGAGGACTGAGTTGCAATTCCCATCCCAATATTCCAAGTCTCAGTCACTGAATATGATCAAAGCGATCAATCTCCACAAATCGTTTTCGATGGGATCCTATGAGCTGCCCGTTCTCAAGGGAATCAATCTTGAAATTCAGCGCGGTGAGTTGGTGGCCATTGTGGGGGCCTCCGGGGCAGGCAAGAGCACCCTCCTCCATATTATTGGGACCCTTGATAAGCCCAGCAGCGGCACCGTGACGTTCGATGGACAAGATCTGTTTCGCATGACGGACGCTCAACAAGCGGAGTTCCGCAATCGACGGATCGGGTTCGTGTTTCAGTTTCATCATTTGCTCGCCGAGTTCACCGCGCTGGAAAATGCCTGCATGCCGGCACTCGTGCAACGTCGAGAACCGGCCTCGGTCAAAGCCGACGCCACGATTCTTCTCACGGAGGTCGGATTAGGGCATCGCCTCCACCACAAGCCAGGCGAGCTCTCTGGGGGCGAACAACAACGGGTCGCCATGGCCCGCGCGTTGATGCAGAACCCAGACTTAGTCTTGGCCGACGAACCGACCGGCAATCTCGATACCACTAGCGGGGAAGGGCTGTTCGGACTGATGCGCACCTTGAACAAAACGCGAGGAACCACGTTTGTAATCGTGACGCACAATGACAAACTCTCCGCCCAGTCCGACCGCATCATTCACATGCAGGACGGACAAATCGCCTGAGTTCATCGCATGTCCCTATCACGTTCCATTCTTCTCCTCGTGTGATCCTCACATGTCCTGGGAATGCTTGTGGTCTCCACTCGCGCACTCTGTCGTCGTGGAATCATTTGGAACGGCTGCAATCCTTGACGAACCACCGTTCCTTCTCTAGACTCGCTAAATCAGCTCTGGCCAAGGATTTGAGATGCGCTGGTCGCCATCAGTTCGCATAGCCGTTTTGCTGGCTACCTCAGCGCTGCCACCTCAGGTATCAGCGGCAGAATTTGTCATCTCCGGCCCTCGTGCCATGGGTATGGGAGGAGCCGGAGTCGCCGTCACAACCAATGCCCTCGCGACCTATTGGAATCCCGCCGGATTGGCCATGACCCAGACCGTGGATATTCGCGTCCAGGGAGGAGGCCTGGCGATCGATCGCCTCGGTTTTGGCGACGCGCTCAGCGATCTAGAAAAGTTTAACACCAGCGACACCTCTCCGACCAATCTTGTGAGGGCACAGGAGATCGCCGATCGCATCAATCAACCGGGAGCAGCCGTTTCGGTTAATGGATCCGCCGGGCTGTATGTAAAAGGGCACTTTGGCGAACATGCATTCGGATTCAATGTCTCAGATGTCGCCACCGGAGGGGGATTTGTCTCAACGCCTGTGCAGGCAACCCAAGCTGGAGGAATTGGCACGCCCATCACCGTCGCAGGCCAGATGGCGCTGCGTGGGCTTGAGGCCAGACAATTGGCGTTTTCATATGCCTATGCCTTTTCCGATAAAACCTTTGCCATCGGAATCACTGCGAAGGTTATTCAAGGCGCGTCTTACAATGGTTTGACTGACTTGCAAAGCGGAAGCGGCGTCAGCACAACCAATCACTTCGGCAAGCCGACCATCTCCACAACCTACGGCATCGATATCGGAGCCATCTATCGCCCCTCATCGTTAATCAGGTTTGGGATCGTCGCAAAGGATATCAATACGCCGACGTTCGATGCGGCTGGTGGAGGGGAGCTCAAACTCGATCCGCAGATTCGGGGTGGTGTCGCCATTAACCCCTACTCATCTTTGACACTCACAGCCGATGTGGATGTAACCTCGAACAAAACCTTTGTGACCGGCGTGAAGAGTCAGCTCCTGAGCTTGGGACTCGAGCAAACTGTCTTGTCCGAGTTTCTGTCGTTCAGAATCGGAACATTCAAAAATATGCAGGACGCATCCAGCCCCTTTATACCCACTGCAGGGTTAGGCGTACGGTGGTTTATGTTTCGCGCCGATGCCGGAGGAGGATATGACTTCCGAGAAAAAGGTGCCTTAGTTTCTGCTTCCATTTCTTTCACTTTCTGATGGTATACTAGAATTATGTTGTCTCGATCATCTGCGCAATTAGTATCTGTCCTAGGCCTTGTTCTGGTCCTCAGTGGCTGTGGAGGCTTGCAGGAAGTGTGGGAAGGCCCAGGGGCCAGGGTGTTCCGACCGCAGAGCATCGCCGTGTTGCCACCGATGTCGAGTCAATACGACAGCGCCCGAGAAGACATTCAAGAGGTCTTGGCTGTCGCACTCAATCGGCAGGGACGCATCGAACGGGTCGTCACCCCGGAAAACGTCACCGACATTTTTCAGGCCTCAAAAGAGGCGTTCGACTCTCTCGTGTTCTATTTCTCCCGTCTCGAGATGACCGGTCAATCTGACAAAGACTCAGCCGTCAAGCTTGGAAAATCGCTCAATGTCGATTCCTTTCTCGTCGTCAGGGTCAATTCATGGGAATACATGCGTAAGGAAGGCGATAACGTCGGGCGCGTTGGCTTGAGCCTGCGCCTGATCGATGCTGCAACCGGGACCACAGTCTGGAAAGCGCGTCATGAAAGGTCTAACAGCTACATGTTCGTCAAGCCAAGCCTCAAAGAGATCGCCAAAGACCTGGCTGATGAAATGATCAAGTACATGCCTCC
This sequence comes from uncultured Nitrospira sp., assembly GCA_964547625.1. Taxonomy (GTDB): domain Bacteria; phylum Nitrospirota; class Nitrospiria; order Nitrospirales; family Nitrospiraceae; genus Nitrospira_D. Next base: position 7,952 of record CAZJOQ010000018.1, read on the forward strand.
GCAAGCCAAACCCTAGAACTCATTACTTGGTATATCCCTCGTCTCCGCGTGCTGCTGCACTATCGGGTATGTCATACTGTGTCCACTTTGGTGGCTACACGAAAACCGCGACTGTCAGGCAATTTCGTGATCGCGCAACCAAATGGGAAGAGCCGATCATGGTCACAAGACGTGGGAACCTAGTCGGATTCTTCCTGCCCGCCGTCGACGCTAACCCGACCCTTTCCGCAGCGCCCGCCCTGGACCAATGATAAAGACTGCGGTGTCACCACGGTTCAGACTTTGACAACCGCAGAGCTGTTGGCCTTCTATTTCCCGAAATCAGCATGAGGACACTGGCCTATCAGTGACGCTACCTGTTTATTGGGGAAGGTGGATGGGAAAAGCCCGCCGCTGTGCTTCCAAGATTAGCGTTTGTTTCTTGGAATCGCGAAAGAGCAAACCATCGCACGAGAACCAATCGAGAGAAAACTCAAAGCTCCGGACAAGGCAAAGTCGAGCCGACCATCATGACCGCCCTTTAAATTGTTCTCTGACCCCAAGTCACTCAATTTACGCATCCACTTTATTCTTGTGGGGAGCTCCCAAACTTTTCGCATATGTAATTGCGGATTGGCAGATCACGTTAGTTTCTTCGTCAACAAGCTGACACAATTCGGTTAAGTCAAACGGCGTCAAAATTATCAGCTCACCAAGAGAAAATGTCTTAGTTCGTTCTGGGAAACGCAACATACTGATCCGACCAGGAAAGTGTGCGTAATTTATCAACAAGAATATTCAGAAAAGCCGCTGTTTATGCGTTCTTTCATGAATTAAAGTACGCACTACTTAGCGTACGCCTCAGTAAAAGCTCCTATCTGGGCTTCACCCGCATCGGTAGGTACCAGATCAACATTCGTCAACTGTGAAAGCCGATGATTCTTGAACTCTTCGTCAGCGGCAGCATTCAAGCCTAAGCCCATAAAGACAGCTGCACGTCGTACGCCTTTGTGCGCGATGTCTCTGATCTCATCCAGGTCGACGTTGATGGGTACTGCTACTTGCTGGGGCGTGTCCGTCATCCAGGCTCCTGCACGAGAGAACGCAGCGCGTGGGGTTCTGGGTTAGATCTTGTCCGGTGCGTCAATTGCCATCTTCGCTTGGAGGGCTTAGCCCCGGTAGTCGTCGTCTAGGCTGGAACCATTGCGGCTTTTAACGACCGGACGAACTCGGCGACGTGCTGAACCATCCCGGGATCTTGGTGGTGAGATGCAATACGTTTGACGATAGCGCTGCCGACGATCACCCCATCGGCTATCTTCGACACCCGCGCCGCATCCTCCGGCGTCGCTACGCCGAATCCGACGGCGACGGGAGATCCGGAGACTTTCCTCAGTTTCTTGATGTTATCTTGAATGTCCCCAACGTTGCTGAGTTTCGATCCTGTAATCCCCGTCAGCGAGACATAGTAGACAAATCCCTGTGACTCTTTGGCCACCAACCTGCGCCGATCGGTCGTGCTGGTCGGGGCAAGCAAGAAGATGAGCGGCAGTCCAACTGCCTCGGCCGGGATCTTGAGCGGCCCCGCTTCGTCGGGCGGCATATCCGGCACGATCAACCCATCCACTCCGGCGGCGCTTGCAGCGGCGCAAAACTGCTCACAGCCCATGGCGTGAATCGAGTTGTAGTACAGCATGAGGACAATCGGGATCTCCGTGCGATGCCTGAGCGACGTCACGGAAGCCAAAATCTTGCGCAGTGACGTTCCGCTCCGCAATGCCCGTTCAGCAGCCTGCTGAATCACCGGCCCGTCCGCGATCGGATCCGAGAAAGGCACACCCAGCTCAATGATATCGGCGCCTGCTTCTTCCAACGCCAATACCAGCTGTTCGGTTTCGGCAAGTCCAGGATCCCCCGCCATTAAATAGGCAATGAGCGCTTTTTGCTTTTTCTTCCGAAGGGTCTCAAACGTGTATTCCAGCCGTTCGGTCATAATGAGACACCTCGCATCTTCGCGACCTGCTGCACATCTTTGTCTCCACGACCAGAAAGGTTCGCGATGATGAGCTGCGACTTCCTGAGCTTCGGCGCTAACTTGACGACTTCCGCGATGGCATGCGCACTTTCGAGTGCAGGTACGATGCCTTCTTCACGGGCGAGGAGATCAAAAGCCGCCAGTGCTTCAGCATCCGTTGCGTAGGTGTACTCGATGCGGCCCTGATCATGATAGAGACTATGCTCCGGTCCGACCGCCGCATAATCGAGTCCGGCTGAGACTGAATGGGTCAAATTGATCTGCCCGTTCTCGTCTTGAAGCAGGTAGGTCATGGTGCCTTGCAGGACACCAGTCTTACCGCCTGAAAACCGCGCGGCATGTTTTCCACTCTCGATCCCAAGTCCCCCGGCCTCGACCCCGATCATCTTGACCTTGGTATCGCGGAGGAATGCATGGAACAGCCCGATGGAATTGCTTCCTCCTCCGACACAGGCCACCAGATAATTCGGTAACCGCTTTTCCGCGGAAAGAATCTGCCTCCGTGTTTCTCGCCCGATGATCGCCTGAAAATCTCGGATCATCATGGGATAGGGATGCGCCCCTAACACTGAGCCGAGAATGTAATGTGTAGTTCGAACATTCGTCGTCCAATCTCGCATCGCCTCACTGATGGCGTCTTTCAAGGTCCGGCTCCCAGCATCAACACCCGTCACTTTGGCTCCGAGCAGCCGCATGCGAAAGACATTCAATGCCTGCCGCTGCATATCCTCCGTACCCATGTAGATTTCACACTCCAGTCCGAACATCGCTGCTGCCGTGGCCGTTGCAACACCGTGCTGCCCTGCTCCGGTTTCAGCGATGATGCGGCGTTTTTTCATGCGCAGAGCCAGCAGCACTTGCCCGATCGCGTTATTGATCTTGTGTGCACCGGTGTGGCAGAGGTCTTCGCGTTTCAGGTAAATCTTGGCGCCGCCTAATTTCTTGGTGAGCCGATCGGCTCGATAGAGGCTGGTTGGACGGCCCACATACTCTTTCAGGTAATAGGCAAGACTGGCCTGAAATCGGTGGTCCTTTTTCGCTTTCGCATATTCTTCTTCCAGCTCCAAGAGCGCCGGCATGAGGGTTTCCGGCACATACCGGCCGCCATAGGAGCCGAACCGGCCATGGGTATCGGGTAACATCGGCATCTGATCAAACCCTCCTCAATACATCGGCCAGCAGTATAGTCGTGCCTATTCGGCAGGCACAAGCCTGGCCGCTTGAATAAACGCGTTCACTTTGTCCGGATCTTTCTTACCGGGACTCTGCTCCACCCCACTGCTGACATCAACGCCGTAGGGACGCACCCGAGCAATGGCTTCAGCCACATTCATCGGCGACAGCCCGCCAGCCAAGATGATGGGCATGGAGCGCGCCGCTTCCTGTGCTAAGGTCCAATCCACCGTCTTCCCGGTTCCGCCATAGGCTTGGTCTGAAAATGCATCGATAAGAAACCCACGGACATTCGCCCGCCCTTGGAATTCAGCCAACGCCAGAAAGGTTCCACGATCTTTCAGCCGCAGAGCTTTGAGGACCGGACGACCGAGCTGCTGGCAATAGAGCGCCGACTCATTGCCGTGTAATTGCGCCAGCACCAAGCCACAGTCATCCATGATCGCTCGAACCCGCTCCGGCTGTTCGTTGACAAAGACGCCGATGGGCAGCACAAATGGAGGAAGCCCCGCAACAATGGCCTTCACGACGGCCGGTTCGACGAAGCGCGGGCTCTTGCTGTACATGACAAATCCCAACGCATCCGCGCCAGCCTCCCGCGCAATCGCTGCATCGTCCGCATTGGTAATCCCACAGATCTTGATCTTCATACGACTCAGCTTAGACAGCTCCTTCACCGGGCGGAGTTTGACCAAGCAACTCTCGAACTTTCTCCGCCGTGTTCTCGGTACGAATGAGCGACTCACCGATCAACATGGCGTGAACGCCAGCTTCGACAAGTTTCACGACGTCATCGCGCTGGTGAATCCCGCTTTCACTGATGATCAGCTTGTCGGCCGGAATTCGTTTTGCCAGCCGAAAGGTGACGTTGATGTCAGTCGTGAAGGTTTTCAAATCTCTGTTGTTAATCCCGATCATCCTCGCGGTGGGAATCCACTCCAAGACCGTATCCAACTCTCTCTCGTGATGAGTTTCGAAGAGACAATCCATCCCAAGTTCGGTGGCCAAGGCATAGAAATCCATCAGTTGGCGCCGCTCCAACGCCGCCACGATCAGCAACACGGCATCGGCGCCGTGCGCCCGCGCTTCATAAAATTGCACATCGCCGACCATAAACTCCTTGTTGAGCGCGGGGATCGGCAGCGCACGCTTGATTGCTTCAAGGTACTGGAGGTCGCCTTGAAAAAACTCCTTGTCCGTCAGTACGGAGACAGCGGACGCGCCATGCTCATGATAGGTGCGCGCGAGTGTCAGATAGTCGAACTTCTCGGAAAACTCCGGCCGCAAGAGTCCTAAGCTCGGCGAGGCCTTCTTCACCTCCGCGATCAAGGCAGGGCTGGAGGAAGGCTTGGTCGCATCCAACGTGACGGCGAACCCGAGCGTCGGCGGAGCATTTCGAATCGCCGCCTTGAGGTTAACAAGATAAGACCGGCTCTGCTTATGCCTCAGTTCGGCTTTCTTATGCTCGAGGATACGATCGAGGATCATGAGTCAACCGCGATGTGTCGTAAAGGCAATCAGTCGCTCCAGCTTTTCTGCCGCCGCCCCCGTGTCGATCGTCTGTTGGGCGAGACGGAAGCCTTCCTTGAGTGTTCTCGCCTTTTGTCCCACGACCATGGCGGGAGCGGCATTCAAGCACACTATGTCCCGTTTCGGACCTTTTTGACCCTGTAAAATGTCCTGTATGATCTGCGCGTTGCCCTCTGGTGTGCCACCGGCAAACTCTTTTTTCGAGACACGAGACAGATCGAACTCTTCAGGAGCAATAAAATAGCTCGACACCACTCCACTCTTTCCTTCGGACACTCTGGTTCGATCCGACAGGGTGATTTCATCCAGGCCATCCATGCCATGAATGACGAAACAATGCTGTGATCCCAACTCCAACAGGACTCGTCCGAGGATGTCTGTCCACTTCGCATCGTAAACCCCAAGCACTTGGTGTGTTGCGCCGGCCGGATTCGCCAACGGGCCCAGCACGTTCAGAATAGTCCGGATCCCCATCTCTTGCCGCACTCCGGCACACTGTTTCATAGCACCGTGGTAGAGCGGCGCAAATAAGAAACCAATGCCGACTTCGTCGATACAATCGCCCACGCGCCGAGGTTCCAGATCGATCTTGACTCTAAGGGCGCTCAACACATCGGCACTGCCAGATCTGGACGATACTGAACGATTGCCGTGCTTCGCCACTGTAATGCCCGCTCCGGCAACGACAAACCCCGCAGCCGTGGAGATATTAAATGTGTTGGCCCCATCTCCACCGGTTCCGCAGGTATCCACCACGACCGACGAGCCGACTCTGATTTTGGTCGCTCGCGATCGAATCGCGTTGACTGAACCGACGACCTCTGCAACCGTTTCTTCCTTCTGCCTCAGCCCCATGAGGTAGGCGGCCACCTGAGCCGAGGTCGCAGCACCGTCCATAATCTCCAGCATGACGGTTTCGGCCTCTTGTGCGGTAAGATCGGTTCTGTCGGCCAACTTGGCGAGCGCGTCTTTGATCATAGTCACACAGAAATGGAGTTATGAGAGTTTCAAGAAATTGCGGAGCAGATCTTTCCCGACGGTCGTCAGGATCGATTCCGGATGGAATTGCACTCCCTCGACACAGAGCGTCTTATGGCGAATCCCCATGATCTCGCCTTCGGCAGTTTCTGCGGAGATCTCACAACAATCGGGCAGATTGTTTCGATTCACAATTAAAGAATGATAGCGTGTCGCCTCAAACGGATTGAGCAAGGACTGAAAGATCGTCTTGCCGTCGTGTTTGATCTGCGATGTTTTCCCATGCATCAGGCGCTGCGCACGAATCACCTCTCCTCCAAACGCGACGGCCATCGATTGATGCCCCAAACAGACGCCGAGAATGGGTATCGTTCCTCCGAACCGACGAATCGCCTCAACCGACACACCGGCTTCCTTAGGAGTACAAGGCCCAGGAGAGATCACCATCCGACTTGGCCGCAACTCCTCAATCTGCTCCACTGTAATCTTGTCGTTACGGTAGACCTGCACATCTTCACCTAATTCCCCAAGATACTGAACCAGATTGTAAGTGAAGGAATCGTAGTTATCGATGACGAGTAGCATGATGATCTCGATGGAAGCTTATAGCTGATGGCTAATGGCACGAACAGGGAAAAGCACTATGCATCCTCTCTTGCTATCGGCCATATGCCATTCGCCATAGGCTCTCTCCTATTCCAGCCCCTGTTCCGCCAACTCAATTGCCTTCATCATCGCGCGGGATTTGTTGCACGTTTCTTCGTATTCGTGTTCCGGGTTTGAGTCAGCCACGATCCCGGCGCCGGCCTGGATGAACGCCCGATGGCGGGAAACGACGACCGTCCGGATATTGATACACATATCCATATTGCCTGAAAAACTGATGTACCCCACCGCGCCGGCATACGGCCCACGCTTGGTCGGCTCCAGTTCCTCGATGATTTCCATCGCTCTGATCTTGGGAGCTCCGGATACCGTGCCTGCTGGGAAAGACGCCTTCAACACATCATACAGGGTCTTAGTCGCACCCAACTTTCCCGTCACGTTCGACACAATATGCATCACGTGTGAGTACCGCTCAACATTCATCAACGACTCCACGCGAACCGATCCCTGTTCAGCGACGCGACCGATATCGTTGCGCCCAAGGTCTACCAGCATGATGTGTTCCGCCCGTTCTTTGGCATCGGCGAGCAGTCGGCGTTCCAGCTCTACATCCTCTTCCATGGTCGTCCCGCGCCGCCTGGTCCCCGCGATTGGGCGTACCAACACCAGCCCGTCTTCGCATCGCACAAGAATTTCCGGAGACGAGCCGACAAGTTCCACTCCCGCAATGCGCAAGTAGTACATGTAGGGCGAGGGATTCACGACACGCAGGGCGCGATACAGCTGAAACGGTGGAGCCTGGAGATTCGTTTCCCACCGTTGCGAGAGCACACATTGAAAGATGTCTCCTGCCTTGATGTATTCCTGAGCACGAGACACCATCTTCTCAAAGTCCACCTTATTCATATTGGCCGTGAACCGAATCGGAGATCGTCGGCGCTTCGGTTTCACTCGCTTCAGAGGCCGACGAATTCTGCTGATCATGGCTTCGATGCGCCCCGTCGCCTGACGATAGGCCGCGCGAATGTCTCGATCCGAGGTGGACTTCACATGAGCGTTAGCCACGACTTTGATCTTCTGCGAGACGTTGTCGAAGATGAGCAGGGTCTCGGTTAACAGAAATGCGAAGTCCGGTAGGTCGAGGTGCTCCTTTCGCCGAGAAGGGAGATTCTCGAATGTCTTCACGATGTCGTAACCAAGATAGCCGACCACGCCACCAACGAAGCGCGGCAGGTCGGGAACCGTCACCGGCCGATACACTTCCATAAGCTCTCGTAGACGGTCCAGTGGTGCGCCTCGGCTAGGAATGCGTCGGCGATGTGATCCCTTCTTCACACACAGGTCACCGCGATCTTCGTAGATGACTAGCGGAGAGCCGCTTCCGAGAAAGGAGTACCGCGCCCACTTTTCCCCGCCCTGAATGCTTTCCAGCAGATAGGCCGAGGGGCCATGATCGATCTTTGCGAAGGCGGAGACCGGCGTATCATGGTCCGCCAAGATCTCCCGGAATAGTGGGATCAGGTTTCCCTGTTTTGCATAGGAGCGGAACTCATCCAGGTTGAGAGAATACGTCTCAGACCGCATATTGTTCCGATTACTCTGCGACCAAGATAAGTTTTTGACCGACTTCAATGATGTCATCTGGAAGATTATTCATCTGCTTCAACTTTCCCATTCCAATTCCATACCGCCGACTGATACTAAAGAGAGTTTCTCCAGATTTTACCACGTGCAACTTTGCATCAGCCTTCATGCCGGCGCTGATCGGCAGATCTTCGTCGGCGTGATCCTTTCGATCGACATTGCTCGGAGCGGGTTTGCGGACCCCAGTTTTTTTCTGCTTGGCCGCCGGGGAATGCCCCTTCCGCTGCATATCCTCCAAAGCCTTTCGTTCGAGCACCGTAGCTTCCCGAATTGCTTCAGCCTCTTCCTGGAGGCGACCCATCTGTTCCCGTGCCATCTGCACTTGAGACGAGAGTTCCCGATTCCTTGCCTCGAATTCGGCCAGTTCGGCCTTCGCACGCCTCACCTCGCTGTCCAATTCCGCCGTTCGCTTTTCTTCTTGCGCTAGAAGACGCTGAAAATTCAAACTTCTCGCCTTTTCCGCGCTGTATTTCTCTTCCAACACCACACATCCACTGGTCAGCGACCCGCTGCACAGCAGCAGCGCTAAGAGGGCGATCCCGCGTACTCGCTCACGCATTGGGTGTTCATCCTTCAACATACATCCTCCTCTATCGCTTTTGCCTTTTGCTCGGTCTTCGTCGATTCTCAATGGACGATGAGGAGCTTAGAATAGTGGTCACCGATGCGAAAGTCAAAGTCGTCTAGACTTGCCCAGTTTGACCGTTTCTTCTCCCTATGCTACTGTCCCGCTCGTTCGCGCCTCTCTCCTGACTCATGCCAAACGCTGGCTGCCACTGCATCCGAAGGATGATTACCCGGGTTGCACATCGTTAAGAGCGGCGATGCGACAAGATTCACTTTACCCCGACTCACCGTCCCATGCGGAGATTCCGACAGCCGACCGCGACCGACTCGCTCAACTCAAGGCCCAAATCAGGCATCATGACTATCTGTACTACGTCAAGGACCAACCGGAGATTTCCGATGGTGAATATGACCGGTTGTTCCGAGAACTGCTGGAACTCGAACAGGCCCACCCCGAACTGATCACACTCGATTCACCCACTCAACGAGTCGGCGCGCCACCTCTGGACGAGTTTGGGAAGGTTCGGCATGAACAGCCGATGTTGAGTCTCGATTCCCTCGTCGATCCCAGTGATGTTCTGCTATTTGATCAGCGTATGAAACGGGAGCTTGGAACGGACGTAATCGAGTACACGGTCGAACCAAAATTCGACGGCCTCTCGGTTGAGCTCGTCTATGATCATGGGAGGTTTGTTCGTGGTTCGACCCGTGGTGATGGCAGTCTTGGTGAGGATATCACCATCAATCTCCGGACGATCCGTTCATTGCCTCTACAGTTGCAGGATGGGATTCGTCCTGATCAGCTGGCCGTGCGTGGCGAAGTGTATATGCGTCTTGGCGACTTTCACGCACTGAATCGACGCATGACGGAACAGGGACTGGAGGCGTTCGCGAATCCGCGCAATGCCGCTGCCGGCTCTCTTCGGCAGCTCGACTCCCGGATTACCGCCTCTCGTCCGCTCGTTGTCACGTGTTATGAAGTGATGGCGACGACGGGGGCCCGTCCGGAATCCCACTGGGCTGAACTCGAGGCCTTGGCTCAGTGGGGCCTTCCTGTCCCCACGCTCCGACAGCCATGTGACGGCATCGAGCAGGTCTTGGAGTTTCACCGAGAGACAGAGCGGCAGCGCGAGAACCTTGCCTACGAAATTGACGGCGTGGTGGTGAAGGTCAACCGTGGAGCCTGGCAAGCCCGTCTGGGGATGAAATCCCGAAGCCCCCGCTGGGCCATCGCGTTCAAGTTTCCCCCGCGGAAGGAAATCACCGAGGTGCAGGACATCGCCATATCCGTGGGCCGAACCGGGATCTTGACCCCCCTCGCTCTCTTGAAGCCGGTGGAAGTCGGTGGCGTGACCATTAGCCGCGCGACTCTCCACAACGCCGATGAAGTGGCTAGGAAAGATATCCGGATCGGCGACACCGTGCGAGTGGAGCGCGCCGGGGACGTGATCCCGGCGATCGCCGAACGGATACCGCTCCCTAATCAAATTAGGTCCGACCCTTTTCAAATGCCGAGTTCCTGTCCGATATGCGGATCCGCCGTCGCGAGAGAAGGCGCCTATTATTACTGTACGGGCCAGGCCTCCTGCCCAGCTCAACTAAAGGGCGCGATCGAACATTTGGCCTCAAAGGCAGCGCTCAATATCGAAGGCCTCGGCAAAAAGACTGTCGCTCAATTGGTGGATCGAGGACTCGTGAGGGATCTGTCCGATCTGTATCGACTCGATCGGGAGCAGCTCTTAAGACTCGACGGATTTGCGGAACGTTCCGCAACCTTGCTGCTGGACGCTATCGCGCAGAGCAAGACGATGCCTCTCGACCGCTTTTTGATGGGGCTTGGAATCCGTCAAGTTGGACAACATATTGCCAAGGTGCTCGCGCGTGAGTTTGGCTCACTCGATGCGATCATGTCGGCCGACCGAAATCGGCTTCAGACGATCAGAGAGATCGGACCGGAAATCTCGGAAAGTTTGTTCTCCTACTTCCAAGAAAGTTCGAACAGGCGAGTCATCGACCAATTGAAAGACCGAGGCCTTTCGATTACGCCTTCCCCCGTACTTCAGAGAGCAACAGATCTGCCCTTTTCGGAAAGGAGCTTCGTCTTCACCGGAGGATTGACACGGATGACGAGGGAAGAGGCCGCAGCACTCGTCGAACAGCTTGGCGGCACAGTGTTATCCAGTGTCAGCAGAAAAACAACCTACGTGGTGGCAGGCGCGGAGCCTGGATCCAAACTCGATCAGGCAATGAAATTTGGAGTACGGGTTCTCAACGAAGAGGAATTTGAACGCTTGCTGAATCGGTCAGAGAAAACATAGGGTCATACGGGAGCTTCAACTGGCACAGCCACCTTCTCCTCTTTAAAAATGTGCACGCTTCGGATCGATCGAGGATCGGCCTCGTGAACGACTAAGCGGCAATTCTCGATTCGAATCTCCTCTCCAGCCGATGGGATGCGTCCGAGATTCTCCTGGATAAGCCCACCGATGGTCAGCGCTTCATCTCCCCCAAGTTCGACCTTGAGGAAATCGTTCACCTTCCGCACCTCGGTCCGCCCATGAACGAGGATCTGGTTCTTACCGATACGCTTGATAAGCTCTTCCGTGATATCTGTTTCATCGACGATTTCACCGACCACTTCTTCGAGAAGATCCTCGAGGGTCACAAGACCCATCACACCGCCAAACTCATTCACCACGACACCCATATGCCGCTTCTCCTGCTGAAACTGCTTCATGAGATCATCTGCCGTTTTCCCAGCCGGCACGAACAGCGGTGGATGGGCGATGTCCCTTAGGCGCAATTCCGTTCGTCCCTTTGCCAGTTCGATCAATGCCTTGGTCTTGTAGAGGATTCCCGTAATATTATCGAGCATGCCGTCGTAGAGCGGAATCCTGGAATACTTCGAACTATAGAGCAGCTCCTGTGCTTCCTTGAGTCGAAGATTCCCATCGAGCGAAAAGACATAGATGCGCGGCGTCATCGCGTCTTCCGCCGTAATGTCCTTCAACTGAAACACATTCTTGATCATCTTGACTTCTTCGGATTCCAGCTCTCCAGCCTTTCCGCCCTGGTCGAGCATAATTTTTAGCTCTTCCTCCGTGACCAAAGGATGGGGTAATCCCTTTCCCCCCGTCAACTTATAGATCAGCGGCACTATCAAGAAAAGAATCGGTTGTAACACCACCTGAACCCAGGAGATAGGGTAGGCCAACGTCAGCGTAACCGGTACGGAAAATTTTGCCGCCAGCGTCTTGGGGATCACATCAACGGATACGAGGAGAACGAAGGTCAAAATACCGACCATAACTACGATGGCTTCTTCAAAAATGCTTTTCTCCCCATAGGCATTCAAGGTAATGAAGGTGGCGAACATCGGGATTGCCGTGCTGACGAGACGATCGCCCACAAGGATGGTGGAAAAGAGCCTTTGGGGGTCACTCCTGAGCTGTAGGGCTTTTTCAGCACGCTTGCTGCCGTTTTGGGCCAACGCCCTCAGCCGTGTTTCGTTGACCGAGAAAAAGCCGATCTCCGCTGTGGAAATAATGGCAGATAACCCTATCAACCCTAAAAGGATGAGGATGTCCATCGCCGTCTTATATTAGGGACGCTGAACCAGGATGGTTGACTTGATGAGAAGCCGGGTGTCTCCCAGAGGATACCTCTTAGCCCGCCGTTCAGAGGATCGTAAGATTAGAATGACCGAGCAACCTAAAATAGGAGTCACAGTCGTTACATGTACCATAGGGATCAAAAGCAGGCAAGCAATTCAAAAAATGTTGCTGGAAAATCAAGCAGTTCCAAAACGTCACTCATACAAGAACCGTCTCCAGCATGTCTCATCGGCATCTTGGGCTCAGTCTATTTATCATCTCGGAATACTAATGAGCGAAGACGAAACGCACGATCGAAACGATCCGCAAACATCTGTGCTTCCGATTCGTTCAGAAACCGACCAAACTGAACACGGTAACGGCGGCCCTCTGGTAGATCGGCCTGGATGATCCGTCCATCGGGAAAATCTCGTTGGATTTTCGCAAACAACGCCCGCGCATTCTGAAGGTCTGCGAAAGCTCCGACTTGAACTCGTAACGGACCCATCCCTTCGGGTTGGGCAACATAGTCTATGACTCGAAGCTCTACTCGGTCTGTTCCGTTGCCGACCATATCAAGAGCCCGAGCTCCAGCCAGTGAAAGGTCCAAGATTCGCCCCCTCGCGAACGGCCCTCGATCATTAATCCTAACTGTGACCTGGCGACCCGAGGTCAATGAATGGACCACGGCCACCGACCCTAGTGGCAGCGTCCGATGCGCAGCCGTCAGTTTGTGCATGTCATACTGCTCCCCATTGGCTGTCTTGTTTCCATGAAAGCCTGGGCCGTACCATGAAGCCTCCCCCCGCTCCACGAATCCCACCGGATATCCAGGAAATCGGCTGCTATGACGGGAAGGTGCCGTGCAGCCTTGTAAGAGAAGCCCGACCAAGAGGCCGATGATAACGATACGCCCAGATACAATTCTCGTGAGCGGCCCCAGCCGCATGATTCAAAACTCGTCGAGGGATTGATTGCGAAGGATGGTCAAGGCTTTGTCGGTATTGGAAACGGTTAAGACGACAATCGCCCGTTTCCCTTCCCGTGAAGGCGTACAGTAGCCGCACTTGATATTGATTCGGCTCTTCATCAAAAGATCGGCCACTTTTCTCAGTGCGCCAGGTTTATTCTCAAGGCTTAAGAGCAGAGCCGTTTCTTCACCAAACTTGATTTTCGCCGACCGAAGAGCCGCGCGAGCGCCATCCAGATCAGCCACGAGCAAGCGTAACTTCCCTGGACCCGTTACTTCTGGAGCAGAAAATGCCTTAATATTGACCCCCGCTTCGCCGAGGACAGCCGTCACTCTTGCAAGGGCACCTGGTTTACTCTGACCACTGATGACCAGCTGGGTCGCTGTCGGCATATCCGTTCTCCTCTGGACTCTTCGACGTTAGAACCGTCTTCGCCTCGCCACACGAGCCATTCGCAAGGGAGACCATGCCCCGCGATGCTCACATTTGACTAACGATGATATCGATTTCGAGGAAGATTTTCTAGCCTGTGCACGTAACGAAGAAAGGGCTGCCGGGCCGGATCGACTGCGCTGGAACCGCCGTTTCCTACAGCAGACGCACGATGATGGAGACTTGCTCTGCACCTTCACACTCCCTTATGAGCATCCACTCGTCGCACCGCAACTGACACATTTGAGACAGGTGCCGTTCCGAACCATGGTGAACTGCTTGCATTCTGGACAGGGGTCGCCCTCGTAACCTTTGACCCTGGCATCTTTGGCGCTTTGTATCTCTGTCAGAGTCAGTGTCTCGCGCATGAGCTCGACGTGTCGGGCGACGCTATGTCCATTTCCGTGACCATTTCCTTTTCCGCCGTTTCGACGGATCGGAAAGTGTTCCGTCACGACGGAAGATTTAGCTAGCGCATCGAGATCGACTTCTTCCTCGAAGCATTGAGGATCCATATCGTCTTTTTTCACCGAATCCATGCGCAGGTCTTCTTCTTTCACCTGTGCAAGATCATACCGATCGAGATAGGTGACGGCAAGTTCACGGAAGATATAATCGATGATCGACGTCGACATTTTGATTCGATCATTCAATTTAACGGGACCGTTGGGTTCAAACCGAGTGAAGACGAAGGCTTCAACGAACTCTTCCAGAGGGACCCCGTGCTGAAGCCCAAGAGAGATGGCGATGGCGAAACAGTTCATGAGGCTTCTGAACGCCGCGCCCTCCTTGTGCATGTCTAAAAAGATTTCTCCGACGGTCCCATCTTCATATTCACCGGTTCGGAGGTAAAGCTTGTGCCCTCCGACAATAGCCTTTTGCGTGTAGCCATTGCGTCTACCTGGCAACGGGCGCCGTTTGGCAAGGTATCGAACAAGCACTCGTTCAGTCACTTTTTCAGCCATCTCGATGATGCCAGCCGTAGCTTCGATGGTCTTTCCGCTGTCGGTCGACGCACTTAATGGTTGACTGAGCTTGGATCCGTCACGATACAACGCCACCGCTTTTATCATGCTCTTCCAGGCAAGCAGGTACGCCGCCTTGACATCATCCACGCTGGCCTCAGCCGACATATTGATGGTCTTGCTGATCGCGCCGCTGATGAACGGCTGCGCCGCAGCCATCATGCGGATATGCGCATCGACGGCAATAGAGCGTTGTCCGATCCGCCCGCATCGATTAGCGCAATCGAATACCACGAGGTGTTCGGCTCTCAAATGCGGCGCGCCTTCCACGGTCATCGTTCCGCAGCAGAAATCATTTGCGGCGGCGATCTCTTCTTGCGTAAAGCCGAGCGCCTTCAGCATGTTGAAATTCGCCTCATTGAGTTGCGCTTCGGTGAAGCCAAGCTGGTCCACGCAAAAGGCCTCTCCCAAGATAAACTTGTTGAAGGCGAACTGAATTTCGAACGCTTGCCCCAGTCCACGCTCCAGTCGATCTAAGGCCGTATCGTCGAATCCCTTCTGGCGCAACGTGTCATGATTGATGAAGGGCGCGCCGTTGAGCGTCTGCGCACCAACGCAGTAACGGACGATATCTTGCGCCTGCTGGTCTGTGTACCCGAGGTTGGCCAGCGCGGCCGGCAAGCTTTGATTGATAATCTTGAAGTAGCCGCCACCCGCCAATTTTTTGAACTTCACCAACGCGAAATCCGGCTCAATTCCGGTGGTATCGCAATCCATGACCAACCCAATCGTACCGGTCGGAGCGATCACCGTCACCTGTGCGTTGCGGTATCCGTAGGCCGTCCCGAGTTCCAGCGCATGGTCCCAGGCTCTTCGGGCGGCAAGGAGCATGTCCGGAGGACAATGCTCAGGGCGGATTCCTACCGGAGCAATCGTCAGCCCTTCATAGTCTGCATGCGACACCTGGTACGCAGCCCGTCGGTGGTTGCGGATAACTCGTAGCATGGGCTCCCGATTGTTTGCGTAGCCTGGAAAGGGCGACAATTCAGCGGCCATTTCAGCCGATGCGCGGTAAGCCTCACCGGTCATGATGGACGTGATGGCTCCACAGATCGCCAGGGCTTTGGAGGAATCATAGGGAATCCCCAACCGCATAAGGACGGTACCAAGATTTGCGTAACCCAACCCAAGCGTCCGGAACCGATAGCTCTTTTCGGCAATCGAACGGCTTGGAAAGGACGCCATTAACACGCTGATCTCCAACGCGATCGTCCACAATCGAACGGCATGGCGAAAATGTTCCAATTCGAACTGCCCATCCACGCTATAGAACTTGGTGAGGTTAAGGGAGGCCAGGTTACAGGCGGTATCGTCCAAAAACATGTATTCAGAACATGGGTTCGACGCGTTGATACGGCCGTCCTCCGGACACGTGTGCCACTCGTTGATGGTGGTATCGTACTGCGTCCCGGGGTCGGCACAAATCCATGCAGCCCACGCGATCCGGTCCCACAGATCTCTAGCCTTGATGGTCTTACACACCTTGCCGTTCGTTCGGCGTTTGAGTTGCCAGTCGCCGTCGGCTTCGAGCGCGGCAAAAAACTCATTGGGAATTCTAACACTGTTGTTTGAGTTTTGACCGGAGACCGTCTGATATGCTCTGCCGTCCCAATTGGTATCGTATTCATGAAACACGAAATGTGTGAACCCCTGCTGAGCATAGGAGAACATCCGCTGGATATACGCCTCAGGCACCATATCGCGACGGGCAGATGTCAGCGCCTCGCGCAGGATCGGATTCGTCTTGTGGTCGAGATCCAGCCTGAGAGCCCCTTCTCCGTCGACCATGTGACAGGCCTTCAACACGGCGTTGAGGCGCTGCGCACAGATCTTTGAGCCCGTTACCATCGCCGCGACTTTTTGTTCCTCGACGACCTTCCAATCGATGAATTCTTCGATATCCGGATGATCGAGATCTAAACAGACCATCTTGGCGGCACGGCGTGTTGTCCCTCCTGACTTGATCGCGCCGGCAGCTCGATCACCAATCTTGAGGAAGGACATAAGGCCTGAAGACCTGCCGCCGCCGGAAAGTCCTTCGCCATCGCCTCGCAGTTTCGAGAAGTTCGTCCCGGTTCCAGAGCCATATTTGAATAACCGAGCCTCCCGCACCCAGAGATCCATGATTCCGTTCTCGTTCACGAGATCATCCTGGATCGATTGAATGAAACAGGCATGCGGCTGAGGATGTTCGAACGCATTGGTGGCTTTTACCACCTCACGCGTTTTAGGATCGACGTAATAATGCCCCTGTGCCGGCCCCGACAGGCCATAGGCATAGTGCAGGCCGGTGTTGAACCATTGAGGAGAGTTTGGCGCAGCCATTTGATGCGCCAGCATGTAGCACATCTCATCGTGAAAGGACTCGGCATCTTCCGGTGTCTTAAAATATCCATGGGACTTGCCCCAATGGGTCCAGCATCCGGCCATGCGTTCAAAGACCTGACGAGCATCCCGCTCTCCACCGAGTACCGGCTTGCCGTCCGAGCCCACAAGCGGCTGACCGGTCTGATCGTGCTGCGGAATCCCCGCCTTTCTAAAGTATTTTTGCGCCAAGATATCGACGGCCAACTGAGACCATGTTTCGGGAACCTCGATGTTCTCGAGCTTGAACACGGTCGACCCGTCGGGGTTACGAATCTCGGACGACCGTTTGACGAACGCTAACCCCTCGTAGGGACTCACTCCGCGACGGGTAAATCTCCGATCAATTTTCACGGTAGCCCTCCTAGAGAGGAAAAGGTTTGTGATGGATGCTTTGGCCAGGTGTCATTGAGCGCGTAGAGCGTGTTTATCACCAGGTATTGACTACATATAGCTAGCATGATTTTTTGTCAACACCAAATGTTGTGGCATTTTGGGAAATATGAGGATAGGCTGTGAATAGTCGGAATGCGGATCTCAGAGCCTATTTTTGGCACTTCTCAACAAGGTTATCCAAAAAAATACGTCGATGAAAGATGCCTCATTAGATGACCCTGGCCATTTTTCTTTTCAAAAGGCCATCCGGCCGATTTTCAGCGTCGCTTCTTCGACACCCTGAAGGGGAATAAATCGCCCCCCAAGACCAAGGACGACGACGTTGATATCTGCTACGCGCGTTTCAAAGTAGCTCAAGAGGCCCCAGTTGCGTCGCGCCGTATTCGGCCGAACGACTGACTCGAGAATTTTATTACTTTGCGACCGAAACACCTGGCGAATAAATTGCTGTTCTCGGGTCGATGTAGCCTGATCCATTCGGTCCATCACGTTGCTCAATTCCTGTTCAACGAAGCGGACATAGTCGTCCGTGGTCGGATTCGATAACGCCAGGCCGACCGCTACAGCCAGGGCACCGACAGTTACGCTTAAGCGAACGAGACTCATAAGGAACTACCAGCGGTTTCTATTCTAAACGTAAATTGGATCATGGCGAAACCAGCCTCTGATTTGACAAACGACGGTCAGAGAATTAGCTTACCCCGGCTTCGTGCCTACATTTTTTGAGCCAGGAGGCGGATATGTTCGTCTGGAGTAAAAAGCTCATCGCGGTTCTACTTGGCGCGTTTGTCTTACTGCTGGGGATTTTCCTTCTTCAAGGCTCGCCAGACAGCACGAGCGGCCTCAAGATTCATACGATTCAATGGATCACACTCAATTATATCGGTCTTCTGGTCTGGCTATTCGCCTGGATGATCGACCAAGCGCGTGTCCGCGGGAAGAATGTCTGGCTCTGGCTTGTCCCGTTCATCCTCGCTCCACTTCCTACCTTGATGCTCTTCGTGCTCTTTCTCCAACGGAGATTGTCGTCATAGTCGATCTGAAATCGGCGAAGTCGCCGGCTTCATGACGGTGGTATGTGCAACAGGCTTCTGCTCCGGTTCGATAGAACGTCGGATCCGCCACACAGCCCAGAGACCCGGCAGCGCCACTGCCACGGTCAAAACATAAAATTGCGTCCATCCGACCATCGCGACAAGATCCGCGGAGGGACGACCGGCAAACACCCGTCCTAATGCTTCCAACGAGGACAGCAGCGCGAACTGCGTCGCGGTATACCGAGGATCACAGAGCGACATCACTAATGCGACAAATGCAGCCGTGCCCATCCCGCCCGTCACATTCTCAATCACGATGGCCGCCGTCAGTGCACCAGCATCTTTCCCAATTAAGGCCAGCGCCACAAAACCCAGGTTTGACACAGCTTGCAACACACCAAAGATCAGCAACGACCGCACAAGTCCTGCTCTAGTCATCAACAATCCGCCAACGAAGGCGCCCAGCAATGTCGCAAAAATCCCGAGCCCCTTTACAGCACCAACTTCCGTCGCGGAAAAGCCGAGTCCTCCAATGAGAAAGGCTGTCTGCAGCGCGGATGCAAAGGCATCTCCAAGTTTGTAGAGAATAATCACGGCCAAGAAACCCAATGCCGTGGGCCTGGAAAAAAACTCCGCCAACGGTGCCCCGACTGCTTCCTTGAGACTCTTTGGAGCATTGGCGACGACCGGCGGATCAGGGCTGAACAAGACGATGCCCACCCCGGCAATCATAACGGCCGCCATCGCCAGGTAGGTCATCTGCCAGCCAACGTAATCGGCGAGGGCCAGTGCACCGGCGCCAGAGGCCAAAAGTGCGATTCGATAGCCGTTCACCCATACAGCCGCACCCAATCCACGTTCGTGAGGCTGAAGCGTGTCCGTGCGATAGGCGTCAAAGACAATATCCAGCGACGCGGCCAGAAATGCGACGAGTACGGCATAGGCCGCAAGCCACCCAGGGTGAATCTTTGGATCGGTCATGGCCATGAGCACGAGGCTGGCAGCCACACACAGTTGTGTCAGGACCATCCATCCGCGACGCCGCCCCAACCAAGGCGGCACCACGCGATCCATCACTGGAGCCCACAGGAACTTAAGCGTATAGGGAAGGCCGACCAGCGTGAAAATGCCGATCGTCTTAAGATCAACTCCCTCGACTGTTAGCCAAGCCTGTAAGGTCCCAGACGTGAGCGCAAGCGGAAGGCCGGAGACAAACCCCAACGGCAACATCACGAGGAGACGTCGATTCATGAGACTAGGGACATCGAAGGAGCTTTGGCTCATAAAATCGCGCTCGCATAAACGTGGACGGGATCAGGAAAACTCGTAGTCGGCACCAATAATTCTTGACCGCAGTGCAGAATACCATCGCCTTCCGCTGCGGCTGAGCAGAATTACAAAACGTGCGGAGACACATTACCAGTTTGGACCGAAACTAGCAGGGTTGTCCGTTGAACAAACAGGGTTTATACCGCGAGATATCGAAATCGGTATTCTCCTGATAGACCCGTTCATTCCCGTTGACCCCATCCTGCTCCGGATCATTCCACATGGTGTGATTCCACCAATAGAAGAGCGGTTGAGCCTCCGTCTGGTAGATGGGATTGCCGTAGCTGCTGCGGGAGTAATCGTGAACCAACCTGGCCGTGACGTAGTCGATCTGGCCATTTCCGCGTAGAGAATAGAGCATGATAAAGAGACGGGCCTCGTGGTCGTACAGTTCATCGACCCGTGTAGTGAGATCCGGCTCAACGGGAAGGGATTCTGTGCTCCACCCCGTCAAGGGATTGATGCATAGCAAACAGGCGAGAGCGAAACTAGTACCATGCAGCCGGAAGATCTTCACACTCACCCTGACGATTTGAATCGGTCGCGTTTACACATGGTTCCGGTAATCCCACCCCAGCATCGGCATCAATAGGCTACCTTGCCGGACCACGCATGTACTCCCTATAATGCGACCCCTATGGACACGACTCGTGCATCTCTACATACGCTTGGCTGCCGACTGAATCAAGCCGAAACCTCGATCCTCGGGGAGGGGCTCAAACGGAAGGGGTTCGAGCTGGTCGAATTCGGTCAACCAACGGATCTCCTGGTCCTCAACACGTGTGCCGTGACGGAAGATGCCGAGCGGACCTCGCGATACCTCATTCGGAAGACACTCAAACATTCCCCCCATGCTTTCATTGCGGTGACAGGCTGCTACGCCCAAACAGGAGCGGAAGCCCTTTCACAACAAAGAGGGATCGATCTCATCGTGGGTCACCAATTCAAGCTCGACCTACCGACCTACCTTCCCGCAGCTCACGAACTTCGCAAACGGTCCGCCGCCGAGATTCACCACACGAAAACAGTTTCGCGCGACGACTTCGACCTTCCACACTTTGCAGAGCCTGATACCACCCGTGCATTGCTCAAGATACAGGACGGCTGCAGCGCGATGTGTAGTTTCTGCATTATTCCGTTCGCCAGAGGACATGAGCGTAGCAGAAAGCTCGAGGACCTTGTGCGTGAAGTTGAGAGCCTAACGGTCAGCGGCTACAGGGAGATTGTGCTCACCGGTGTAAATATCGGTCAGTATGCTCATCAAGACCTGGACTTTTGCGCCTTGCTTCGGCAACTCGATCGAATCGCCGACATCGAGCGTATCCGCATCTCCTCAATCGAACCCACGACCGTCAGTAACGAATTGCTTGATCTCCTCGCATCCTCGAAAAAATTCTGCCCCTATCTCCATATCCCGTTGCAAAGCGGAGACGACCAGGTTCTGCAGGCTATGAATCGCCGCCATTCGATCAAAGCCTACATCAAGCTGATCGAACAGGCGTATAAAAAGATACCGGACCTGGGGCTTGGAACCGATCTCATGGTAGGATTCCCGGCCGAGACCGCCGCGGCGTTCCAAAATTCGTTGGCGGTCGCGACGGATCTCCCCTTTTCGTATCTGCATGTGTTTCCCTACTCTCCGAGACCGGGTACGGCCGCAGCGCACCTAAAGCAGCGGGTACCCTCCGCAACGATGAAAAAGCGCACCGGCATTCTCTTGAACCTTGATCGCACCAAACGATTCGCCTTTCATAATAGACAGATCGGGAAGACCGTCTCGGTCCTCTTTGAATCTGGGACACGAGACTCCCATCGCATCGGCACGACTCCAAACTTCACGAGAGTGGCGGTGACAGGCTCCGGGGATCTTCAGAATCAGATCATGCCGGTGACGATCACCGCCGCAACCGATCGTTCCGCGTTCGGCCATATTGCTTCAGCCCAGCCGATGAATTTTGCAAGGGTGATACGATGAGCCTGAAAGCCCTTCCTCACGTTCACATCGAAACTTTCGGCTGCCAGATGAACGAGTCCGACAGCGAGCTCGTTCGTTCAATGCTGAAGCGAGAGGGGTTTGTCTTTACGGAGGACCGCGAATTGGCCGACGTGGTGCTGGTCAACACTTGTGCCATTAGAGAAAACGCTCACAACAAGATCTACGCTCATCTCTCTGAGTTAAAAACACTGAAGAGACAACGCCCACTCGTCGTCGGGGTACTCGGCTGCATGGCCCAAAACCTGAAAAGCGCGCTTGCGGAAAAGGAACCGCTGGTCGATGTGTTGGCCGGCCCAGACGCCTACCGTCAACTTCCCATGTTGTTGACGACCGCGCTTGAAGCGCAAGAACAGGGCCTCGCTCAGAAGGGGTTTGCTCTCGATCTGTCGGAGTACGAAACCTATGAAGGGATCATGCCGGACCGCGACAGTGGGGTGAACGCATGGATCACGGTGATGCGAGGTTGCGATAATTTTTGTTCTTTCTGCGTCGTTCCCTATACCAGAGGGCGTGAACGGTCGCGTGATCCAGAGTCCATTCTACTCGAAGCTCGCGACGCGTCGGCTCGCGGCTTCAAGCAAGTGACTTTACTCGGCCAAAACGTCAACTCTTATCGCTATGGAGATTGGGACTTCGCCGGCCTCATTCATGCAGTCGCAGACACACCAGGCATCGAACGAGTACGGTTTACCTCTCCACACCCCAAAGACTTTCCCACCAGTTTGATCGAGGTCATCGCCACACACCCCAAAGTCTGCAAACACATTCATCTGCCGCTTCAAGCAGGAAGCGATCGTATTCTGGAACTCATGGGGAGGACCTATACGGGAGTCGAGTACCTGGCGTTGGTCGATCATATTCGACGGACCATCCCCGATGTCATCCTGACGACAGATATCATCTGCGGTTTCTCCTCAGAATCAAATGACGACTTCCAAGCCACTCGATGGATAGTGGAACAGGTACGATTCGACTCATCCTATATCTTCAAATACTCTGAACGGAAGCATACGATCGCGGCTAGGAAGTACACCGATGACGTTCCCGATCGGGTCAAGGGAATGCGCGTCGCGCAACTGGTCGAGATCCAGCGCCGCATCACGCTGGAACGTAACCGCCGATATATCGGTCAGGCTCTTGAGATTCTCGTCGAGGGAGATGCGACCCGCTCATCAACTCAAGGAATGGGGAAAACAGATGGAAACATCACTGTGGTCTGGGACAAGAGCACCGGCGATCCTAGTCGGGGCACGCTCTCGACGAAACGTATCGTCAATGCCTCAGCCGCGACTCTGTATGGAGAATGACTGTCACTGTCTCATACTGTTTTCCTTATGAGACAACGTGTCTCACGTTGGAGGACAATCCTGTACAT
Organism: uncultured Nitrospira sp.; assembly: GCA_964547625.1. Taxonomy (GTDB): domain Bacteria; phylum Nitrospirota; class Nitrospiria; order Nitrospirales; family Nitrospiraceae; genus Nitrospira_D. The sequence continues at coordinate 30,982 of CAZJOQ010000018.1, forward strand.
CCGACATCGGATTTGATCATTTTCTGACACCTCCACCGTTTACCTTCTGACAGTTCCTTAACTGGTCACAGCTATACCCACTCCTCTCGGGTCTTGATGCTCATCGACTCGCTCGCCGATACTCCAAAAATTTTTTTACCCAGAACTACGGCATAGCTTTCCTCTAACAGTACAATAATTCTACCAATTGCGTCCTATCATCATGACAAATCATGCCAAGCTTATAAACTCATGTCTTTGTAGCTCGTGACATGAATCTCTTTATGGGCGGACGGCTGACTAATGAATCCGTTCAGCGTCTACAACGGCACGGACCTTGCTTTATCTTGAGCGTCTATCGTTTTGGCAACCTTGGATTTCGCCGCTCGTCATGAAACCCGCTGATTCTGATTCAAAGCCGAATCCCAACCTTTCCAATTCCCGCATCACACTCGAAGCGATCATTTCCATCGGAGTACTCGGATGGTTGGGGATAGGTATGGTGCTCATGGGTCTTGGCATCTGGTAATGCAACATGAGCAACAATATTCGCGGGAGGATCGAGATCAACCGTCGATCGCTGACAGTAGCCATTTGCAGGCTCACGCCTACATCAAAGGATGAGGAGAAAAACCTATATGCATGCACCCACTAGCCTCCGCAGTGCTCAATATGTCGGTATGTTGATGTCCCTCACTCTGATCGTGGCCGGATGCTCGATGTTTTCAGGAGAGGCAAAGGTTCACAAGAATGCGAAGGGGTCCGTCTATCTCAAGGAAATCGCGGATTGGTCCTTTGAAGCGAGTCATCCTGCCATGATCGACCAAATGACGATGCTAAAGGTCATCAAAGGCGTGGTGACCGACAGCAGCACAAAAATGCCCGCCAGTGGCAGCAAGCCGATGAAAATGTTCAGCGATGAAGACGCCGAGTTTCTTGCTCCCCTGCTAGCCCAAGGCTTATCGCAAGCGAAACCGGAGCAGATTGTCGGTTTCAAGGTGTCTCCATCGGCAGGGTCAGGCGCTGAGCCCACGGCGGGCACACTCTATGTGCATAATGGATCGATTTTTCTGACACTTGCTTCTACGCAGAACACGAGGTCTTCCGGGTTCGTCCCTGCCTCCGTTGCTCGCCTTGAAAAGGCTCCTTCCTTTGTCGCCATGGGAAGCGACACGATCACGCTAGTGATCGATCACCAGGCGCTTGCCAAGGCACCAATGCCAGGCTCATCTCCGGTAGCAAGAGCATCGAGGTCGATGCCTGCCTCTGAGTCACAAACTGCTGCAACCATGAAGACAACACCGGTACAGGACGCTGGGACACCAACTCAGGACTTTCAGGCGAATGGCTCTCTTGATTCGGAATCTCTCGCATTGAACAACGATGAACTGTTGAACAAGAAACTCGACGAGCTCCGTGATGCGCGCAAGGCCAACAAGCTCAAAGATTCCGAAATCGCGACGCTCAAGAAGGAAGCGGCCTGGATGAAGAAAGAACTCCGTCAGCGCGCGGAAGAAGTGAAGGCCCTGAAGGCCAGCAAGGCATCGGCCCGCCCGACCCCCAAGAAGAAATCCGCGGAGGCACACCGGGTCCGCTGATTGCCAGGCGATTCAACCGACGTCGTACAGTTCAGGCTGTAACAGGACGACTTCCTTGGAG
>CAZJOQ010000019.1:0-32473 GCA_964547625.1 uncultured Nitrospira sp.
TTCATGGGAAGCCTCCTGGACCGGATGCGCAAGAGACCGTTCGTGAAACGCTCTCCACCATCTGTCCCTACCGGGGCCTGCTCTATTTTCGGGAGGAAGACGCGCCGTTCTTCTTTGGGCGTGAAGCGGCCGTCACGCAACTCGTGGGTGCGATTCAGCAGCACCACCTTGTGGCGGTGGTGGGAGCGTCGGGTAGTGGCAAGACATCGATCGTGCGAGCGGGTCTTGTGCCGGAGCTACGGAAGAGTCGCGCTCGGGTCTGGGAAGTTGTCACGCTCGTGCCGACCGATCGCCCCGTCCATGCCTTGGCGGCGGTATTCATGCCCTTCCTTGAAACGGGCATGACAGAAATTGATCGGTTGATCGAAATCAACAAGTTGGCTGAGGCCCTACTCAGTCGGACCATCAAGCTGCGCGAAGTCGTCGATCGTGTGCTCGCGAAGCAGCCAGGGACGGATCGCCTGCTCCTCCTTGCAGATCAGTGGGAGGAACTGTTCACGCTCTGCAAAGATGATCGCGCTCGGCAGTGCTTCATCGACAACATAATCGAGGCCACGGAGGCTACAAAACTAAGTACGGTGCTCACGCTACGGGGAGACCTTTTTGGCCGGGCCATTACCAACTATCGGCCGTTGTCGGACCGGGTGCAAGGCGCGCAGGGAAACCTCGGTCCGATGAAGCGGGAGGAATTGCCCCTGGCCATTGCGGAGTCGGCCAAGAAAGTCGGGCTGACGTTTGAAGCGGGTCTGGTCGATCTCATGTTGGAGCAAGCCAGCGACGAACCAGGCCATTTGCCTTTGCTGGAATTCGTGTTACGCCAGCTGTGGGAACAACGGCGTGGTGGTGAGCTCCATCACGAGGCCTATCGCGCGATGGGTCAACTTGAAGGCGCGATCGCGGGAAAGGCGAACTCGATCTTCGGCCGCTTGAGCCCACAGGATCAGCGGCGGGTCCAACAGATCTTTCTCCGTCTCGTTCGACCGGGCGAAGGCGAAGCGGATACCAGGCGACGCGCCACGTCGACCGAATTGGGAGCCGAAGCGCAGGGTCTCATCAAGACATTAGCTGATGAGCGACTTGTGGTGACATCGCGGATGGCGGGCAGCGTGGAGGACACCGTCAAGGTGTCGCACGAAGCGCTGGTCCGTCATTGGTCTTACCTCAAGAGCTGGGTGGACGCCGACCGGCAATTCTTGGTCTGGCAGCAGCGGCTGAACGTGATGAGGAAGGAATGGGAAACGGGCCAGCGAAGCGCGGATCTGCTCCTTCGCGGTCTACCACTGCGTGAAGCCGAGGCTTGGTTGACAAAAAGGGTTGAGTATTTTTCCCCTGATGAGCGCCTGTTCATCACGGCCAGCATCAACCGGAGGACAAGGGGCCGCCTGGCGCTTGCCACGGTCGCTGGGTTCGTCCTTATGGCGATCGGTCTGACAGTCTGGCTCTGGGGGTATAGTCGCGACCAGACTCTGCTCAAAGTCCAATCAATGTTTGTGAGTATCCATGTGTTGCCGGTGATGCAAGAGATTGCTGCCGGATCTTTGAAACGAGGAGATACCCAGGGACGAGGTGACCAATTTGAGAAACCTCAGCATCAGGTGACGATGAAATCTTTCGCTATGGGAAAGTTTGAAGTCACATTCGAGGAATACGATCGTTTTGCCCTCGCGACAGGAGGGTTGTTCCCTGGGGAACAGGGTTGGGGGCGTGGCAGGCGGCCAGTCATCAATGTGTCGTGGGAAGAGGCGAAGGCGTATGCAGCATGGTTGTCCAAAGTGACGGGCAACGGGTATCGGCTGCCGACAGAATCGGAGTGGGAGCATGCGGCACGCAGTGAAGGAAAGGACGATCTCTGGGCAGGAACGTCCACCAAGGAAAAACTCACAGAGTATGCCGTGTAGGCCAAGAACTCAGAAAACCGCACTGCGCTCGTTGGTTCTGATCAGGGAAGGAAACCCAATGCCATCGGGTTGTATGACATGAGCGGGAATGTATTTGAATGGGTGGAGGATTGCTGGCACGGCACGTACGAACAGGCGCCGACTGATGGTGCTGCCTGGTTAGAAACGGGCAATGGAAACTGCCAACAGCGCGTGGTCCGTGGTGGCTCCTGGGACGGCCTACCGGGGAGCCTGCGTGCATCCTCCCGGAACTGGCTCGGTGCCGTCAACCGGGACTTCGACCTGGGTTTCCGTCTCGTTCAGTCCGCTCGCACGGTGCCTGCATAGGGTGCCGGTCCAGAGCCGATCTGTTCACGGATAGATCGGGGGAGGCAGCGAGTGTTCATGAGCCTGCTTCCCGGTCTCCCGTCGAAACGGGAACGCCGAATAGAGGGCCTGGGGTGAGGCGGTCGGGGCTGTTTGGTTAGGTCGACGGCCCCCGCCGCTGCCATGGCAGATTGCAGTTGGTTGTGTTGTGTGGTGAACGGTGCTTCTACGAGTCTGTTCACAATTGGGACATTCAGCAGAAGCCTTGGCGATTGTTCGCAATGAATGAGAGGATAAAGACACCTAACCAGGAGGACGCATGATTCTTTCCACGACCAACAATATCGAAGGCAAGAAGGCGGTGAAGTACTTGGGCTTGGTATCCGGGGACGCGATTCTGGGCGCGAATATCTTTCGGGACTTTTTCGCCTCGATCAGGGATATCGTCGGAGGCCGATCAGCAGGGTATGAAAAGGAACTCCGAAAGGCTAAGGATATTGCGCTTGGAGAAATGCGCGAGCAGGCTAAGAACTTGGGCGCCAATGCGATCCTCGGTATCGATATCGATTATGAGACGATCGGTGCCAACAGCAGCATGTTGATGGTGAGTGCCAATGGCACTGCCGTTGTAGTCGAATCACTGCACTCATGACACCGTTTACGAAGGCCGAGTATCTGGAGCTGGGCCGTCTCATCGTACCGCTGCTCGGTTCGGCATTGGGCGGGCCTTCGGCAGACGCGCTCCGTGAACTGGCCCGAGCCTATGATCCATCCGCGGACGATTCTCGTATCGGCGCCGAAGTGTTTCTCTTCCATAAATATCTGCTGATGCAGGCCTGTGTGGGTGTGTTCCCCGAGGCGCATGGTGACCACATTGTCGGCGGGCTCTTCGCGGCGCTCAATGAACGGGCCAGTGGACTGGAGCTTGGCCCAGAACGGCAGCAGGCGATGGACGAGATGTGGCGACTGCGGGCAGGGCAATTCGATGGGCCTTTTTCGCAAGATCGCGTGCAGTTGCTCGATGAAGAATCAGGGCCAATTCATTGGAAGCAGACGATCAGCCGGTTCTGCCAGAACGTGCATGAAATAGCCGAGCCTCCAAACATCTGGGTCGGAACGAACAGCCCATCCCATCTCGCGAGCCAATCCGTCACAGCAGCGCTTGATCAGATGGTGGCGGCCTTAGAAGAGATGAATCGGCTGCAGTTTGGGGAAGCCGTATAGGCTGATCTAGCGCACCATTATCCTCACCAATCCGATACATCCCATATACAGGACGATTGATCCAGCCATTGCTGGCCAGAAGCCAAGGCGGGGAATGCCGATGATCATGGTGACGACGTAGACGGTCCAGGGCGGGACGAACCACAGCAAGTTCTTGGCGTAAGCGACCGTGATTGCCCCGCCGCCGCTGGCATAAAGCAGAATAAAGGTGACGCCGGTGATGGCAGGAAATGTGCTGGCCATGGCGGCCAGGAACGATTTCCCCTGTGAGCCGAGATAGGTGGAGAAACTCACGATCGAACCGCCCAGTAAAAGTAGAGCGCATATTTCGCGAAGTCATTCACGATGTGTCCTCCTGTGTCACCCGATCGCAGTTCTTACGGCACTGTACATCACGATGACTTCAATCGCATGCGCAACGATGGTGATGTAGAGGTTGCGAGAGCGTAGCCAGATGCTCCCCCAGATGAGCCCGTCCCACAGGGCGATCCAGTGAAGATGTTGAAACGTATTCACTAGGAACGGATCGAATGCAAAGGTTACCGCACTGACTGCAAGAGCCAGCGGTGCGACGCGCCTGCTTGAATCAGTACACCGCCAGCGCGACTCAAGTTCTGCCAAACGTCCCAAGAGGAAGCCTCGGAAGTTCAGCTCAACGAACAACGCAATGCTGCAGATCACCCACGGTACCATAAGGAGGATAGGAAGCTGACCGTGGGGTGTGTGCTTTAAGAACGTGATGTTATAGCCGAGCGAGGGATAGACGGCGAGAATGATGAATGTGTTCAGTGCCCCCAGCAAGAGCCCTGTCATGGCTCCCCAACGGAATCCGTCCCAACTCTTTTCCCATTCCAGACCGAGTTGAACCAGAACATGAGACACACGTATCGCCCAGAGACCGAGCCCCATGTAGGCCAGAAGTTGCGGAGCAAATTGGACGAGGAGTTGTTCCTGGAACGAAGTGGGAAGCCAGTAGTAGCCGAACGTGGCTCCGATGGGAAGCAGCACCGGTGCTGCCCCCACATTGGAGACGCGATTTGGAGCCAGCTGGTCTGGCCCCGACGCCATTGGAGCGCTACGAGAGCTCGAGCTGATAACGGTCCAGTGTCGTCGCTTTATGGCGCGCGAGGTTCGACAAGGACTTGTTGTAATCGACGATGGCCCGTAGCTCGTTGCCCTGAGCGGTAGCAAGATCACGCTGGAAATCGAGTACGAAGCGCGTCGTGCTGAGCCCGACCTTTAATCGTTCCTGCTCGGCTTGCAACTGTTTCTCGGCCATGATGCGTGCCGACCGGGTGGTCTCGATGCGCTTGAAGTCGGTTTGGACTCGGCGCACGGCTTCACGGATACCGACGATAATCTGCTGCCGAACGTTGGCGAGTGTGACCTCGGCGTTTTGGGACTCGAGTTTCCTCTTATTGTAAGTGCTGATGGCGGAACGATTGCCGAGTGGATAGCTGAAGACCAGCCCGGCTCCATAGTTGTAGAAGTCACCGCTGAAGTTTCTAGTAAAAGACTCGCTGTAATCGCCGCCGAGGCCGGCTAGCCCCATCGTCCCTTGGAACGACAGAGTCGGCAGCAATTGGTTGCGGGCGAATTGCTTGTTGAGTTCGCCCGACTCAATATTTTTTTTGGCCTGGGTGATTTCGGGACGCTGTTCGATGGCGGTATCGATGGCTTCTTGGAGACTGATGGGCTCAAGGAGCGTCATCGGAGAATCAGCCGGTGTGAGCCTGACATCCTGCCGGAGCTCCTCTTCTCCCGGGTTCAAAAGGCGTCGCAGCTGATCCTCTTGATCGTGAATGGCTTTTTCAGCCACCAACACCTGCTCCACTCTCGACGCCACCGCGGCTTCGGCTTGGAGTACGTCGACGATCGACATGATGCCCGCTTTTGTCTTGGCTCGGTTTGTCGCCAGGAGTTCTTCAGCAGCTTTCATCGCCGCCTGTGCGACGTGCAGATTTTCATTCGCAAAAACCAGTTCCCAGTATGTTTGCTCCACAGTGGCGACGACGGTCATGACGCGGTCTCGAAAAACATGCTGCTCGACCTCGGCATTGTTTTGAGCGACCTTGATGAAGGTTTTGTTGATTGCGATCCCAGCGTTTCTGAGCAATGGTTGGGTGAATGTGAATGCCAGGCCGCCTGTCCATGACGGATTGAATAAAAATCCCGTGGCGACATCTTGATTCACGCTGCTTCTGGCCGGACTGTAGTTCACGTCGAAATTACCACCGGTGATGAGGTTGGTCGATGCATCGACGGTCACGGAATGGTTACGCTGGTCAAAAATCCTAATCTGGTCTAGTTGAAAGCCTGTGCCTCCAAATACGGGTCGATTAAGAGGATTCACGATCCGATTATATTGACCGTTGACGCTCAAGTTGGGGTCAAACTTGGATTGTTCAACGATAATGTCGGCCAAGCGGCTTTCTTTGTTGTGGCGACTGATACTGATATCGAGATTGTGTTGAAGTGCGCGGACCGCCGCATCCGCCAGCGATACGGTTTCACGCCGTTCCATCGGAATCGGTTGCGTGACGTCCAAACCCCAGCTTTTGGGCGGAGAAGAGAGACACCCCAAGACGGCAAGCAGGATGGCCGTCAGACGATGGAGGTGGGCTGAGGATTTGCAATGCATACATCCCTCCTTGATCGACGATGAGAACGAGTGCATACTATAATGCGTCCAATGGATCCTGTCATGGATATTTATTCCTCTCGTCTTGTAAAGAAAGCCGACGGTTGTGCGCGACAGGTCTGGATAGTGCGCGGGCTACTCTGTGTGCTGGCGGTTGCTACACTCTATGGGGGTGGGTCTGTGTTGGCGCAGAGTACTTCGGGCGCATCAAGCGTCCGATCATTTGCGGGAGGGGTTTCTCCGCTGTTTAAGTTCGGCGGCGGCAGTCTGTACATCGATAACCAAGGAACGCAGGGTTTCCTCTACACACCAGCGCCTAACCTCCAGTCCTATAACTTTCGCAATCCGACAACGGGGCAAGCGTGGAGCGGGGCCGTGATGACGCTCGGGCCACAGCTGTCCATCGGACTTATCCAGGGTGCGAATCAACTAGGAAATGCAACCGTGTTGCCTGGGCCACCGCGCCAAACATCGCCGCTGCCCCGGATTGAATCTACACTCTTTGACGACAGTAACCCCCTTCCATAACGAAGTAAGTGCAGTGCAAATTTCACACCGGTATTCCGAACAATGAGCACCGCGTCACGGTTTAAAGGCTTGCTGCCATACCACGGTCAGCACATACCGGGCCACATTGTGTAAAATTTCAGGGTCGATGGTCTCGACGGTATCTGTCGGCTGATGAAAGTGCGGATGCACGCCTCCACTCACGACGGTGACCGTCGGCACGCCTGCCTCCTTGAATGGTACGTGGTCGCCTCCGGGGAAGAATCCATAGAGGTCCAGTTTGTCGTGAACCCCGGCGGCCTTTCCTGCTTCCAGAAGGATATCCTTTTCTAAGCCTGTTACACCGACAGTGAGCCGTCCATTCCCAACACCGGCATGATCAATGTTAATCATGGCCTTCGTTGTGTCCAGCGGAACGATGGGCCGTGACGTGTACAGTCGTGATCCGAGGAGATCGCGTTCCTCGCCGCTGAATGAGATAAAGAGAATCGTTCGTGAGGGACGTTGCTCAACTTTTGTGAGGGCCCGTGCCACCTCCAAGATGACAGCTGTTCCGGAGGCATTGTCATCTGCGCCGGGAAAGAGGATGCCTCCCGGACGACCGAAGTGATCCCGATGGGCTCCGACGATCACTGTCTCTGGTCCGGTGCCAGGTATCATTCCGATCACATTGATCAAGGGTCCTTCCTCGCTGACGGTTTTCCACTGGAGCGATGCAAATTGATTGCTCTGCATAGCTTGTGTTGAAGGCGATTGGTTGAGTCGTTCTTGAAGACCATGTAAGCGATCCGGTAGTTCACCCTTCAACGTGGTAAGAATTTCCTGGGCTAGCGCTGTGCTGATCCATGCTCCGGGAATCGCCAACTCGAGGGGTAACTGCCCATAGAAGGCGCTGGGGCTTCCTGTGACGCCACGGCGGACTTCGTAGGGTTGGAGAATCGGACCAGTTGCCGTGAGATAGCCCAGCGCGCCACGTTCTCGCGCGATTCGCACTTTGTCGGCATGGCTGAAATGGAGGGGGTAGTGCTCGGGTTTGCCGCGCAGAAACAGGACAATGCAGTTGTTCACGTCCACACCGGCATAGTCGTCGATGCCTCGAGTTGGGTCGACGACGCCGTATCCGACAAAGACGATCTGGCCTTGGATGTCGGCGGATGGAGAATCGAAGATGGGAAAGTAATCAATGCCGGGTTGTTTGGCCGTTAGTCCGTTTGTCTTACCGATTCTGAGGACTGAGTCTGAGGACATAGTGGCTGTAGGCACGAGAGTTGCCATGGCCCCAGATACGGCACCATCCTTTCCTGTCAGCAAAGGAATGATCAGCGAGCCGTTACGAATGCGCAGTAGATGTAATCTAGCCGAAAGAAATTCTTGGGCGACCCACCGTGCGGATATGAGATCGTCTGTCGTCCCGCTTTGCCGTCCATTGAATGACGGTCCGCTGAGTGTTCGGATATCGGCAAGCATCCGGTCTGAGGAAAGAGATTCAATGGCAGATTGAAGCGGCGGTTCAGGCGATTGGGCGAGGATGAATCGCGGGTCCGTTACCAGCAAAACCACTAGACAGATGACTATTTGTGAAGCCCATCCATTCATGATGGTCTGGTCGGGATCCATGGCGATATCTTGATCAGAGCGGGCAACTGCTTCTCTCGGTGGATCATAGCACAGCCGGCAAACAGGTTGCGGAGCCGCATGACGCCCAGGTACTATTTAGCGAGCATGTGAGTCACGCGCGATGGTTCGTTTCGTCCTCGCGCTCTGTCGGTAACCGGGTTAGGGCAACAGGAATTGCTTTGGTCGTAATGGAGTACATATGGCTAGTGGTGAGCCAGGCAAAGGACTGTATGATCATTTGTATCGGCGCTTTTTTGAACAACGCGACAGTCACGAAGGCTATTTATTTCAGGAGGCCCCTGCTGGCAGCGCCAGGCCGCAGACGGTGACGTTCAAAGAGAAGCTGCGGTGGTGGACGTGGGATCGGTGGGAGCGGAGGCAAAAACTTCTCGAGGAACGCGACCGATTGCAACGCGAGATTCTCCAAATCAAGAAACCAAGAGATACAAGGTAGGTGGATCGTGTGGCTGATCATGAGAAAACTCCAACCCGTGTCTCCCGTTCTACTCTTGGCGAGTCTTGGTTGGCTGGTGGGGACCAGTTCAAGCTACGGCGTTCAGACCGAAACTCATGAAGAAAAGGCTGCCAATCTCAAGAAACAAGCAACTGGTGGGCTTTTTCAGAAGTGGACCTTCGACCAGGATCAAATCCATGGCCTACCCGACGGCTTCGAGCAAGGCGTTTCTGTTGATGGGTCACCTGCCACGTGGGCTGTACTGGCAAGTACGAACGCACCTTCTGTGCCAAATGTCGTTGCCGGCTCATCCATCTGCGCGCAGGGGTGCTATCAGGTGTTGATGGCCAAGGAGCTGGAGTATGAATATCCGGATCTCAGCGTTCGCTTTCATGCGCCAGATGGTGCAGGGGCTGGGGGGCTGGTATTAGGCGCCCGTGACGCCAAGAATTTCTATGCTGCGGTAGTCGATCCAGTTCTGCGGAAAGCACAACTCATTCGTATATCCGATGGACGTGGTACGCCACTTGCTGAAGCTTCAGTCAACCTCAAGCAGGTCGATTGGCATTCCCTAAGGGTGCAACGGAACACCATTATTAGTAAAGATTTTATCGAAGTGTATGTCGATGGAACGCTTGTTCTTTCCGTCGAGGACCAAACGCTTGCCTTGGGGCAGATTGGATTGGTCTTGGCCGGGAAATCCGCAATGTTTTTTGATAGCCTCCATGCAGTTCCTCTCTTTTCCCACCGACCGCTTTCTTCGCCCCCGGCCTATTAGCCCAAGCCGGGTCTCTCTCAAGCTTGCCTTTTGGGGCGACCTGGAGTAGCATACTGCTGCCGGTTTGCGAAAGGCCTGGCAAGACCGGTGTTGAGAGTGACAAGGCCTAGACGAATGTTGTTTTGGCCCAGCCCGGGAATCTGATCGGAAGACAGAGCTAAGTCGCCGTTGTGTTGACGTCTTCGGCCCATCCCTTCCTCGTTCCTTTCTTGAGTCCAAGACAACATCTTTGTGTCAAAGAAGGAGGAGTCTGATGGGTGCGAAGATCTATGTCGGCGGATTACCTTATTCGACGACCGAGCAACAACTGAGCGACTTGTTTGCGGCCCATGGGGCCGTGGCCTCGGCGCGGATCATCACGGACAAGTTTACTGGCCAGTCTCGAGGATTCGGTTTTGTTGAAATGTCGGCAGACGCTGAAGCGCAAGTAGCGATCACTGCGTTGAACGGCACGCAGTTCGGCGGTCGTACGTTAACGGTGAATGAAGCTCGTCCTCAAGAGCCCCGTTCCGGCGGGGGAGGGCGAGGAGAATTTGGCGGCCATCGCGGTTAACCGCGAATCTGCCGTATGTGAGACGAAGGGCTGCCGGAGGTTCCGGCAGCCCTTTTTCTTTGTGCTGCGTGATCAGCTGTCATGCACATGGATATGCTACTTGATATTCTGGGAGATTGTCGTGTCGCCTTTTAAGCTAGAAGCTCCTTTCAAGGCCTGCGGCGATCAGCCGCAGGCCATCGCCAGACTGACCGCTGGGGTGCAATCTGGGAAACAGCATCAGGTCTTGCTTGGAGTGACCGGATCCGGCAAGACTTTTACGATGGCGAACCTCATCGAACACTTTCAAAAGCCCACGCTGGTGTTGGTCCACAATAAGACCTTAGCCGGGCAACTGTATCAGGAATTCAAGCAGTTCTTCCCGCAGAACGCGGTCGAGTATTTCGTCAGCTATTACGACTATTATCAGCCTGAAGCTTACATTCCTCAGAGTGATACCTATATTGCGAAGGATGCGTCGATCAATGACGCCATCGATCAGATGCGCCATTCCGCCACGACGGCGTTGTTGCAGCGCAATGATGTCCTGATAGTATCGTCAGTCTCCTGTATCTATGGTCTAGGATCGCCGGAGGTCTACCACGACATGTTGGTGTACCTCGAAGAAGGCACGGAAACGAGGCGCGAGAAGATTTTGGCGAAGCTCGTAGAGATTCAGTATGAACGCAACGACGTCGATTTTCATCGTGGAACCTTTCGCGCGCGCGGGGACGTTATAGAAATTTTTCCTGCATCGTCAGAGGCGAAGTCGGTGCGTATCGAGCTGTTTGGAGATGTTATCGATGCCATCCATGAAATCGATCCACTCACCGGGAAATCGCTGGGCAAGCTTCCCAAGATCGCTATCTACCCGAATACCCATTACCTCATCGCTCCCGATCGCTATGAACGGGCTATTACCGGCATTGAGGAGGAACTCGATGAACGAGTGGGGTATTTCAGGAAAACAGGACGACTGGTGGAGGCTCAACGGATTCAGCAGCGCACCAAATTTGATCTCGAAATGATCCGAGCCATGGGCTATTGCCATGGGATTGAGAATTATTCACGCCATCTCAGTGGGCGGATGCCCGGCGAGGCACCTCCCACGTTGCTCGATTATTTTCCGAAAGATTTTCTGCTGATCGTGGATGAGTCGCACGCGACCGTTCCTCAGGTCGGGGGCATGTATGAGGGCGACTACTCCAGGAAACGGACGCTGGTGGAATATGGGTTTAGACTTCCATCGGCAGTCGACAACCGCCCTCTGAAGTTTGCCGAATTCGAAAGCTGTCTCAATCAAGTTGTGTATGTGTCCGCCACGCCCGGTACCTATGAGCTGACGCATGCTGGTTCTGACGTCATTGAACAGATTGTTCGCCCGACCGGTCTTATGGATCCGCCAATTGATGTGGTGCCAGCAAAGGGACAGGTCGATCATCTGCTTGGTCAGGTTCGTTCGGAGGTTGCCAAGGGCGGCAGGGTGCTGGTCACGACGCTCACGAAACGAATGGCAGAAGATTTGACGGAGTATTATCACGATCTGGGAATCAAAGTGCGCTATTTGCATTCCGATATTAAGACGTTGGAGCGAGCTGAAATCGTGCGCGATCTCCGACGCGGGATATTTGATGTGCTGGTTGGGATCAACTTGTTGCGCGAAGGGCTCGACCTCCCCGAAGTGAGCTTTGTGGCTATTCTAGACGCCGATAAAGAAGGCTATCTACGGTCGTACCGCGCGCTGATTCAAACGGCAGGTCGAGCGGCACGCCATCTCGAAGGACGGGTGATTTTTTATGGAGATTTCGTGACTGACTCGATGAAACAGGCGATTGAAGAAACAAACCGCCGCCGGGGGATCCAGGCTGAGTATAACCGACTGCATGGAATTACTCCGATTGGGATTACAAAGGAAATTCCTTCCCTTGAGTATGCGGTGGCCGACAAGGGCTATGTACAGCTGGATCTCGCGGCTGAATCGCTGGAGTCGTACGGGGAGTCTGAGTCTATGGATCGGCTGATCGAGCGGTTGGAGACGGAGATGAAAGCTGCCGCCAAAGAGCTGGCCTTCGAACGGGCCGCTGAGTTGCGCAATCAGATTCGATCCTTGCGGCTTCAAGCGTTGGATGCGAAATCTTAAACGTGTTTGTAGAGGTAGATGCCGATAAACATTCCAAGGATGCTCAAGATGTTGATTTTAATGCTGAACCCAAGCACGAGCGTGATCAAGACGAGGTCAATGGTGAGAGGTGGATTAATCCCAGGTGTGAAATGAGTCGAGAAGATGCTCTGGATAGTCCCTTGGGGTGCCATGACGTGGAGAATCTCTCCAAGGATTCCACCAAGCAGGCCACCGATCAGCACGAACATGAAAAGCACCCAGGGCGATTTTCGCACGCGGCCGCTTGTCCTCCTTGCGGATGTGTCTCGTCAGGTTCGTAGTGCTTGAAGCGCACCATATCCGAAGGTTTACGGCATGTCAATAAAACTACTGACTTGTGATGACCTTGACTTGCCTTTATTGGTCCTAGTACACTCCTCGATGCAATTTTTTTAGGATTTTCGAGGCGATCGAAGGTCTGGTGTAAGGCCTCGATGGCCTCTTTCTTTGTGGCGGTCTGACGTTATGCTTGACGCGCTGAGCGAGAAGTTTGAGAAAATCATACGGAAGCTTCGTGGGCAGGGTGTGCTCACCGAGCAAAACATTACCGAAGCGCTGAAAGAGGTGCGGTTTGCGCTGCTCGAAGCGGATGTCAACTTTAAAATTGTCAAAGAGTTTATTGATCGGGTCCGTGAAAAAGCCATCGGTCAGGAGGTACTGCAGAGTCTGACTCCTGGACACCAGGTCGTTAAAGTGGTCTGGGATGAGCTACGTGCGATGATGGGGCACGAGCGGGCGGGGCTTGCCTTAAGCTCCAGGCCGCCGACGATCATGATGATGGTCGGCCTGCAGGGCGCCGGAAAGACGACGGCGAGTGGCAAGCTCGCCCGTTTGTTCAAGAGTCAAGGGAAGCGCGTGCTTCTCGTTGCGGCCGACCCCCGTCGACCCGCAGCCGGCGAGCAGTTGAGCGCCCTGGGTCGGGACCTGGGAGTGGAGGTTCATCGGACTGATGATGCCCAGGCTTCCCAAGCGGACGTCGTGCGTATCTGTCGTGCAGGAGTCGAGCGAGGAGACGAACAGGGCTTCGACCTCATTATTTTGGATACTGGCGGTCGTTTGCATATCGATGATGAGATGATGGGGGAACTGATCGCCGTCAAATCCGCCGTGTCGCCTCATGAAGTGCTCCTGGTCGCTGATGCCATGACCGGTCAGGATGCCGTCACGATGGCCAATCAGTTCGATCAAAAAGTGGGACTCACCGGCGTGATTTTGACGAAGGTAGAGGGAGACGCACGCGGAGGAGCGGTCCTATCCATTCGAGCTGCAACCGGGAAGCCCATAAAGTTTTTGGGCGTCGGTGAAAAGTTGGATGCGCTTGAACCGTTTCATCCGGACCGGATGGCCTCCCGTATACTGGGAATGGGCGATGTATTGTCACTCATTGAAAAAGCGCAAGAGAGTATCACTCGTGAGCAAGCAGAAGAAGCGCAGAAACGGCTCACCAGCAACACGTTCACGCTGGAAGATTTTCGGACCCAGTTGGGACAGGTAAGCCGCATGGGTTCGTTCGAGCAAATTTTGGGCATGCTCCCGGGCGGCCAAAAGCTAAAACAAGCCCTTGATGGCGATAAGCCGGAACGGGAGATCGGTCGGGTCGTTGCCGTGATCGATTCGATGACTGCGCGGGAACGTCGTGATCATACAATCATCAATGGGAGTCGAAAAAAGCGAATTGCCCGCGGGAGCGGGACGACGGTGCAGGACGTGAATCGCCTGATCAAGCAATTCTTATCCGCAAAGAAGTTGGCAAAAGCAATGACCGGTGCGGGGGGGCGTCGACAGCTCGCCCAGCTCTTACGGTCTCGGTAGGTGGTCTTCACATAAGCGGGAGAAGGAGGACAGTTGTGGCTGTACATTTGAGACTAGCTCGAACGGGACGACACAAACGACCGATGTATCGAGTGGTGGCGGCGGATTCGCGGAAGGCTCGCGACGGACGTTTCCTTGAGATCCTTGGGATCTTTGATCCATTGAAAGAGGCCGGAGTTCCGGAGCTCAAGCAGGAACGTGTACTTAGGTGGCTTCATCATGGCGCTCAACCCACAGTGACGGTGCGGACATTACTGCGCAGGGCTGGGGTCTGGAAACAGTTTGAAGCTGAAAAAGCCGCGCAGAAAAAGACGCCGGCCAAATCATAACGACGTCGTTGTATGGCGAATCAGCCTGAAACCGTGACGGTGGGACAGATTGAACGTCCGTTCGGCGTCCGAGGAGAGGTGAAGGTGCGGCCGCTCTCGGATGTGCCTGGCCGAATTGAAGGTCTGAGGCGTGTCAGTCTTATGGGAAGGAATGGACAGACCATTGAGACTAGCGTTACTCATGTGAGACGGGCCGGTACCCGGTTTATACTTGGACTGACCGGCCTCACCACACCGGAAGAAGCGAGTCTCTGGCGTGGGGGATACATTCAGGCGATCCGTGGGGCAGTGCCTGAGCTTCCGGATGGGCACTATTACGAATGCGATTTGATCGGCTTGGCTGTTCGTACTACCGAAGGACGGTCAATCGGCATACTGGAAGAAATTTGGAATTTGCCGGGGAATCCGGTATTTGTTGTTCGACAAGAAGAGAAAGAACTCTTGATCCCGGCAGCAAAAGAACTGGTCGTGGCAGTCGATCTCCACGGTCGCACGATGACGGTTCGGATGATCGATGGATTGGATGCCTAGCATGTTGCGGTTCGAAGTGCTGACATTGTTTCCGGGGATGGTTGAGCCGGTCTTGGCTCACAGCATGCTGAAGCGCGCACAAGAGAAAGGCCTACTCTATGTGAACGTGCGCAACTTGCGGGACTTTGCATCGGATCGCCATAAGATGGTCGACGACACACCTTATGGAGGCGGGGCTGGTATGGTCATGAAGGCTGATCCGATTCTTCAAGCGGTTGCCGTGGTACGGAGAGATGCACAGTCGAATGGAGAGGATATTCGGGTCGTGTTTCCAACTCCTCAAGGTCGGCGAATGACGCAGTCCTATGCGCAAGAGTTGGCTGGTGAGCGTCGTCGAATCGTGATTCTTTGCGGGCATTATGAAGGAGTGGATGAACGTGTGCGTCTGGTGTTGGCTCCGGAAGAGGTGTCAGTCGGGGACTATGTATTGACCGGAGGTGAATTACCAGCTCTTGTGTTGATTGATGCCGCAGCGCGCCTGGTTCCTGGTGTTTTGGGAGACCCACGGTCTGCGCTGGAAGAGTCTTTTTCTGAATCGCTGCTGGAGTATCCGCAGTATACGAAACCGGCTGAGATCGGCGGAATCGGGGTACCCGAAGTCTTGCTGTCCGGCCATCATGAGGCGATCCGGTTGTGGCGTCGAAAACAAGCGTTGCGCAGCACGTACCTCAGACGTCCCGATCTTTTGCATGATCGGTCGTTTACGAGTGAAGATCGACAGTTATTAGATGAGTTGAAGAGCGAAGGCCTATTGACGGTTCCGATATCACGCCGGGAGGAGGGGTAGGAATATGAATCAGTTGGAACGCATTCAGCGGTCGTTGACGAAGAAGTCGGTCCCACATTTTGAGATTGGGGATACCGTCAAGGTCCACGTCAAAGTCGTGGAAGGCGAGAAAGAGCGTATTCAGGTCTATGAAGGAACGGTGATTGCCCGCAAGGGAAGCTTGAATACGGAAATGTTTACGGTCCGAAAGCTTTCGTATGGAATCGGAGTTGAGAGAATTTTTCCGGTCCATTCTCCGATTGTTGCCAAGATTGATGTGGTTCGACAGGGGAGGGTTCGACGCGCAAAGCTCTACTATCTGCGTGGCAAGAAGGGAAAGTTTGCAAAAGTCGAAGAGCGTGAGTTTGTGGGAGGAGGAGAGAGTAAAGCGTCCACACAGCTCACTACCTCGGAAGCAGCAGCAGTCACGGCGTAGAGATCACTCCTCGGAACATGTGTGCAATTATGCGAGATGATCGCATAATTGCCAGAGAGGGAGTGTTCAATGGGGCCCACCCAAGAGTTCGAACGGGTAGCCCGCCGATGTGGCTATCGACGTATCGCTGGAATCGATGAAGCTGGGCGTGGCCCCTTAGCCGGTCCTGTGGTTGCTGCGGCAGTCATCTTGCCATCCCGATGTCGACTATTGGGAATCAATGATTCGAAACAACTGCCCGCAAAAGACCGAGAGGAGGCCTATACCGCGATTCTTGAGCAGGCGGTGGGGGTTGGAGTCGGGTCGGCGGACGTTGGTGAGATTGACCAGCTCAATATTCTTGAAGCGACTCGGTTAGCGATGCGCCGAGCCGTCGATCAATTGGCTCCTCCTCCAGATTACTTGCTGATCGATGCCGTTGTGCTCCTAGGGTTCAAAGTACCTACAAAGCCTATCATCAAAGGCGATTCCCTATCCGTGTCGATTGCGGCGGCTTCCATCATTGCAAAAGTCACGAGAGATCGCCTAATGGCGAGGTATCACGCGATATTTCCTGAATATGGCTTCCTGTCCCACAAGGGGTATGGCACGGCCGAACACTTAGAGCGACTTGCTCGCCATGGCCCTTGTTCCATTCATCGTCGTACCTTTGCCCCGGTGCAGGAAGTGATGAGCGCGGCGAAGATGGAGTATGTTCCACCCGAGAGCCAGAGGCTCTTTGATCTGTAAGCGCATGGCTGTTCCGGATCAGCGGCATGTGTTCGGTCAAACCAGTGAAAACTTGGCAGAACAGCTCCTGCTTGCCAAGGGCTATAGAATTCTCGATCGCAACGTACGGACTTCCATCGGAGAATTGGATCTCGTGGCGGAAGACCGTGGAGTTGTCGTCTTTGTTGAAGTCAAAGGTCGAGCCACCAAAGCATTCGGTGGGGCGCTGCTGGCGGTGAACCATCGGAAGCGGGCCAAGCTGACCAAATTGGCGGCGCAGTATTTGGCTCGACGACACTGGGCCGAGAGGGTCTGTCGATTTGACGTTGTGTTGGTCCACGGGCGACCTTCCGTCCAGGCACAGATCGAGCACTTCCAGAACGCATTTGACGTCACCGGACAGTGACGGTTCTTACCCTTTGGTAAGGGAATTCAGTGGACGCAATTATTCAATTGATCCATGTGTCGAAATGGTACGACCGGCGTGCGGCGCTCTCCGACGTCACGATCGAAATTGAGAAGGGAGAGTTTGTCCTTCTTATGGGGCCAAGCGGAGCAGGAAAGTCCACCTTGTTGCGGATGCTGATTGGTGAGGAACAGCCCGATGAGGGACAGGTGTTTGTTCATGGCAGAAATGTTACCAAGCTCAAACAATCAGAGATTCCGTATCTCCGACGGAAGGTTGGATCAGTCTTCCAAGATTTTCGTCTCTTGTCGAAAAAATCCGTGTTCGACAACGTGGCTCTTCCATTGGTCGTTCAGAGTGTGTCTGAGAAGGACATCCGGCGCAAAGTGACGGAAGCGTTGCGTGCCGTGGGTGTCGATTACAAAAAAGATCAATCGCCGAACAGTCTTTCGGCTGGAGAGCAACAGCGTGTGTGTATCGCTCGAGCGATCGTCAATGGACCGGTCGTGCTCCTCGCCGATGAGCCAACGGGGAACCTCGATCCCGAGCGCACCGGAGAAATTATTGACTTGTTTAAGTTGATCAATGCTCGTGGGACAACCGTCATTGTTGCCACGCACGATCCTCATGTGATGAAACAGATTAATCGACGAGCGCTGACCTTGGTGCAAGGAGTCTTGATGCCGGAAGGGCGACTGGCGGAGCGAGTCGAAGTATGAGACGGTTACTGTATATCGTTCGTGAAGCCTGGGCCAATATGCGGACCAATCGCACGACGACGATCGTCGCTATCTTGACCACGGCCTTTACCTTAGCCTGCGTCGGCATTTTTCTACTTCTCTACGTAAACTTGCGCAATGCGGCCGGATGGCTTCAGGAAGACGTCAAGATTATGGTCTATCTGGAGGACGCGGTTCAACCTGCGAGGAGGCAAGCGCTTGAGCAGGAACTGAAGTTGGATCGTATGGTATTCGGCGTGGTGTTTATTTCGAAAGAGCAAGCGCTCGGAGAGTTTCGTGCACAATTCCCTGCGGAGTCCCACCTGCTTGAGGGGCTCGGAGAGAACCCGTTACCGGCGTCATTCGTCGTGACACTGGCCCCGAACTATCGCTCTCCGCAGTCGATGAAGGGCTGGGCTGAACGGGTGCAGATGATGGAAGGTGTCGCCAAGGTCGACTATAACCAAGAATGGATCAATGTCCTGGCTGAGCTGATCGGCTACATTGAGCTGGCTGCAATTGGGGTGGGGATGCTACTCTCGGCCGCCTCGGTGACGATCATAGGGAACACGACCCGACTCGCGCTGTTTACCAGACGAGAGGAGATCGAGATCCTTCGTGCCGTAGGGGCGACGCGCACCTTCATCCGTATTCCGTATTTTCTTGAAGGCGCCGTGCTTGGCGCCTTTGGCAGTGCATTGTCTTTGGGGATTCTGAAAATTGGGTTTGAACTCTTTCGTCAGCAGATGCAATTGGCTGGCCGTTTCAGCGGGATTGAAAGCTTGCTATCTTTCTTCCCGCTCTCTCTCTGCGTTGCTCTAGTGATGGCTGGTACGGGGTTGGGCCTCGCAGGAAGTGTGGTCTCACTGCTTCGAGTCGGCGAGGGACGCGCATGAAAAGCTCTTTCTCGATCCTGCTCTGTTGTGTTGCGCTCGGTGGAGTGGTGTCTGTTGCGGAGGCGGCTGATGATCCTATTTCGGAAAAGATTGAACGCCAACGAAAGACACTCGAGGCGCTGAAGGGCCGGATACAAGAAAAACGGAAGCGGGCCGATGAAGCGGAGAAAAAATGGGAATCGGTTCTCCAAGGCATCCAATCGTTGGATGAACGGCTGATCCGTCATCGCCAAGATCATCGTGACATCAACCAGAAACTTCGGCAAAAAGATCAAGAAATAGGAGAGATTACAGAACATCTTGTGGCGATGCGAGCTGGTATCCAAGCCCGACGCGAGGCAATTCTCTCGCGGCTTCGAGCGCAATATATGGAGGGGCGGTTTGGGTATGTAAAGGCGCTCTTGACGTCCGATTCATACGGAGATCTTCAACGTCGCGCGCGATATCTTTCCACCGTCTCACAAAAGGACTTCGATCTGCTCGAGACGTTTAAGACCGATATGGCCCGCATGGAGGAAGCCGAGCATCAGCGCGCGGAGGCCAGAACCGGAATGGTTGCCATCAAGCAAAATATTGAAAAGAAACTAGCCGACATCCGCGTCCTTCAAAAAGAAAAGAAAGGCTATCTGGCTAAGATCAAGCATGAGAAAGATTCATATCATCGCGCCGTCAAGGAGCTGGAACGATCCGCTTCGCGACTGGATAACATCTTGCATGAATTAGAAACACGCCGACGTGCAATGGCCATGAGCCCACCGACGACTTCGTCGCCGACGTTACCATTGCCGCGTGTTGCCAGCCGGGGAATGCTGCCATGGCCGGTCGAGGGGAAGGTTATCTCATTCTTCGGACGCCAGAAGCATCCAACGTTCGATACCTATGTTCAGCGGAAAGGAATTGAGATCCGCACCTCAGAAGGAAGCCTCATTCATGCGGTCATGCCTGGCAGCGTGGTCTATGCAGACTGGTTGAAAGGGTACGGACTCGTTATAATCCTAGATCATGCCAACGGCTTCTTCTCACTGTATGCACACGCTTCCAAGATCCTTGCCAGCGTGGGCGAACAAGTTGTCGATGGCCAAGCAATCGGAGAAACCGGGGATACGGGCATGATTGGAGAAAATACATTATACTTTGAGTTGCGGGAAGGCGCTGAACCGGTCGATCCGCTCCATTGGTTGGCAAAGCGATAGGGCTCAGCTCGTCAGGGTTTGCGGCCAAGATGGTCAGATAATGTAGGAAAGAAGGGATGTGACAATGATGGAACAGCAGCCACGGCGGAAGTCTTGGGTGGTTGGACCGATGATAGCACTCGCCCTGCTCTGTGGAGTCGTCATTGGAAAAGGATGGGAGCGTACCGGACATGCGAGTGAGACCTACGAGGAGCTCAAGACATTTTCCGAGGTCCTGAATCAAGTTCAAAAGCATTATGTCGAAGAGACGAAGCCGAAAGATCTCATTCAAGGTGCTATTCGTGGCATGCTGGGGACGCTCGATCCACACTCAGCCTACATGACGCCTGAGATGTACAAAGAGATGCAGGTGGAGACGAGAGGGGAATTTGGAGGAGTCGGCATTCAAATCGGCGTCAAGGATAACCGGTTGTCGGTCATCGCGCCGATTGAAGGCACGCCTGCCTATCGGGCCGGGATTAAGGCCGGCGATTTCATCATCAAGGTTAATGAAGACTCGACGAAGGACCTGAGCTTGATGGATGCGGTCACGAAGATGCGAGGGCCGAAAGGCAGTAAAGTCAACTTGACCGTCCAACGAGAGGGCACACCAGAGCCGTTAGTATTCACCCTTCTCCGGGATACCATCAGAATTGAAAGTGTGAAGTCGAAGATGATCGACAACCTTGGCTATGTTCGGTTGACGCAGTTCCAGGAAGCGACCGGACGAGATCTCTCCAAAGCGATCAAACAGTTTCGCGACCAGAAAGTACAAGGTACGATTCTCGACCTCCGAAATAATCCTGGCGGGTTACTGACCGCGGCCGTTGATGTCTCCGAGCAATTTCTTCCCAGTGGCAAGTTGGTGGTTTACACCAAAAGCCGGGAAGGGAAAAAGGACGAATGGTTCGCCAAGTCTAAAGACCAGCTGGAAGATCTTCCGGTGATTGTCCTTGTCAACGAAGGATCGGCAAGTGCATCAGAGATCGTGGCTGGGGCGCTGCAGGATTGGGGTCGGGCTGTCGTGGTGGGGGCCACATCGTTCGGAAAAGGATCGGTACAGACAATCTTGGCCTTGGGCGATGGCTCAGGTCTTCGCCTCACGACCGCCAAGTACTATACGCCAAAAGGTCGGTCAATCCAGTCGACCGGTATTACCCCCGATATCGTGGTGAAGCTCCCCAATGCCTCCACGGCCAAAGCCCCTGATGGGAAACCCAGTGAGAAGGAGCGGGAGGGGAAGACAGTTAAACCACCGGTCAATAAGGATGCTTCGCCACACGATGGAAAGTCCCCGGACGAACCTGGTTCGAAAAATGGAACGCCTCCCCCGTCTTTGCAAGAACTGAGCGGGGAGCTTTCGCTCGAACAGGATATCCAGCTACAGAAGGCGGTGGAGCTGTTGAAGAGCTGGAAGATATTCAAGGAACTGAAGGTGTCCTAAGGCTCCGGTTTCTGCATCCGTTGTTGGACGGCCTGCAGTAACTGCTTCTCTGATCCTAAGAAGTTTGGTAGCGTTCGAATCAGATGTGATCGAAGGAGTTGCTCAAGGTCCGAAAGCGTCCGTATGCCGAGTCGGAAATAGAGATAGGTCACGAGTGAATCAGAGAGACCTGGAAATGTTGACCAGCCCAGGACTTCCGGTGGGAGAGGGGTTTTAAGCTCTTCATAAGCACGGATGGTTCCCGTCGCGAGGAACTCTTCAATCTTTTTCGCTAGATCAGTCCCAATGCCGTCAATCTCCTTAAGCCTGTGGCGACCCGCCACCGTTGCCACATCTTCATCAATGGCCAGAAGAACATCCGCAGCCCGTCGATAGGCCCGCACTCGATATGGGTTGGCGCGTTGAGATGACAGGAGGTCAGCCATCGAGCGGAAGATCGTGGCGAGTTGTAGGTTATGCTGTTTCATCGAGCGCCTATTGTGCGGCCTTCACAAGGTTCCAGGCAAGAGCCACTTTATTGACAAGCTGAATTCCGGTCTCATAGGATGATCCATAATGGACAGTGCAATCCAAATCCATGTGAACGGACAAGCTCGGGCTTGGCGCAGCGGCACAACAATCGCCGATCTGTTGTACGATCTCGACATCAAGACCGAGCGAGTGGCGGTTGAGGTGAATCTTGAAATTCTGGATCGTGCGACGTTCGATCAACGGTCTCTGAAAGATGGGGATCGGGTCGAGATTCTCGGCTTTATCGGCGGCGGATTATTCTGAGAGGACACTATGGCAGACGATCGGCTGATTATTGCGGGGCGTGAGTTCAAGTCCAGACTCTTTGTGGGGACGGGGAAGTATAAGGACTTTGTCGAAACCAAGAAGGCCATTGAAGCGTCCGGTGCTGATGTGGTGACCGTTGCTGTTCGCCGGGTGAATATCACCGATCGATCGAAAGAGAATCTGCTCGACTACATTGATCCAAAAAAGTATACGATTCTTCCCAATACAGCCGGTTGCTACACGGTCGAGGATGCGGTTCGATACTCGCGTTTGGCACGTGCGGCCGGCGTCTCGGATCTGGTAAAGTTAGAGGTGCTTGGCGACGAGAGGACGTTGTTCCCGGATACGGCGGGGTTGATCGAAGCGGCGAAGATTCTCGTCAAAGAAGGCTTTATCGTATTGCCTTACACGAATGACGATCCGATTGTCGCTCAAAAACTCGTCGATGTTGGATGTCCAGCCGTCATGCCGTTGGCGGCACCGATCGGATCGGGACTCGGGATCCGTAATCCCTATAACTTGAAAATCATTATGGAAATGATCAAGGTCCCGATCATCGTGGATGCTGGTGTTGGAACCGCGTCCGATGCCGCATTTGCAATGGAATTGGGGGCGGATGCGGTACTCATGAATACGGCTATTGCCGGCGCACAGGATCCTTTTGCCATGGCGGAAGCGATGAAGTATGCCGTTCACGCCGGTCGGCTAGCTTACAAAGCTGGACGTATTCCGAGAAAGCTATATGCCACGGCCAGCAGCCCGATCGAAGGAATGCTTTGAAAGCAGTGCTGAGGAACGAGCGCTGAGTTCGGTCAGTAAACGAGAAATGGGAAAAATTGGAAGAGCGCTAGCTCTCTGGTGAACTCAACACTTCAGTGATGCCTCCGATAGATTTCCGTCTACTTTTGGTAACCGATCGTCACCAAATTCACGGACGCTCCCTTATAACGGTTCTTAGTCACGCGATCCAAGCGGGTGTGCAAGCTATTCAGTTGAGAGAGCGGGATCTATCCACGGGCGAGCTCCTTTCATTGGCAGGAGACATCCAAGCGATGGCAACGCCTGGAGGAGTTTCGTTGATCATCAACGATCGTGTGGATCTTGTAATGGCGCTGGGTTTGGACGGCGTTCACTTGCGAGCCGATAGTTTGCCCTCCCATTCCGTGCGTCAGATCATCGGCCCGAGCCGATTGATCGGTGTCTCCACACATTCGGCTGAAGATGTACGTCACGCAACTCAGGGCTGCGCCGACTACGTAGTCCTTGGTCCGATTTTTGATACCTCATCCAAGCGCTCCTTTGGGCATCCCCTTGGGCTTGATCTGCTGGCCGATGTCTGTCGCCACTCATCTATCCCGGTCTTTGCCATCGGAGGGATCACGTGCGAGCGGGTCCGTGAAGTTCGTCAAGCCGGCGCACATGGAGTTGCCGTGATCGGAGCGGTGTTGACACGCGACGATATCGGCGCAGCTGTCAGAGAATTCGCACGTGTGTTGGAGATGTGAGCCGTTGAGTCATACGGCGTGCACGCAAGTCGCGTGAGATCGTCTGCTGGAGTTGACCACCCCTAGGTCGGGTGTTAGAATCCCAAAATCAGGTTCATTCGCGGTCCATTCGATATCGCGAATCACTCGTGTCGTCTCGATATGGCGGAAAGTAAAGGTCAGCCAAATCGACTCCGGTCCCTCCGAGATTCTGTCAAGAAGATTACGAAGCAGCTATCTGAAGGTGATGGAGAGATGATCCACAAGAACGACGAACACGCTCGGGAACTGGACAAGCTTCGCGTTCAGATTCAGTCGATGGAAGAAGAGATCCGTCGGCTGTATCAATCTCGGCACCAGCTCGATCAAGCTAATAAGCAGAACGAAAAGCTTGTAGCGACGCTGCAGGAAGCGAAGGCTCAGATCGAGGCGCTACGGACCGAAGTTGAAAAACTGACGGCACCGCCGTCGGCCTATGCCATTTTTTCAAGTATGAATGCGGATGGCACTGGAAATGTCTATGTGTCCGGACGGAAGATGAAGGTCAGTCTTCATCCATCAATCAGGCCGACAGAGTTGCGTAAGGGACGAGAAGTTGTCCTGAATGAAGCGCTCAATGTGATCGAGGTAAAGGGATTTGATAGCCAGGGAGAAGTTGTTCGGCTCAAGGACGTGCTGGAGGGAGGACGAGCTCTCGTTACACTCCATTTTGATGAGGAGAAAGTGGCTGAGTTGGGTGATCCACTGCTGACGGAACGGCTGAGCGTAGGGGATCATCTTTTGTATGACTCTCGGTCAGGTTATGTGATTGAGAAGCTGCCGAAGTCCGAAGCCTCAGAGCTCGTGTTGGAAGAAGTTCCGGATGTCGACTACGAGCATATCGGCGGTCTCCAAAAAGAATTAGACCAAGTGCGTGATGCGGTCGAACTACCATTCCTACATCCACAGGTTTTTTCCGAGTATAAGCTCAGCGCTCCAAAGGGTGTTCTCCTCTATGGCCCCCCCGGTTGCGGGAAAACACTGATTGCGAAAGCCGTGGCCAATTCGATCGCTAAGAAATTGGGCCATCGAGCCGGTAAAGAGATTCGGAGTTACTTTTTACACGTCAAGGGCCCGGAGCTATTGAATAAATACGTGGGTGAATCAGAACGCCAGGTGCGCGAGGTCTTCAAAAAGGCTAAGGAACGAGCCGATGATGGCCATCCGGTGATCGTCTTTTTCGACGAAATGGACGCACTGTTTCGGACCCGTGGGACGGGGGTGTCGTCGGACATTGAGTCTACAATAGTTCCCCAATTCCTTTCTGAGATCGATGGGGTGGAGCGTTTGCGCAACGTCATCGTCATTGGGGCGAGCAATCGTCAGGATCTGATCGATCCGGCCGTGCTTCGTGCGGGTCGATTGGACGTCAAAGTTAAAGTGGGAAGACCTGATGCCACGGCTGCGCGAGACATTTTCTCGAAATATATCTCGACGGATCTTCCGTTTGCCAAGGAGGATTTGGAACGTCATGGAGGGGATCGACAGGCGCTCGTAGAAGGCTTGACCACCCTGACTGTCGAAACGATGTACGCGGCCAGCGAGGAAAACAAGTTCATTGAAGTGACATACGCCAATGGCGAAAAGGAAGTCTTGTACTTCAAAGACTTTGCCAGCGGGGCATTGATCGAGGGGATTGTCTCACGAGCGAAGAAGTTTGCCGTGAAGCGCGTGATCGCGCAAGAGGGTTCAGGCCTGCGCTCGGATGATTTAATACGGGCCATTCGGGAAGAGTTCAAGGAGCACGAGGATCTTCCCAACACGACCAATCCAGACGATTGGGCAAAGGTTGCTGGAAAGAAGGGCGAAAAAATCATTCATCTTCGGACCATCAGCGGTGGACCGACAGAGCATCGGCAAATTGAAACCATTAGTACTGGCCACTATCTCTAGCGATCTTATGCAAGAACACGCTATCACCAATCGCACGCGGGTGCTGGGCACTGAAACAGAGTTTGGCATTGTGTCGAAAGACGCAGCCACTCTGGATCCTGTATCCGGCTCGTTTGCCGTGATCGGCCACTATCCAGGCTTGCCGGCGCCTAGTGCAATTTGGGATTACGAAAATGAAAATCCCCTCCTGGATGCACGGGGCTTCGAGGTCAATGGTGAGCGAGAGCGTCCCAATCCAGACTATAACCGACAGCTGAATAAAATACTGGCGAACGGGGGGCGCTTGTACGTCGATGGAGCCCATCCAGAGTACTCGACGCCAGAATGTTCAAGCGCTCGAGAGGTGGTTGCGTTTGAGCGCGTCGGAGAAAGAATTCTTGCGAAAAGTATCCAGGAGATGATTCGCGTACGCAGAAGCGAACAGTATCTCTTATATAAGAATAATTCTGACGGCAAAGGCAACAGCTATGGGTACCACGAAAACTATCTGGTTTCGAGGGCTGTGTCGTTCGACAAAATCGCACGTGTGTTGACGCCATTCCTCGTCACTCGACCGATTTTTGCCGGAGCAGGAAAAGTCGGTGCGGAAAATCAGACCAGTCCGGCGGAATATCAGATTTCCCAGCGCGCCGACTTTTTTGAATGTCTCATGGATCTCAACACGATGGTCAAGCGCCCGATCATTAATACGCGAGATGAGCCCCATGCCGATTCGGCACGATTTCGAAGATTGCATGTCATCACAGGTGATGCCAATATGGCTGAGGTGTCCACCTATCTGAAGGTCGGAACCTTGGATATCGTGTTGGATTTGCTCGAAAGGGGAGCCGACGTGCCTCACTTGGAACTCGATGAACCGGTTCGAGTGTTCAAGGAAGTGTCTCGTGACTTGGATGTGAAGCAGACGGTGAAGTTGGCCGGTGGAAGGCCGACCACGGCGCTTGCGGTCCAATGGGCCTACCTGCAAGCGGCCCAGACTTTTTACGCCGCTCACGGTTGTCCCTCCACCATCCAAGATGTGCTGGTTCGTTGGAACGATGTGTTGAGCAAACTGGAGGTCGATCCGCGGCTACTGGTGAAGGAGTTAGATTGGGTGGCGAAACGCCATATGATCGAGTCCTACATGGATCGGAAGGGGTGTGGATGGGACGACCCGCGAATGAAACTGATGGATCTCCAATACCACGATATCCGTCCTGAGAAAGGGTTGTTTTATACGTTGGAACGCGGGCACCTGATCGACCGAATTGTTGAGGAAGACGAGATTCAGCGGGCTGAACTCAACCCTCCGATCGGCACACGCGCCTATTTCAGAGGGCGCTGTGTTCGGAAGTTCGCGAAGTCATTGTATGGTGCGAGTTGGACATCCGTCCTCTTTGATGCCGGTAATAACACCATCAAAAAAGTACCGCTGATGGATCCGCATCGCGGTACGCAATCGCTGACACGAGAGCTGCTGGATACCGCAGACTCAGTTGATGATTTGCTTGAAAAGCTCAAGGTTTGAGAGATGCTGGCTCTGAAATTACGATGAAGCTACCGTATCTTCCCAATCACGACGACTCCAGTTTTCTTGACTTTCTCACCAAACAGTATCCAGGATTGACGTTGGGCAGTCATGGCATGGCTCCGGCATCAGAGCCGATGCGAAGCGCTGGGCTGCCGATAGCCGTGCCATATGCCACGACAGTGTTAGCGATTAAGTATCAAGAAGGAGTCGTGATTGCCGGGGATCGTCGAGCGACAGAAGGATTTCAGATTGCGGATCGCCGGATTGAGAAGGTGTTCAAAATAGACGACTGGTCGGCGATGGCAATCGCTGGAGCGGCCGGACCGTGTATCGAGATGGCCAAATTGTTTCAGACCGAACTGGAGCACTACGAGAAACTGGAAGGTATGACGCTGTCATGCGAGGGGAAGGCCAATAAGCTTGGGCAGATGGTCAAGGCGAACCTCCCGATGGTGTTCCAGGGCTTGGTGGTAATGCCGCTGTACGTCGGGTATGACGTGACACGTGCCGAAGGGCGCATCTTCAAGTACGATATCACGGGTGGGAGATACGAAGAGTCCGACTATCATGCAATCGGTTCCGGCGGGAAAGATGCCCGCAATACGATGCGTGAGCATTTTCGGAAGAACCTTTCTGAGGCCGATGCACTCAATCTCGCACTGTTATCGCTGTACAATGCAGCCGATGATGATGTTGGAACGGGTGGACCTGATCTCATTCGTGGAATTTACCCGACTGCCAAGTTTGTGACAGCCAAAGGTATCACCGATGTCGTCGACGATAAGCTGAAAGCGGTGTACGACGAGATGATGACCACACGCCGTTCGAGGGAGACGTAATCATGGCCATGCCCTCCTATTACGTGTCCCCTGAGCAGATGATGCAGGATAAAGCTGAGTATGCCAAGAAGGGGATTGCCAAAGGCCGTTCGATCATCGCGATGGAGTATGTCGACGGCATTCTGTTGACCGCGGATAATCCAAGTGCCTCTCTGCACAAAGTGTCGGAGATCTACGATAACATTGCGTTTGCCGGGGCCGGCAAGTATAGCGAATTTGAGAATCTTCGAAAGGCGGGAATTCGTCACGCCGATCTCAAAGGGTTTATGTACAGCCGTGCGGATGTCACAGGCCGTTCTCTGGCGAACGGCTACTCTCAAAGCCTCGGCACCGTATTCAGCCAGGAAATGAAACCACTTGAGGTGGAGATTCTGGTTGTACAGGCTGGTACCAATAGTCACCCGAACGAGATCTATCGTATATCGTTCGACGGCAGTATCATCGATGAGAAAAAGTTTGCGGTAATCGGGGGAAGAGCTGAGGCGGTGCAGACTGTCTTGAAGGAACAAAGCTCCAGCCAAGCTCCGTCACTCGATGCCGCCTTGAAACGGTGTGTCACGGCACTGGAACAGACGGCGAATCAAAAGCTGCAACCCGAAGGCTTGGAAGTGGCGGTCTTGGACCGAACCCGCACCGGCCGAAAGTTCCGCCGTGTATCGGTGAGTGACATCCAACGAATCCTCTCTTCTTAGCCTCCATCTTCGTGAAGGCTTCCTTTGTTGCGGATCTGAGAACGGGCGTGTAACCTGTTTCTAGGTCTTTCATGATGTCATCAGGTCCAATGAAACAACGAATATTCGGCCTCGAGAACGAGTATGGCCTTATTTTCTCTCCTAACGGACGGATTTACCTCCCGATGGAAAAGGTTCTTGGGTACATTTTCGAGGGATTGATTCCCAATAGCTGGCCGTCGAATGCATTTTTGGTCAATGGTGCGCGGTTTTATCAAGATACCGGCTGTCACCCCGAATACTCGACTCCGGAATGCAACAACATCCTTGATCTTGTGGTTCATGATAAGGCTGGTGAGCGGCTGTTGGAAGCGTGTCTGCCGGCGGCTGAGGAACGGCTCCGCGAGGAAGGACTCTCCGGGGAGATCTATATTTTTAAGAACAATACGGACTCGTTGGGCAATACATATGGGTGTCACGAGAACTTTCTCATGCGGCGGGACGTCGATTTTTGGAAAGTCACAGAGCAACTGATCCCGTTTTTTGTGACCCGGCAAGTGTTCAGTGGGGCGGGGAAAGTCCTGAAAGTGTCTGGAAAGCCCCAGTACTTTATCTCGCAACGGGCTCAGCATATTCATGAGAAAACGTCGTCCTCGACGACATCCTCCAGGAGCATCATCAATACGCGGGACGAACCCCATTCTGATGCTGAACGCTATCGACGACTCCACATCATCGTCGGAGATTCCAACATGTCCGAATACGCGACGTACCTCAAGGTCGGCACCGCGGCGTTGGTCCTGTCGATGGTCGAGGAAGGGTATACCGTGCACGGGATCGAGCTTGAAGATTCGGTGAAAGCCATCAGGGAGGTATCACGCGATCCGACGTTGAAGAAGAAGGTCAAGCTTGATGACGGTCGACAATTGACGGCGATCGAAATTCAACGCGTGTATCTGAAGAGAGCCAGAGAATACTTGGCCCAAGAAGATCACGAACCGACCATGGATGATGTGTGCGACAAGTGGGAAGCCGTCCTTCAGCAGTTGGAGGAAGATCCCATGCAGCTCACGCATCAGATTGATTGGGTTACCAAGAAACATCTGATCCAATCGTACGTGGATAAGCGACATTGTGGATGGGATGACCCGCGGGTGTTTTTGTTGGATCTGCAGTACCATGATGTCAAGCGGACGCGGGGCTTGTATTACTTGATGGAGTCTCGTGGGATGATCGAACGGGTAGTGGAGGAAGAAGTCGTCCAACGAGCGATGTCCACGCCTCCACAAACGACGAGGGCCAAGGTCCGCGGGGACTTTATCCGGTTTGCACGAGCCAAAAACCGGTCCTATACCGTGGACTGGACGTATCTGAAGCTGAACGGGTATTGGGAAGAGACGATTCTCTGTATGGATCCGTTCAGTGCGGTGAATCGACGGGTCGAAGAACTGATCTCCCAAGTGTCCGGAGGACGGTTCTACCGATGAGATTGATGGACGATCTGAATGCTCGATATCGTGCCACGGTGAGACGGTTCAGGCTTGGAGTGGTCATTCTTCTTGCCCTTGTCTTTCCCGTCGATCTCCTTGCGGGCCCCCAGCCGGGCGCTCAAGTGGGTGATGCTGACTATAGCGGCAAGCAAGGGCAAATATTGGTGGTCAAAGTTCCTGCTGAGAGTGGCATCACTCGCGTGGAGGGAATGTTTCTAGGCCGTTCCATCAGCTTTTTCCCTGACACGCGACCTGAAGAGCCGAACGGGTTCGTCGGCTTGCTCGGGATCGACCTGCAAGATGAACCGGGAATCCATGAACTAACCGTCAAAGTACAGACCGAAGAGTACGGCCAGACGCTCACCTACCGCGTCCAAGTTCTTAAAGAGAACTTTCAGGTTGAGCGCCTCACGCTGCCGAAAAACAAAGTCGATCTTGATAAAAAGAGTTTAGCTCGATGGACAGCGGAACAAGCACAGGTCAAGGAAATGCTGGCCAACGATTCCCGCACGAAGTTCTGGCAAGCGGGTTTCGTCGAGCCGGTGAGCGGCACGCGAACTGGCATTTTCGGCAGTGTCAGGATCATGAACGGTCAGGCCCGCAATCCGCACAATGGTGAAGATATCGGTGCTCCGCTCGGAACCGATGTGGCGGCGACGAATGAAGGCATCGTACGGCTGACCGTCGATCATGTTTTTTCTGGGAAAGGAGTTTTTTTAGACCACGGGCTAGGTTTGTACTCAATGTATTTTCATCTCTCCGAAGTGCTGGTCAAGGAAGGCGATGTGGTGAAGGCCGGTGAGATCGTCGGGAAAGTGGGAGCCACCGGTCGAGCGACCGGCCCCCATCTCCATTGGGGGGTGAAACTCAACGGCGCGCGCGTGAATCCCTATGCCTTGCTGGATCTGCCGTTCACAAGGAGTGTGCGATCGGCCGCTCCGGTGCCGGTCACGGTTCCAGGCTCTGGTGTCGGCGCACCGGAGCCATAATCCTGACCGCCTTTCATCTCCCGGTTTTTCCTCCATACAATTTCAGGTTGATCTCGTCCTGCTGCGGGCATACCCTGACTCTAAGCGTTTGGGCGTGAGGCTGCCATGCGAATCTTTCTGTTTACCCTCTCCATCGTTTCCCTCCTGCTCGCCGCTCATCAATTCTCGCTTACTGAACAGACGGGTCAGTTCAAGGGAGCCCTCTTCCTTCTCCTCATCGGCATTCAGTTGCTGATTGCCGCGGCACTTATTTCTGAGCATCGAGAAGAACGCACGAGAAAGCCATCGACATCGGCGGATAAGGAAGTCAACAGGGAAGCGGAGCTGAATGGTACGAATACCCCCGAGGATCAAGGGACGAAGTCTTAAGGGATATCGCGTGCACCAGATAGGAATAGCTGAATAAGATTTTGATCCGAGCAATTCCCCCTCAGAGTGTTTTGGTTAGCCATGTCAAAACCCCTATATGTTCCGAAGAAGATGCAATCGATTTCTCGATGAGGTTGGCGTGCCTTCAGTCTGACTTGTCGAGCAAACTGTTTGCCATTCTTTGATTTACAGGATACCCTATTTGAAAGCATGTCAGCATGCACGCTGTTTCACAACCGGCCCCTGTTGTCCCCATTTTATAGATGAATGCCTTTGGTTTTGTGCAATGGAGCGTGGCGTGCTATTACTCAGAAGTCAGCAACTTAGGCGACAGAAATAGCCCTAGAACCCGCATGAATGTTGGACTTACTGTTGTTTAATTTGCTGACTTCTGAGTAATGACACGTCATGAATGAGCTCCTGACCTCGATCGCCACAAAGAAGATGCAGCTCGACGCGTTGCGTCCTGTCTCACGCGCGGCGTTGCTAGCTCTGCAGAAATCCTATGATGTGGACTTGACCTACACTTCCAATGCCATTGAAGGCAACGCGCTGACCTTGCGAGAAACGGCGGAGCTGATCGAGCATGGGATTACTGTTGGGGGAAAACCCTTGCGCGATCATCTCGAAGCAATCGACCACTACGAAGCGGTCTTATGGATGCGCGAACTCGCGGCGAAGACGATACCGATTACTGAACACACAGTGTGCGAGTTGCATCGACGTATTGTATCTCGCAGCCAGCCTGAGATCGTCGGGATGTACAGTACCCTTCCTCGACGCATCGCTGGTTCCCCAGTTGTCTTTCCGAACGCCGTGAAAATTCCCGAACTGATGCAGGCCTATAGCGAATGGATGTCGCAAGCGGCGTCTGAACCGGTAACCAGCTTTGATGCGCATTACCGTCTGGTGGCCATTCACCCGTTTGCGGATGGCAATGGACGTGCGGCCCGGCTTGTGATGAATGTTCTGCTCCTGCGTGGCGGGTATCCACCGGTGGCCGTACGACTAGAAGACCGAAAAGCCTACCTCGAGACACTTGAGCATGCATCAATGAGGGAAGATCTGACGCCCT
>CAZJOQ010000020.1:0-31977 GCA_964547625.1 uncultured Nitrospira sp.
CTGTGAAGGGTGGCGCACCAGTATCACTGGTGGGCCCCCTTCACCTATCCTGCCCCGCATTATACTCTGATGACTCTGATGAGTCTATCGGTCGAATCTCGGTCTTGTCTCTATACTCTGTCTCTCG
The DNA here is from genome assembly GCA_964547625.1 of uncultured Nitrospira sp. Lineage (GTDB taxonomy): Bacteria > Nitrospirota > Nitrospiria > Nitrospirales > Nitrospiraceae > Nitrospira_D. The sequence goes on from CAZJOQ010000020.1 coordinate 128, forward strand.
AGTTCCGGTAGGATAGGGGCCAGGAACCGTTGAGGAAAGGGTATGGGGGTCAAGAAAAGTCTCTCGGTCCGGGTGCAAGAACGAGCGCAACGGGTCTTGCCGGCCGCACGGAATCGAGCTCAGGTGGTCGCACTGCGGAACGAGATCGAGCAAGCGCTCAAGGATGGCTGTTCGCTCGCCATGATTTGGCACACGCTGCATGAGGAACAGGCGATTGCGTGTAGCTATGAGACCTTCCGGGCTCATGTGCGCAAACTGACGCAGCCCCAACCGGTCACACATCCAGTCCCCTTCCATACAACCGACCGTTCGACACAGAAAACTAAACCCACGAAGCCTGCCGCACCACGTCCACCCGATACCAGTGGCTTCGTCTTCAACCCCGTTCCCAATGAGGAGGAGCTGTACTAATGGCCATGATTCATTTGATCTTGCAAGGCAAAGGCGGCGTCGGAAAGTCGATGATTGCGGCCTTGATTGCCCAGTACCAACTGACCAAAGGGAAGCGCCCGCTCTGTATTGATACGGACCCGGTGAATGCGTCGTTTCAGGCCTATCAGGGCATCCCCGTGACCCGGCTCAACATCCTCCAAGACGAGGAGATCGATCCACGCAGTTTTGATCAACTCATCGAACTCGTGGCGAAAACGAAAGGCGATGTGGTGATCGACAATGGGGCCAGCTCCTTCGTGCCGCTCTCGGCCTATCTGATCACAAACCAAGTGTCGGCCTTGCTGCAGAACATGGGCCATCAGATCGTGGTCCATACGGTCATCACCGGCGGGCAAGCCCAGTCGGATACCCTGCATGGATTGACACAACTCGTGAAACAATTTCCTGCGGACGTGTCGTTTGTCGTGTGGCTCAATCCCTATTGGGGTCCGATCGAGCGTGACGGGAAAGCGTTTGAGCAGATGAAAGCCTACACCGCGCACAAGGATCGGATCTCGACCATGATCCGGCTGCCGGATCTCAAGAAAGAAACGTTTGGGCGCGATCTCAGCGACATGCTCCAGCAGCATCTGACATTCGACGAGGCGATGGCCTCGTCAGCGATCACGATCATGGCGCGGCAACGGTTGTCGATCATCAAGAAGCAGATCTTTGAGCAATTCGCCGCCGTGCCGGTGCTGTGATGGGCGACGAGCGCACGGACGAGTTACTCCAAGAGATTGCGGCGAAGCATGGCGTGGCGCTGGACCGAGAGGATCCGATTCTCATTGTGCAAACCCTGCACATGCGCTTGTTGGCCGAGAGTCGGCACGCGCAACAGGCACTCCTTGAGGACTATCGAACGACACTGGAAGCCATGTTGGAACGATGGGGAACGGAGACCAAAGCGAAAGCCGAACGGATCGTGACGGCGTCGCTCACCGCCAGTACGGAGACCATGAAGGCGCAGATGGCGACCCATACCACGGACGTGGCCAGCGCGATCCGGAAAGAAGTTGCCGATGTGCTGGAACAAACAGAGACACGGATGCGCACGGCCACCACGATTGGGTATTTGAATCTCTTCGCGGCGCTGGTGACGTTGCTGGCAGCGGTCGTGGTCTATTGGGCGCTCCGACCCTAACCGCGAGACCACCCCAACAGATAGGGGGCAACATCCGCGCATGACGGATGCCTAAATAAAAGGCAACTTGCTAAAGAGGCGATGAGTTGCGGTCACCCCGAGAACTCGCTCCACTTGTTCACACGGTTATCCCCAACAGATGGGGACAGTGGGGCGGCTCATGAGGCGAGCACTCGCGCCAGCCAACCGCCCCAGAGGGCTGGCACGCCTGCACCGCCCCACCCGCCGAACTCAGAATCAGGCGTCCCCGCCCCGTGGTACGTGAGGGGCGGGAAACGCGATAAGAAAAAGGAACGGGAGTCCTGATTCCCTCCCCTCCGACCTGCGGTCCCATCGCACCCGCTCCATTCCTCGTCAGTCTTTCGGCGCGGGCAATGCATCAGGATAGTGCGTGGCGAGAATCCGATTGAGTCGCGTCACCAGATCAGGACGCTTGAAGGTCACATGCCCGTTCTGATTCTTAAAGAGCCGAATGGAGAGATAGTTATGCTCGACGACCTTGGGCCACGCTGCGGTGCTCTGCATCGCATCCGTAATGAGCCGATACGCTCCTCTCCGGTGATCGGCCTCCGGCTTGCCATCACAAAGGTGAAAGACGCGGAGCAAATCGTCCAGATGATCCCTTTGGGTATGGTTGGCACTACTGTACCTTTAACGAAATCACGAAATGGGCTGAAGCTCCTTATGGTCGTCCAACGCCCAACCCAATCGAGAGAGGTCTGCCTTGTACAGCATTTGTCGAGTGCATCTCTCACAGCGATCACCATCGTCTCTGGGAGGATCGGCTGCTATAGAAGCGGCATCACAGGCGACAACGCCGACGATTCGTGCGGCCGCACCAGCCATGGCTACCGGTATAGTACCGAGGCCGAGAGCAATGGTGTCGTTCGGCGTGAAGAGAGGAACGTCTGAAAGCTGAACGGCTTCAGCAATGTCTTGAGGGCCGGCGGTCGGCGTCACGCGTCTACACGGTGTTGTTGACACGACGCGTGACGTGACGTGATGCCCAGCAGTCTTTTGCAACGAGGATGACCTTCGCGTCACGCAATGGCGTGAATGCCGTGTTTCCGAATCACACCCAGAAGCCGGAGCGCGGGTCCACCCGGTTTTCGCTTGCCACGCTCCCAATCAGAGACCAAATTTTTTGAGACATTGAGGTAGTGGGCAAACACGGGCTGCGACACCTGTTCACGCTCACGCAGGGCGCGGATGTCCGACGGCGTCAGTCGCTCCACCACCTCAAGGCACGCGGCATCGAATTCGTGCATCGTGACTTTACTGATGGCGCCGACAGCGTGCAACGCGTCCGCTGCCTCATGAATGGCCGCAAAGGCGCCAGATCGGAATTTAGCGCCCATCCGTTTCGGTTTCATCGACCACCTCCTTCAGCCGTTCAGCTTGAATCAAGGACTGGATTTGTGTACGTGTGAGTGCCAGATATTCTTTTGCCAGTTTTTTGAATCCAGCCAATTCCTCTTGGTCTATGTTCTCGCGTGCGCTCTTGGCGTAGCCGTAGACAACAAACGCCAGGTCTCCTTTGCGATACAGGATCACACTCCGGTAGCCGCCAGATTTCCCGTGTCCAGGACGCGCGAGACGCTGTTTGATGACGCCTCCGCCGAGGTCAGCGTCAACGCGGCCTTGCTCCGCACGGCGAACCGCATCGAGTAACAACGTATCACGGATGCGTTCGTGCCGAGCAAAGCGACAGAACCACGCCGTTTGAAAGACCCGCATCTCACACCCCCGAGTGCCACAAGAGTACTATCATACATAGTATGATATGGCAAGAACATTGGCCAGACGTGAGTAGCAAAGGGTGGGGAATTCCTCAACTTCTCGCTCGGCTCAGGTTCCCCACCCGGCTTCAACGCCTTGCGTCACCACACCAGTGAGCAGAAGTCCGCTATTCCCCTGCCGCAGAGGCTTCACCCTCGAAAACCTGGTCTCTGTGCCGTCTCGAAAGACCTCATCCGTGCTGCCACGCGCGTGACCTGCTCGTCATCCCCATGTTCTGGGAATAACCGTGTGAGCAACTCGCGTCACGAATGCCGGCCGAACCCATTGAGCAGGTGTTGCAACACGTTGCCTCATTTAGAGGCATCCGCTGTGTCATGGGCGGCCCCCAAGAGATTGTGGAGCGCCTCCCGCCATAAGACGGATGCGCTGAGCGCTACTTCGGCGCGGCCAATGCGTCGGGATAGTGCGTGGCGAGAATCCGATTGAGTCGCGTCACCAGATCAGGACGCTTGAAGGTCACATGCCCGTTCTGATTCTTAAAGAGCCGAATGGAGAGATAGTTATGCTCGACGACCTTGGGCCACGCTGCGGTGCTCTGCATCGCATCCGTAATGAGCCGATACGCTCCTCTCCGGTGATCGGCCTCCGGCTTGCCATCACAAAGGTGAAAGACACGGAGGAGATCGTCCAGCTGATCGGTCTGCCACATGTTGGCGCTGCCATACGACGTGAGAGACGTCATCACCATCCGCGTCCCAACTTTCTGCGGCAGATTCGTCTTGTAATCCCACGAGAGGCGGCGAAAACACTCAAGCACCCCCTGCTCAAACATGTCCATGCGTGAATCATGGAGCGTGGCAACGGTCGAGCGAATGGCCTCACGCGTCAATGCGGGAACGCTCTCCGCTCCGATCTGCTCATCCACCTCCTTGCGTTTCGCCGCTGACATCAACGATCTGAGTCCTGAGTCCTTGATGAGCCTATCCCCTCCGCCCGCATCGACACAGGCGTGTATGGTCTCCAGAATCTCCGTCTGATTCGCAGAGGGACCCGCCATGTGTAGGCCATGGCCTCGGTATGCACGCGAGATCATCACGTCTGGAAACCCGAGCTGTGCCGCCGCTGCAATCGTGTAGGCTTGCGTGAGCTTCGCCACGGCGTCTTGCAATAACTCCATCATCACGCCGCGCTGTTGCCGGAGATTCGCAAGACTGAGACTGGGAATGGGTAATTGTTCAGGCCCTGCGGCACCATCTGGGCTGACAACAATCGTGTCCGGTGTCGTGGTCATGGTTTCGTTCCTTTCTGTCCCTCACGCACACTCGGGGGAAACAGTGTGGCGAGCTAGGCTGGGTCAGATTTGCGGTCGTTGTCGGCTAAGATTTCGTCTTGTCGTGCGGGGTCCACACCCAGTCGGGTCCACCATTCCCGCAGCTCTGTTTCTGAATCACTCATGGTCTGTTCCTTTCGAGAAGAGTCTTCTCACAAGCCCGCGCTGATCGTGATGAGATGGCGATAGGTCTGCACCCGTTGGCCTACGAGGGCACGCGTTGCCCGGGATTGGTCGGCCTTCTCCGCGATGTACTCGCGCAACTCAATGCCGTCCCATGACCGAGGAATGCCATTCGTGCGGATGGCGTCCCGAATGTCTCGCTGAATGCTCCTGAGCAGATCACGAACGAAGCGGTGTTGTTCTCGTTTGGTCATGTACAGTCCTCCTCCTTTCCTCGTGCCTCGTGAGGGAGCCGGAGCGGGTGCCACCGTTCCGACTCCCCTACGTCATGCACCGAATCGTGAGTTCCGCGAGATAGGTAAGATGGGCTTCGTTATCCAGCCGCGCGAGGTTGAGATCCTGTCGATCGGCGAAATGCCTCAGATCTGTCAGAACATCGGAAATGGTCGTGTGCAGGGAAGTTTCCGGCTCTCGCAGACCCGTCACACGATAATAGCGAAGGGCCTCCTCCACACGATCCGCACGAACGGCGTTCTTCGGCTTCTTCCTGCGTCGGACATTTGGTCTAATCAGCGTGGCTTCCTTCATCTCCCTACTCCTTTCAGTTGACGCTATCCTCCCCATGAGAACAGCCACCCACGCGCACAACGGACACATCGACTCAACCACCCACCCCTCTCCTTTTTTACAAACATTGTTGCGCCTCTCACGCACAGCAGGAGGCGCAACAGAAGGGCGAGGGCTGTGGCCACGGACGACTGCGAGCGTGCCAGCCCTCCGGGCTGTTGGCTGGCGCGATTGCTATCGGGAGTGCTACACACCACAGAGAGCGACGGTCTAGAGGCTGGACGAGGCCGTGAGCCAGCACGGTCCGTCCGCGCGGCGCGTGCGCGGTGCCGTCTTTCTGGTAGACCGTTCAGGAGTCCGACAGGCTGGAAGGGTGTGGAGATGGAGTGGAAAGACCGGCGAGCGACGGACGCCCACCGGTCTTATGAAACCAGTTAATCGATGAGACGCAAGATTAACTCGACTTCAGGATGGTGAGCCGCGTAGTCACGGAGGAGATGAAAGAGGTCACTGACACGGGTGCCGAAGGGATCCTGCTCGAAATGAAACGAGAGTTGGCTGAACGTGTAGAGGGTCGCCACGATACCAGCGGCATCGCCGGACACCGTGGCATCGTAATCCCCTCCCGGATGAACCAGATGGTAGAAGTCCTGACTGGGAGCCAGATAACACCCGCCATTACTCAAATCGAACAACTCCCAATAGCTGCCCTGATAGAGCGGTGCGAGATTGGCGAACTGCTGATAGATCTGACGTTCGACCTGCATCATGTGTCTCCCGAAATGGCGCGGCAGAAAATCCAGCCGTTGGTCGTCTGGCACGAGCGAGGCCACGATGGGATGATGGTTGACGTTCGTTGATGTCATAAGAGTCCCCTCCGGTTGTCACAAGCGACAGTGCCTGTGTGGAGGGTCTTCAGCACACCGGAGCGCAGCGGTCAGGGCCGTGCCCAGCACGCTCGCGAGCATGCGGGATCGCCGCAGCGCAGGCCTTGACCGAGAGAACGGTGTGATACCGTCACGACGCACAGGCAAGCACACCCCCCGACCATTGTTCTTCCAGAGAAGACCAGGTTCAGAGGACAGACAGAGAGCATGCTTGAGTAAAGTGTCGCAGGTGGCTCAGCACGGTCGAGCCGCGTAGCGCGGGACGACGGTGCAATCGAACAGGCACGGCGCGTGCGCGGTGCCATCTGAAGGGCTATGTGTTTTGGAGATATGCGTCAGCGAGACGGAGGGCATGCGTCCCGCCAAACGGCGGGATGAGCAGAAGCGAACCTGAAGCAGCGCGGTCGCCGAAGGCGAGACGCCAACACAGAATCTTAGTTATAACAACGTGAGGGTACCGCGCCACTCACGATCCAGGCGATCATGGACTAACTATGAAAGGACTGCCGCAGAAGGGTTCCTCGACGGTGATGCCGTGCGGCTTGGTGTTGAGCATGAACGACCACCAAGAATCATGTTGGGTGTTGATTGTCGCCACACGCACCCACCGTCAGCTATCGGCCAATTTGCGACAGTCGTTAAGGCAATCTCCACGCCGGAAAGCTGCCGTTCTTTCGAGCAGTACTACAATCGCGGCCGGTTGCATTCGGCGTTGGGCTACCACTCACCGGAAGAGTTCGAGCACGCAGCGAGTTCTGTGATCCCTGCGACTGGAGCCACCATGCGGTTTTTCAAGCCTCGAGCGCTCGCTCGAGCGGCATCATCAGCCAGAGATCAGGCTGAAGCACGAGAGGCGGTATAAGGAGCAATATTCATTGAACTACTGAGTATGCTAATTCCAAACTGTCTCAGCAGAGGGGTTTACCCCCACATCCTTGTGAACTCACTGTAGACATTGTATGCTTAGAGTCTGGGTATCAGTCATCTAGCGTTGTCCTGTCTTTAAACCCCTAGTGTGAATGGGTCGGCAAATCGTCATGATCATGGTTGACCATCCGGTGATGCTTTTCACCTGAGGCCGTGGCAGGATCGACATGAATCGTGGCATTGCCGAGGTACGGTAAATGATGCAGGAGTTCATGCCGCACTGCTCGGGCAATCTCGTGACCTTGTTCAACCGAGAAATCGGACTTCACGGCGATATTAACATCGGCCAGCAACCGATGCCCCACCCATCGGACCCGCACCTCAGTAACTTCTAACACCTCAGCCACATGTTGTGCCGAATGGGTGACCTCGTCAATGACTTCAGCATCGACCCCGTCCAGCAGACGAGAGAACAGAGATTTTCCCGACGCCCACACAATCTTGAAGATCACGAATGTAATAGCCAGACCAACGAGGGGATCAGCCTGCGGATATCCCAGCGACACGGCACCAGCTCCTAGAAACACCCCCAGACTCGACAACGCATCCGTTCGAGCGTGATAGCCATCAGCGACGAGGGCTGCACTGCTGATTTCTTTGCCCACCCGAATCCGTAACCTCGCCACGAACTCATTACCAGCAAAGCCCACCAGGGATGCCACAGCGACGGCACTGAGGTAATGTATCTCCTGCGGCTCGAACAGCCGGCTCACGGATTCGTAGGCGACCATGACTCCACTGAGGAGCATGATGAACACAATCACGATTCCAGCCAGGTCTTCCACACGGCCATAGCCATAACTAAATCGCTTACTTGGCTTCTTCCGGACCATCAAAAACGCAATCCACAGAGGGATAGCCGTCGCGGCGTCGCCAAGGTTATGAATTGTATCCGCGAGGAGCGCGACACTCGACGTTACTGCAACCACGGCCGCTTGCAGGAGCGCAGTCAGGAGTAATCCCACCATCGACCATTTGACCGCCCAAATTCCCTTTTCGCTCGTCAGGAGAGCTGGATCAAGAGTCCCGTGGAAATGATCGTGGTCGTGGGTTTCCTCAACGATAGGAATCTTCATAGGCATGATCAGGCCCTCCTACCATGGCAAAGTCCGAAGAAGACAACAGTTTTCTCCCCTGCTTATTCTGAGCAGAGTTATCCATGACAGACTTTGCGGTACAGTGCGGGGAGAACGAGAAGGGTCAAGATTGTGGAGGTGACCAAGCCTCCGATGACGACGGTCGCGAGGGGCCGCTGGACCTCGGCGCCCATCGTCGTGGCTAATGCCATGGGAAGAAAGCCGAGGCTGGCGACGAGTGCCGTCATCAGCACAGGCCTGAGTCGGTCCATGGCCCCCTGCGTGACGGCCTGCTCAGTTGGGAGCCCTTCTGCTTCAAGGAGCCGAATATGGCTGACCAGCACGACGCCATTGAGCACGGCAATGCCGAACAGGGCAATGAAGCCGATCACCGCTGAAATGCTGAGTGGCAAACCCCGTAGCCAGAGGGCCAGGATGCCCCCAGATAACGCCAGGGGGACATTGAGAAAAATGAGTAACGCGGGACGCATGGCCCCAAAGATGACCGACAGGACACTCAGAATCAGAAGGAGCGTGATGGGTACGACCACGACTAACCGATTGGTGGCTTCTTCGAGATGCTGAAACTGTCCGCCCCATGTCAATTCGTACCCCATCGGAAGTGATACCTCGCGTGCCACGGTGCGTTGCGCCTCTGCCACGAAGCTGCCGAGATCTCGTCCTCGAATATTCGTTTCGACCACAATGCGTCGCTGCACGTGCTCCCGACTGATCTGCGCCGGTCCCGTGTCCACCCGGATCGCTGCGACACGGGAAAGGGGGACGAGTTCACCTTGACTGGTTGGGATGAGCAGATTGCCCAGTGCGAGAGGATCAGCAATAGCCCTGTCGGCTAAGCGGACAACGAGTTCAAAACGCCGTGGCCCTTGCACCACCGTGCCGACGACCCGTCCCACACGTGTTGCTTGAACAAGGGTGAGTACGTCGTCTGCCGTGAGCCCATACCGGGCGATCTGTTCCCGATCCACAATCACGCGCAGCAGTGGAAGACCTGCGACTTGCTCGACTTTGACGTCGGCTGCGCCCCGCACGGTTTCTAACTGACGCGCCACGGACTCGGCCTGCTGTTTGAGCACGACCAGATCAGGCCCAAATATTTTGACGGCAAGATCGGAGCGCGTGCCCGCGATCAACTCATTGAAGCGCATCTCGATCGGTTGCGTAAAGCCGAGGCCGACACCTGGCACCGCTTCGAGAATAGCGGGCTTCATCTTAGCGATCAGGTCCTCACGAGTACTAGCCGTCGTCCATTCATCCTGCGGCTTCAGAATGACGAATACATCGGACAACTCCACTCCCATCACGTCGGTCGCCACCTCGGGGCTCCCGGTTCTGGTCACGACCTGCACGACTTCCGGAAATTGGCGAAATACCCGTTCAACGTCTAACGCAGTCCGGACCGACTCGCTCAGCGACACGCTGGGCAATCGCCACACTTGGATCGCCATGTCCCCTTCGTCGAGTCGAGGCACAAACTCGATGCCGAGCCACCCGGTGATTCCGAGACTCACGACAAACAGCCCAACCGCTGGCGTCACTACCCACGCCGGGCGCACCAGAGCCCATCTCAGACAGGGCTCGTAGGCACGACGCAGCATGCGGATCACAGGCGTATCTTCATGTCCTGATTTTGTCCGTACAAACCACAGCGCGAGCAGAGGAGTAACCGTCACTGCGAGGAGGAGTGACCCGGCCAAAGCCAGGATGACGGTCAGGGCCATCGGACGGAACATCTTTCCCTCGATCCCGGTCAGCGCCAGGATCGGCACGTACACGAGAATGATGATGCTCACGGCCAGGGTCATCGGGCGAAGTACCTCGCGGCCAGCCGCCTGGATCTCGTTCAGCCTAGCCTCCTGGCTCATGACCCCCTTCTTCGCCAATCGTCGAAGGATATTATCGACCATCACCACGGAGCCATCCACGAGCAACCCAAAATCAATGGCGCCGAGGCTCATGAGGTTGCCGGAGAGTCCGGCCTGCATCATCCCCGTAAACGCGATCAACATCGACAGCGGAATGGCGGAGGCCACAATCACGCCGGCGCGGAGATCGCCGAGGAAGAAGAACAGTACGGCCATGACGAGGAGTCCACCTTCAAGCAGATTGTTACGGACCGTGCGCATCACCTTCGAGACAAAGATTGTTCGGTCGTAGTAGGGTTCGATTGTCACACCAGGAGGGAGTATCGCTTCAATCTCTCTCACGCGGGTCTTGACACGTTTAACAACCTGTTGCGCGTTCTCGCCCGCCAACATCTGGACCATGCCGATGACGGTTTCGCCCTCTCCCATCGCCGTCGCCGCGCCGATGCGGAGTGCCGACGCCTCCTTGACCACCGCCAGGTCTGAAATAAATATCGGTACGCCCCCAGCGCCACGCGCCACCACAATCCTCGCGATGTCGGCCACCTGGGTCGCCAAGGCTTCACCACGAATGAGCAATTGCTCACGCTGATGCTCGATGTAGCCGCCGCCGGCGATGGCATTGTTCCGTTCGAGCGCCTCGAACACTTGCCGAAGCGACAGTTTGTAGGACAGGAGCTTTGCGGGATCTATCACCACTTGGAACTGCTGAGGTTCTCCTCCCCAAATATTGATTTCGACCACGCCCGGCACCGCTCGCAGGCGCATCCCGATCTCCCATTCGAGGAGTGTCCGGAGTGCCATGGCACTGTAGCCATTTCCCTTCACGGTAAATTGATAGACTTCACCCAATCCGGTTGTCAGCGGTCCCATTATCGGACGGCCATACTCGACTGGGATACGTTCCATCGCACGGGCAAGGCGTTCGGCGACCAACTGTCTCGCGCGGTAGATGTCCGTCCGATCTTCAAAAATTGCGGTGACTACCGAGAGCCCATAACGCGACACAGAGCGGAGCTCGTGTAGGGCGGGCAATCCATTCAGCGACGCCTCGATTGGAAACGTAATGAACTGTTCCACTTCAACCGGGCCGAGGGCGGGGGAGCGGGTCAAGATTTGGACCTGAACCGGGGTCAAATCCGGCATAGCGTCAATGGTGAGGTGGAAGAAGGACCACAGGCCGATGACGATGATGAAACCCGTCGCCACCAGAGTGAAAAAGCGGTAGCGCAGCGAGAGGGTAAACAGCTGTTCCATATTACCCTCCCTCTCCAGACCCGATGTGTTCTTTGAGTAGTACGTTCTTCAGGTCGAAGACACCATCGACCACGACCAGTTCGCCCGCTGTCAGTCCTTTGCGCACTTCAACCCACCCCCCGCCTTCGCGACCGGCTTCGATCGGGACGAATGCATATCCAGTCTCCCGCTGAACGAAGACGCCACGCACGTTGTCCGCCGTCGTCAACGCTGAGACAGGAATCGCCAAGGTCGGTGGACTCGGGATGAGCAGCTGAACATCCACATACTCTCGTGGCTTCAGGCGCTGCTCCTGATTCTCGACCTCGAACCGAACTCGAATCGTCCGGGTGGACTCATCCGCGACTGGCGCAAGATACGTGAGCGGAGCCGTCACCGGCTCTCCGCCCTTCGGCAGGATCGTCCCCACATCGCCCTCTTTGAACTTTCGGGCCTGTTCGATCGACAGATTTGCAAAGACCCAGACCCGGCTCGTGTCGACGATTTCGAACAGCTCCTTTCCGGGAGCGACTCCCTGCCCCCGCACAATATGTTGTGCGACGACTGTGCCGGCTATGGGCGAGGTGAGGACATAGCGATGCCCCTCCATGTGACTGCCATGCTCCAGTTGATGCAGTTGATCAGCTGTCATGCCCATGTTCAGCAGTTTCTCGCGAACGTGCTGGAATCTCGCCTTCGTCTCCAAGTATAGGCCCTTATCTTCGATGAGCTTCCGTTCGGACACGACGTTCTCGGCTCGCAGTTTCTCCGTGCGCCGGAAGCTGTTCTCAGCCACATCGGCCTGCGCCTTACTCACGAGGTACTCTTCAACCAACTGATCAAACTGCAAGCTGCCAATCGCCGCGAGCGGCTGACCGGGTTTGACCCGATCACCGAGCTGCACGTGGATCTTCTCGACTTGCCCTTCAATCCGAGACGTAATTTGGGCGACCTGCTTTAAATCGAGCGCGACTTCGCCTGGGGCCGTCACCACTTCTGGAACGACGTGCACAGCCACCCTGTCGATCCGTACTCGATCCCGCACCGACGGCGGGGCCTGAATGGTGCCGATGCGAGGAGCACCTGACTGTGGATTGGTTTTCGCTGGAGATGATACCGATTCGGTGCTGCGATCTCCGCACGCTGTGACGAACAGACACAGGGCGAGCAGGCACGCGTCGCTCTGAGTGCTCCCTCTGGTTCTCATTGATCAGGCTCCTATCCGAATCTCTTCGCAGACGATACGCTCAAACCACCCATGGTAAGCCGAACGGCTCAAGGTGGACGCCATCGCGATCTCCGGAGGTCAGAAAACGTGAAGGGCATCGCCCTTCCCCCGACATCTGACGGCGATAGGCTGCGTTACTCGACTATCAAGACACGAAACAATGGACTAGAGGGATTGAACAGGAGGAGCACGCAGAGGGAGAGCAGTGGAGAGAAACACAATGTTGGGTGGAGTGTCGGGTTGCAACGCAGCCACGACAATGGCTTGATCAGTCGTGGTACTGCCGTCGGGCGGGAATTCAGCAATGATAACCCCTGGCTTCGGCTGTGGACGATCGATCGGAACACTCAGCAGTGAAAAATCGAGTTCAGCGTGATTGAGCGCATGGCCGAAGTGCGCAGTAGTTTGAAGATGCTCATGCGCGGCTTCAGGACAGGTCGAATCGTGGATTGTTTCTGTGAACTCGCACTCGAGGTCTGGAGAGAAAACCGTATGGATCGTGCCACCATGAGCATGACTCGCATCCCCATGATGATGATCCCCCTCGGGATGGACATGAAAGAACGGAACCACGAGCATCCATGTCGTTAGCCAGAACACTGTCAGTATGCGGCCTCGCGCCACGCGTGATTCCTTTCCTCAGGGAGTCTTTCTTACCTTCAGCGAATGTCAAGCTACACCACTTCGATCACTGGGGCAAGTGTGCAGGATCTTTGGTAGGGGGGTGATTTTCAGATAACATGGTCGCATTTGTGTCAAACAAAGCCTGGTCAATAGTGAACATCTCTCATTCGAGCCCCGACACCACAAAATCAGTTGCGCAATTTACATGCGCTGGCGTAGCTGAATTCAAACTGACCCACTATCAAAGAGGCGACAGGCTTGACACTGTCTGAAGGAGGCTGATTGCCGCTCCTATTAAGGACGTCAGCAATCCCCCCTTATACAATCCCGCCTTCGGCACTAACTTTAGGCGCAAGTGCTGCTGAGAACGTTCTTTCTTTTTCACCCCGTGGGATCCCGATGGCACCGTCATTCGATTGGACCACCTGATAGCGGTCGGTCGTGGACTTCGGCTAAGGGTCGGACAGCGTCCGTAGGCTTGGGGCGCTGCCAGACTCACTAACCAATGTTGGACACTCAGACCTCCGTCTGTTCGGCCATCTCCAGGGCATCATCAACTTCGATGCCAAGGTAGCGCACGGTGCTTTCGAGCTTGGTGTGCCCAAGCAATAACTGCACCGCTCTCAGGTTCTTCGTCCGCCGATAGATCAGCGAGGCCTTGGTGCGCCGCATGGAATGCGTCCCGTAGGCGGATGCATCGAGGCCGATGGCATTCACCCAACTCTCCAGCACTCGTGCATACTGCCGGGTACCCAAGTGGGGTGAGTTGTGGATGCGGCTGGGAAAGAGATAGTCCTCTGACCTCAGCTTGGCCTGCTTGATCCACGCCCCTACGGCGTCACGCGTTGAAGGCGTGATCTCGAACTGAACTGATCGTTGGGTCTTCTGTTGCATGATGATCGCACGCGGGGCGATCTGATCGCCGTGGCAAATATCGCGCACACGTAGCTTGACCAGGTCGCAGCCCCGTAGTTTGCTGTCGATCCCTAAATCAAATAGCGCGAGGTCGCGGGAACGACCGGCCATGTGCATACGGGTCCGTATCGCCCAAATCTCCTTCAGCTTGAACGGCGCTTTTTGGCCAACAAGTTTGCCTTTGTTCCACGGTTCGCGGTGTTGAGACGTGTTGATCATTTCCATGACGGACTCCTTTCGTTGGGAAAAAGGCGGCGATACGAGCACCGCCCCGTCAGTGCGAAGCACTACCTATGGAGAAATCCAAGTGAAAAGGAGTTTCCGCAATGCGTTTGTCAGATTCAATGGCCGCTGTGAGATACTCTATCGCGGGCGCGGACCGGTCCAGAAGCGGTCATCGGCCTTTGCGAGACTGGATCGGGCAGAGGTGAGAAATAGACTGGCTTTGTGCGGCCGCCGTCGTGCTGTTAAACACCAGGGAGCCTCCAGTTTGATGATTACCTTTTATGTTGACGAAAGCGGCCATAGCGGCGACACGGTCAATCGTGGAGAGCGTTATGACTTCAAGGGGCAGCCTTTCTTTGTCCTGGCTGCGGTAGGTATCGAGAATAAAGATGCCATGGCATCCTGCATTGCAGAATTGCGCCAGCGGCACAGGATTGCCCCAGGTGAGCTTAAGTCGACGTCGTTGCAAGCCAAGCCGAAGTTCATCGCCGACCTCTTCAGCGATCTGTACGAGAGGCGTGTGCCGCTGTTCGTCGAGGTGGTGGACAAGCGCTACTTCATCTGTGCCCACATTGTGTCTTTTCAGTTACTGCCATCGTTGATGGGCTTCCAGGAAAGCCACGGTTTGTGGTTCATCAGCAACACCATCGCTGACTTTCTGTACAGCGAGGCATCTGATCAGGTTCTTGACACCTTCGTGGAAGCCTGCTTAACCCCCTCAGAAACGACGCTGCTGGCGTCGTTCTCTCAATTGGAAGAACTTGGCACTGCGTGTCGGGACCTGCCCGAAAAGGGTGACATTGCCAAAGGATTGCTGCAGATGGTGGAGCAGGCGCGGATTGAGTACCGAGAGCAGTGCCAGGGGAATGGCGAAGCGTACCTGATGTTTCTTCCGCCGCCTGACCACAACAAACACAACAAGCGCGTATGGATGCTCCCAAACCTCACATCTTTCACGAACGTCTACGCACGGCTGAATCTTTACTATGGCCGTAAGCTGAAGGGCGTGCGTATCGTGCACGACCAACAACTCGAAGTGGAAGATATATTGCGTCTTGGTAAGGTGACCGCAGAAGGTCTGCGAGAGGCGGACAGTATTCCTTACACCCCGCATTCGGACTTTCTGTTCGCGGAAACCGCCTCCTTCGAGTTTGCACAGTCGCATGAGGCAATCGGTATCCAGTTGGCGGACGTCGTGGCCGGTACTGTGATGCGCTATTTCAGGGATAGCCCGCGCACCGTCATCGACCCAGATCTGGATCGAGTCATGAGGAGGTTGATTGGCGAGTCGGATAAACTGACGGGATATGGCATCAATCAGGTTGTGCCTAGGCGCAATTTGCGTCTTGGTTAGGCGTCACGTTGTGCCCAAGCCAAGTTAAAAGATGGGTGGCTTGCATGTGCCCTTCTTCCGGCATCCCCATCACGAAGCCTCACAACGAGACCGTGGCGGGGGCACTGCCTTATGTGCCGAAGAGCCGCTGCCGTAGGAATTCCACATCACACCTAGTGGCAGCTTTGGGTCGGATGGCGGGAATCACAGAACGGCCAGGAGCGGAAGTTCGGCGCCGAGATCGCGCCGCCACAAAGCGGTCATCAGACCTGTCACAATAACGACAAAGATCACCGGCCGCGCAAAGCGCGGTGCCGGTGCATCGCCCAGATGTGTATCGGTTTGTTGGGAAAATGTGGCATGGATTACGCGTGACACTTCGACCTTTACTTCTTCCGCAAGATTTCAGAGAATGCGTCCTGTCGTCATTGATCTTGTGCGTCATCAGCCTGTCTGCTTGAACAGTAAAGCCCGACAATGAAGTGGTCGGCACATTGATATCTTCTTGATCCATTTTTCTCATGTGATGAATTGCGGAATCGGCGCGCGGCAGGAACCGATGACTCCACTCGTGCTGATTTCGTTTTTGCTTCTGACGACTATGCCCGCACATTCGGCCGACACGTTGAAGCAGCAGGCCTCAGCGGCCGTCAAAAAGTTTTTTCAGGTCACGGAGCCGGTTGCGGAATTTCAGGGGCACTATGTGGACACTCCTCCGGAGTATGGAGAGACCTGTCACGTGCGCCTGGATTTTTCCGAACCAGGAAAGGAATATTTTACAATCCGCGGGGCATACACGCCTTCGACGTCCATCGGAGATGGTATGTATTTTGACGCTCCGGACGATACCTTCGTGACGGTTAACTCCGAGGGTGACACGTTGATTCTTGAACAACGCCTTCGCGACAGCTTTTCCACGGGCACACACACCTATATGCGGCTGCATAAACAATCCGGAGTCGTCACGGTAACCATCAAGGAAACCAGCCGTTTATTGTTATTTTCCAGCACCCAGACAAAGCATTGCGTCATCTTGTTGGGGGGCTGAATCGAGCGGTCCGCGGCGTCAGGTCTCGCTGGATGCGGGATAAAACAGGAAGCAGTCGCGCGACACCAAATCAAAGGAGAATCCTATGGCGGTGGATCCCACAAAACCACGAACCGTTCTGGTCATTCACGGCGTTCAAACCGGTGACAGCGCGGATCTGAACCAACACCAATTGATCAAGCAACTTCTGGAAAGCCGTTTGGGCGACATGCCGCTCAAATTCACCACTGACCTGTTCCGCTATGAAGACCTCAACGATCAAGCCCAAAGCAAATACCAGAAACTGGTCAAGTTGATCGTGGCCAATCCCGTCGGGCAGGCGCTGACGTCGAAGGCCATTGACCTGATCGGTGACGTGGTCACCGCGAGGTTGGACACGAGCACCGCGGCAACAATCAGACAAGGATTCAAGGACAAAATTCTGGAGATTTTTGAGGCCGGCAATCCCTGCTATGTGGTCGCCCACAGTTTAGGCTCTATTTACGCTTTCGACGTCATCAACAACCTGATGACCGAGGAAGCACTCTTCGAGCGACAGTCCCGCCGGACCTGGCCGGTGCAAGGCTTGATTACGCTCGGCTCTCCCATCGGGCTTTCCATGTTCAACAAAGGACGGAAAACGGTTCACGCGTTGGGAGAAGGGGACAAGATGTTCCGATGGGTCAACTATTGGGATCGGACCGATCCGGTCGTCTCAGGCAAAATGTTCGGGCAAAACTTGACCGGCTACGAAATCGCCGAAAAGTACCGCTCGCCCTCCCCCAAGCAGGGATGGGTCATCCGCGATCGCCCGGTGGATACCGGAAAAGTCTGGCTGTTGGCGCACGTGGCGTATTGGGACAATCCCACGGTCGGCGACGGCCTATTTGATATGGTCACAAATTAAGAGGGTTACGGTATGCGTACCATTGCTCGAAATATCGCCTGGTCAATTGCGTTGATGGTTCTCCCCAGCTGTACCCATTCCCTGTATCACGCCGAGCTGGGCACGGTAAACTCTGAAGGAGATCCGCGCAAATCGGTCATCTACTGGTCAAAAACTGAGAAGCTCATCGGCGCCCCCAAAGCCGGTCCGATTCTGTTAATGACCGCGTGCAGTACCAGACGGATTCATTTCGACGAAACTGAAAACGGCATCGTCTTCCGCGGTACTCCCGGACAGGACCGCATCCATGAGCAACCCGGCACCGTGGCCGAAGGCGCCATTTGCGGAGAAGTCCAATCTGTCTCAAAAACCACCGACCTACAGGCCGGACCCTTGTCACTGACCGTCCACTGCGAGGCCATGACCGATGAGTTCAGTATTCGGACCGGATTGTTTTCGCCGTCCTATATTCAGGCGCGCCAAGAACCGTACCGCTTCGACGTTCAAGAGAAACGGAGCTGGAGCCTCCTAGGAAGGACGCCCGACGCCCCAGAACCTCCCACCTGTCCATGACCAAGCCGCGACGCTCCAGACTATTGGATGGGGATTGATTTCCCTACTGATGTCAAAGTGCAATGTCCCTACGTCTTGACCCCAGCAGAAATACGAGGAAACGAAACTTATGAAAAGTTGTGGCCAGCCGTTTTTAATAAGCAGTGCGTTCAGCTTCAGGGATGAACAAATAGAAGTATGATGGGGTTTCGTTAGCCGGCAACCCAATCTTTGGGTGCCGGAGGCTAGCATAGCGAAACGACTAGTTAGCAGTGTATCATTAGCAGGCCCAACCCGTTCAAAATTAATATGGATGCCTCGACTTCCTCACAACGATCCTCGCGACACTATGTTGTTGTAGTCCATGGTATCGGCGAGCAACGCCACAATGAAACGACCGTTGAAGTCGTCCATCGGTTTGCTGAAGCGCGGTCCGGCGCCATGCATCCGGTTCGTCTAGAAGGGTTGATGCCCGCCGACCTATCGTCGCAATCCATTCGCCGTGCCGGTGGTGGGCAAGGCTGGACTGAATTTGGCGGCATTCCGGTCAATCCGCAGGACAACACCGGCATCTTCGATGGTACGCGAGCATCGGGGGCGATGTCTGGGCGCAATTTCCGGTTCGTAGACCTACGCTGGGCAGACATCCTTCAAGAACATGCGAAAGCCTTCAGTTCACCGCCGGAAGAATGGGCCAAATCGCGCGTTCAACGGCTCTCTCCACCGTTTACTCCGATTAACTGGCTGCCGATCTGGGCCATGCCGTTACTTCAAGAAATCAATGATTCCGTTCTGCCAGCGAGGATGCTGCTCAAGAAGATATCGCATGCTCTCGACGATTTAGTCTTCAATAGTATTATCGGGGACGTGCACCTCTACGGAGACTATGCTCGGACACGCGGCCAAGCCGTGCGGCGCTTTCACTGGATGTTGGACGAAATTGTTCTGCGTGACTACGCGCAATGGTGCCGCTTCGAGCGGAAGACTGCTGCGGAGCCGTATGTGCCACCTGTGTTTACCGTGTTGGCTCACAGCCTTGGTACCGTGCTGAGTTTCGATGCGTTGGTCTATGCGTTTGCCAACCCTGCCATACGTTCCGGCAGCACGAGGCACGCTGCTACCTCTATCCCTTTCCCTGGCTACACTGAACGCGATCCTGACGAGGAGGCTTCGTGGCGAAGTTTGCTGCAGGAGATCCGGGATAAACCACGTGGGGCAGGCCTGCCTGATGGCCATCACGATTGGTCCGTGCTGACGGGAGTCTATCCAAGTCTGAAATTGGACACACCGACCATCCCTCCGCTGTTATGGCGGGCGCAGGTCCGACATTTCGTGTCGCTTGGTTCGCCGCTCGACAAGTTTCATGTGCTCTGGCACCATAATTACCGCCACATGGGGCTCATGCACAGCGATTTCGAACAGGCTTGGGCTGAGGATTGGTTGGACGAACCGACTCAAAAAATTCTCCATTATAACTTGTGTGATGAGCAGGATCCGGTTGGCCATCATCTTGACACAACCACGGAGTGCCAAAACTACCGCAAGGTGTTTCGGTACGAGCAGGATCAGATCGCCTATCGTGACGTCGTCTTTCGACGGTATCCTATTCCCGGTGCGGCGCATGTGCAGTACTGGAAGGACCGTGAGTTGTTTAAAGGTCTGTTGTGCGAGGTGATCGATGGTCAGCCCTCCGGTTGGTTTGTCAATAAACAGTTTGTGGATGTGCCAGAGGTCTACAATACCGCACTGGTGTGGGCCTATTTCAGAATTCCGCTCTTTTCCGCCGTGTTGACCGGAGCGTTGCTCAGCTATGGTTGGATTAGCTTGAAGATAAAAGGATTCGCGTTGGCCTATGCCGCCGCCATTGCTGGGGCAATCCTGTTGTGGGTGCTGCCTAGCCTCCGCCGAAGCTACGCCAAAGAATTAGGACCGGGTGATGAGAATGACCATGCAGGCCGGTCTAGTTGGTTCGATCCCTGGAAACCCCGTGCCGGCTTGTTGGCGAATTTGGTCCGTGGGGTAGTGGCGTGGCGGCGTATTCTCATCTGGCTGAACGAGCTACGGGACTACCGGGTGGAGCGAACATGGAGATGGCTTTGGCTGCCCAAGCGTATTTCTAAGAAGGATTATGGTGCCTATGATATCGCCACCGCTTGCCAATCTGGCCAGCGCCTCTTTCTCAAGACCGACGGTGGATTTTGGGGCACGGTCTGGTGGCGTGTAGGCCGCGGCGTTCTGGCATTCGTTCTGGCAGCGATCGCATCCTATGCAGGGTCGTACGTGCTCAATGGAGTAAAACCCACGCCTGAGCAGGGATGGAATCTAGGTGAGGTACTGCAAGTCGGCGGTTGGGCAGGTATGACGATCTCGTTGTGCTACTTAGCCACGATGGGATATGTTGGCTTCTGGTTCTACTATATGAAACATCGCGCGCCACTCGATATGCGGTAGACAATCAACAGCGCGTAACTGCTAGGCAGACGAGAAGGGTGAGAAGCTAACAACCATCTTCAAGTATGACCTGCTTTACTGGACCATCACCAAGCTGTTCAAGAAGCAGCTCATGGAGCTGATGGGTGCCAACGACGCAGTCATTGCCGGCCTTACCCCCGACCGGCGAGAATTGTTTGAACGCTTCATCGAGTATATGAACCCTGTTTCGTTGCGCTCTGCTGGTGCTGTTTTCGATAACAAGGCTACGCTTCCAGGCGAAAGGATTGCTGCGATCACAGCTCCAACCCTTATATTCCATGCCACTGACGACACACTACAGCTCTACCACAATGCCGAATTCGCTGCGTCAACCATTCCGAATGCGAGGCTGGTCCGTTTTGAGAGAGGAGGCCACTTCCTCATAGGTGTGCAGCAAACAACCATCCGGAAGACCGTGCGCAATCACATCCTTCACCACATTGGCGGAATCACCCATAACCTCAGTGCTCACGGCTTTGGCGAGCGGTTGCCCGTTGAGAAGCCCTGTTGTCATCAATACGAACGTCTGTTGAGAGACGATTGCTGCCATATGAAGCACGATATCACTACGCACTGACGGAATTTCATGAAGGACCGTTGTGGGTCGGCCACCGATGGTCGCAGAACGGCCAAGTGCGGAAGCTCAGCGCCTAGATCGCACCGCCGTAAAGCGGTCATCAGCCCTGTTGCATTAACACGTTCGGCTTCAGGCGCGCGCCGCTCGCGGCGCGTCGTCCTGCAAGTCGTAGTTCGGTGGCACAACGACGGTCTCAGGAGGCCGAGAGTCGCCAATCGCGACCGTTCCGGCCACACCCGAGGATCCTGCGCTCTCAGACCATGACCGTGACGCGCAGGTACGTGGCTGGGATCGAGGTCGTATTCTTGTCCGTCGCATTGTTCTGGCATGCGAACAGTTCTTCGAGTTCTCTCAGCAGATCGGAAGCTCGACCGTTCTTGCCCGCAGCATCGAAGCTTGAGTTCTATCTCCAAGTGCAACACTACCGGCCCAGATGGGCTAGGGTGTTGCCATGCACACAAGATCCTATCGACACATGAGTGCCGAAGAACGTGAAACCGTGAGTCTGGGCCTGACTGGCGGCCATTCGTTGCGAACGATGGCCAGGGTCTTGGGGCGTGCGCCCAGCACCGTGAGCCGCGAGGTGGCCCGCAACACCACGCGGGGCCGCCCCTATCGGGCCTGTACGGCGCAAGACCACGCGGCGGCTCGAGCTTGTCAGCCCCGGCGACTGCGGAAACTCCTCGACCCCTGGCTGTGGCAGTATGTGCGGAAGCAGCTGGCTGAGGGGTGCTCGCCTGAGCAGATTGCCGGACGGCTTCGACGCGCGTATCCTGACGACATGAGCAAACACCTGTCCACTGAAACTATCTATGCCGGTCTGTATGTGCTGCCACGAGGCGCATTGCGAACCGACCTGTTGGCGGCGTTGCGTCAGGCTCGCAAGGCGCGCCGGCCTCGGGCGCGCGGGCCCGACCGACGCGGCCAGATCCCCCACATGACACCCATTGCCGAGCGCCCCACGGAGGTGGCGACTCGGACCGTGCCCGGCCATTGGGAAGGCGACCTCATCAAGGGGGCCCGCAATGGGTCGGCCGTCGGGACCCTGGTTGAGCGGACCACCCGCCTGGTCATCCTGGCCAGAATGACCGGAACGGATGCACGGAGTGCCCGCGAGGGCTTCACCAAGAAACTCCGACATGTGCCCGCCGCACTGCGCAAAACCTTGACCTACGATCGAGGCAAAGAGATGGCCGAGCATGAACGCCTGGCCGAGCGGCTCGCGATTCGGGTGTTCTTTGCCGACCCGTACAGCCCCTGGCAACGCGGCACCAACGAGAATACGAATGGCCTGCTGCGCCAGTACCTGCCCAAGGGCACGGACCTGTCGGGGTATACGCAGCGTGAGTTGAATGCCATTGCCCATCGGCTGAACACGCGCCCGAGAAAATGTCTCGACTTTGCGACGCCGCTGGAAGTCTACGCGCAACTGCGCCATCATTCACCCGTTGCACTTGGAACTTGAAACCGCCAAGGCATTCATGGTCGGGCCGTAGTAGTTCCTGAACGCGTCTACGAACCCGGATGCGGGGCCAGGATAGTGGAAGACCCATGTGTCTTTGGCGAAGGAGATCTGTTCTCTTGAAATACCCGCGCCTCCGAACCGTTCGATTACGTTGCTCTCGATACCCCACGTCATCGGACTGACAAAGCCTTCTGGCGGCAGCGGTGAGTATGAGGAGCTGATCTTTAAGATCTGCGCGACTAGTGTCGGATCGTTGGGAATCCAGTTTCCCATGACGATCCTGCCTCCGGTCCGGGTCACGCGCACCATCTCCTTGGCGACATCAAAGGGCTTCGGGGCGAACATAGCTCCGAATATACTGACGACGAGGTCGAACGTGTCATCCTTCAGATCGTGCAGATTGCTCGCGTCACCTTCCTGAAACCTGCAGTTGTTCAGGCCAAGTGTTGATACCCGCTTGTTCCCGGCTTCGACAAGGTTGCTCGCGATATCGACACCGAGCACGTCTGCCCCGAGGATTGCCGCCGGCACGGCCGTCGTGCCATCTCCGCATCCGAGATCCATGGCCTTGAGCCCCTTCGTAATGCCTAAGCCTGCGACGAGCGCTTCGCCGCTTGCTCTCATGGTTTCGGCGATGCGAGTGAAGTCTCCCTTTTCCCAAAGAGCCTTGTTTGGATTCATTTGCGGTGTGCCTCCTGTTGAGTTAGCCCCAAATCTACTGTGTCGTCGAACGGTTTGCCGCTGAGCGTCCGCGCTTCTCAGCGGTCCGCTCCAGCGGCGTGTTAGGTTGCGGGTTTGACTGCCTCAATGGTTGCCGAAACGACATAGTCGGTAATGGCCATTCCAGGCGCCCAATCGCGAATGAACGACTCGCTTTCGTTCTTTGGCGTTACGTGAACCTGCTCAAAGCCAGTCGACTGCAGCATCGCCTCAACCTCGGAGACCAAAGATGCACCGGCCATGCAGCCCGTATAAAGCGCCATATCCTGCCGGATGTCTTCGGGTAATTCGGCAAAGGCGACAATATCCGAGATAGCCAGCCGTCCACCCGGCTTCAACACACGATAAGCATCGGCAAATACACGGGGCTTGTCGGGCGATAGATTGATAACACAGTTTGAAATAATCACGTCCACTGTGGCATCCGCTACCGGTAAGCTCTCGATTTCGCCGAGGCGGAATTCAACGTTCCGGTAGCCGCTCTTTTCCGCGTTGCCCCGCGCCTTGGAAACCATCTCAGGCGTCATGTCGACGCCGATAACATGGCCTGAATCACCTACCTGCCGCGCGGCAAGAAAGCAGTCGAACCCGCCGCCGCTACCAAGATCAAGCACCGTTTCACCGGACTTCAGATTTGCAATAGCCTGCGGGTTGCCGCACCCCAACCCCATGTTCGCGCCCGAAGGCACAAAATTGACATCCTCGGCGGTGTACCCGAGTCCCTGTGATACGGTAGCGGCGTTGGCCATCGGTGAATCGCAGCACCCCTGACCAGAGCCGCAACCCGCATCACCTGCCGCCACCCGGCCATATTGCCGGCGCACGGCCTGGCGCACACTGTCGTTTGATGGCGCGTTCGCAAGGCCTCCTCCATTTCCCCGGGTTGCGACACTCGTTTCTTCTGGCGTTTGGCTGCCCGTGCCACAGCAGGCAGAAGGCGCAGTGCTCGTTTGAACTGGCGCAGTGCCGCAACCGCAGCCCTCTTCGCCGATCGCTTTCGCTTCGGCATCTTTGACGCAACAAGCAGCGACACCCTCCGGCGCCGGTCCGCCGCAACATCCCTCTCCTGGCTGTACTACGTTCTCATCTTTCTTCGGTTTCTTCAGCGTGTTCATAGCGTCTCCTGTCGTTTAGAGTTGTGACGCAAATTTGCGCCATACCCTAAAGACGGAGATGCAGCGAAAAAGACGCAAATACTCGATCAGTCGCAGCCGTAGTTGCAGTTTTTGTCGCGCGGTTCATATCCGGCGATGCCACCGCGTCCGGTTACGATATTGCAGCAGTCAAGCAAACATTCCCGCAACTTCTCCCTGCCGCGTTGCACTCTGGATTTGGCCCCAGAGAGGGAAATCCCCAGACGGTTGGCCACCTCTTTCTGGGACAGGCCCTCTATCTCCGATAGCACAAGCGCTGCTTGATAAGTCTCTGGCAGATCCGCGATCAGTGGCTGTACACAGGTTGCCAACTCGGCGACATAATCGCGCTTTGGTTCGGGTGCCGCGAGTTCGTCAGGAAGCTCATCAAATGGTTTCTGCGAGCGATAGTGGTCGACTATGGCGTTCGCGGCGATACGGAACAACCAGGCTGTGATGCTACCTCGGGATTTGACCGTATGCAGACTTGTGTGTGCCTTGAGGAATACATCCTGGAGAATGTCGTCCACTGCATCGCTCCCTCGCACGCGTTTTGCTATGTAACCGCGCAATCGAGTCTTGTGTTCTTGCCAGAAATCAGCCATCGGTGCCATGGGTTAAGGAACCTAACTATGTTTAGGCCGATCCGCATAAGAGCCGGATCTGCCAGATCCTGTCCGTTTAACACGCCGTTACTGTTCGTGAAGAATTCGCCATGCTCGTTGTCGTTCCAACGAGTTGCGACGGTGGGACCATGTATCACGAGTTCTTATGCGGATCGGCATAAGCCTCCCTCTGATAGCGGGCAGTCGTGTACTTCTGCTTTTTGGGTCGAGGACTGCCATCGGCCACGAGCAGAAGTTCGACACCGAGATCGCGCGGCCGTAAAGCGGTCCTCAGCCCTATCGCATTAATGCAAAACTAACCAGCGCGACCGATGGGGGCGCCCGGTTGAGTGCCTTGTGAGGTTGACGGAACACACACACTAGAGATCTACCGCCTCTGGTGAAACGAATCAGCAGGCCAACGTGCTACCGATCGATGTGAAACCCTGCTGACTCTTTCAGCCCAAATGGTGCGACAGGCGCAAGGCGAGACCCGCGAGAGTACGAACGGGATTCGCGGCCGTGCTGATGGGCATGACAGACATGTCGCACACATAGAGGCCGGTGGCACCTCGGACCTTCAGGTTTTCGTCCACCACCGAGTCGCGGTTAAAGCTGGCGGTGCGGTTAGGCTTCCAGGGCATCCGCAAGGTGCCGCAGGCATGATGCACAGTGCCCCACCCGAAAGGCCATTGCTTGCCATGATCGCCACCATACTCACCGGTAATCCATTCCACATCGTTGAATTCTGCAAACACACGTTTGCGAGTCTCGTTGAGTAAGTTGAAAAATTCCTGACGGTTCTTGTGCCAGCCTGCGAGCGCCGGGAACCGTGATTGCAACAGATCATCTAGCGAAGAAAAACGCTTGAAGCGGATCTCAGGCGTGTACCCATCGTTGGCATGCGAGAAAATGCCGTTGTCATCATCCAAACAATTGGCGAAGCTGAATTTCGTGTCCACTCGAGTCTTGCTGGGATCGTCAGCGACTGGTTGCTCGGAGGGGTCGTTGTTGCGTAGGTGCCAATATTCGTGGTTGACGTTCATCTCGATATTGAAGGGATAGATCACATGGCCGCTGGCGTCACGCTTGCCGCGTGAGTAAAAAATGATCTTGGCATGATCCCGGCGACGAAGAGAGATCCGTGGACTATTTCCCAATGACGAGACATACGCTTGTGACTCTCCGGTAACGGGGTGATCCGTCAGCCCAAAGCCTACTAGCGCTTTTACATGATCGGGTAGACTATGGTAAATCGAGGAACGATTGATCAGTTTTGGGCTCTCCGTAGATCCAGCGGCAATCACAACCTTGGGCGCGTAAAAGCTGACGTGTTCCCCTGTGACGGTGCTCGTGGTGCTGACTTCATACCATCCAAAAGGGACATCATAAATGGCCTCAACGAAGCTATTCAGCTTGAGGAAGAGACCGTTGCCGTGCTGATCTAGGCCAGGCGTTAAGCCTACCTGGTTGATGAGGAGTTCGGCGGTATTAAATACTCCCGTCGGCTCGACAAAGAACTGATCCCGCGGTGTGCCATTGGGATTGAGATAGGGTTGGTGCAGAGCGCGAGGAGTCTCTTGTATCTCAAAATCACTGTTCAGAGTGCTCTGGCGGAAATGCTCCACCAATGCTTTGGCCTTATCACCCAGCGAGATGGACGCATGCATCCGATCGCCGGCTACCTCAAGGTAGTTCGACGATAAATCTGCGCGCACGTGATCCGGGAAAAAGTCCAGCTCCCAGCCCTGGGGCTGTGGGATCAGGCCGGACCAAAAGATAGAACGCCCGCCAAAAGCCAATTGTGGCTTGCCACCAATGAAATGATGATCGGTCGGCGACTGTGTGAAATTGTCGACGCCGAAATGAGCAGCCACGGCAGAGTTTGGTATGCGGCTGCTGTTGTAGACGTGTGTCGGATAAATGAACGAACCAACGTCAAGCACCAGAATGCGATGGCTATGACCCAGGCGGTCAGCCAGGTCGTCGGCTAAAATGCCGCCGCCCATGCCGGAGCCAACAATAATGTAGTCAAAGTTTCTCTCAGCGCCGTCATAGTCTCGAATCAAGCGGGTATGGGCTTGGACTTTCTCCGCAACCAAATTGACGTAATTGTTCTGAAATGGCATCTCTGCTCTCCTTGAATTTCAGTGGGTAGTACTCGAGCCGTTATCATAAACGCTCGACCGGGCTGTGGGCAGCCTACCTATATTATATTGAGGCCCCACATTCATGAGTTGCCCCTTGAGGGAGGTGCCACGTTGTGCGCTCCGAATCTCTAAGCCAGTAGACAAGACTGCGCTGGGAAACTATCTGGAGAAGCAGGAGATGATCCTCGGGTTCTCCATGGGCTGACATGAAATCGATGTCGACCCGGCTTGCGTGGCGTCCATGGACCAAGGCACTTCGTACATCGTATAGCGCCTGCCTTCGATTCTGCAACGCAGCGATGACAGTGCCATAGCGCTTTACGTGCTGTTTGAAGAGCTTTGTGGGTCCGGGTCCAATCGGCTTGCCACATTCTTTGCATCGTGATGAGGTCAGACATGGTAGTAGGCACTCGATGGCAGTAGAGAAGGCGACCGTCGCAAGCGAGAGTTCGGAACGGAACTGAACGCCGAGTGCATACCAATAGCACGCGCGTACAAACGCATTGGCCATTTTGGGAGGGAGGGAGTGAAACTGCTGAAGATCCTCTCCCAAGGAACTGGGAACGAGAAGCTCTGGATCGCACGGCCATAGGTGATCGTAGTAGTCGCCTCCTTCAAAGATCGGAGCCGGACCGTGCTTGCGTGCAACGAAGTCATCCTGTCGTCCGTCTTCATTCGTGGAAAAGCCGGCATGGATGAGGTGATTCTCTGGGATCTCTTCGTGCTTCAGCAGCGCCCAGAGGCGACCGGAAGGCCAGTGCGCGAAGCGAACGTGCCCCGATAGGAGGAGGGTGAACAAGTACTGGTAGATATCAAGCTGACGAAGCGTACGGTTGCTCTCAATAAACGGGTTTGGACTTCGCTGAACGCGAACTTCTAAAACGAACGGGAATGGTGGGCCCAAATGCCCGCCACCGAGTTGTGAGGGACGTCCGTGCTCAAACCAGTCAAGACCCTTTCTGATTGGTGCAGTGGGTGGGCACGGGGATCGGCGTACCGTGTCATTCCAATGGTAGAGGCCGTTCAATGGGCGCTCAGCAAAGAGCACCCGGCTAACAACAACGGTGCCGTGGCTGTGAGCGGTTTCATTGCGAGCCTTCTCGACGAGTGCGTCCTGTGCCTGCAACGATACGAGAGGAGGACCGGGATCGATCTGGGTAATTAGCCCGTGCTTCAACTTCACCCGCGCAAAGACCTCGCCGCTCGGTGTGGCGGTGAGGTACTCAACGAAACCAGTCGGGCCATATCGCGTTCCACCACCAGCAGCGAGTGAAAGCACTGGCTCAAGCTCTCGCTCATCGGGCACGCATTCGCGCAGTCGATCAAGGAGTATCACAGCGTGCCTCGTGCGGCCTAACGCTCGCGTTAACCCGCCGAGGGGGTGCGCAGCGTCTCCGAGGTCGGGTTGAACGCGTTGTTAGCGGCGCAGCATGCCTTGCCGACGAAATCCAGATACTCCTGTACACTTCTGATATAAGACCTTATGTCGCCGAATGAAAGATCTGATGCGTCATCATTATGGTGGACGATGTTGTTTCGCCTATTAACAATTAATTGAATCAGCTCTTTCCACATTTCCCACTCTGTCTTGTCAGCTGCCAAATCGACCCCGACGAGAAGAAGCGCGTTCTTCGTTTTGTACACGTTACCCGAAACCAGATCATCTATTTCTTTTTTTGACAGGCTTATCTTCCACACAGAGGTGGACGTCTCTCTTTCATTATTCTTATTTTTTGGGTTGTACCTCCACTCAACAATCGCCATGGGAATTGCCGCATGGGTCAGTCTGGCATCTATGTCTTCCGCGATTGAATAGACCGTATCTTTAATGCATGTCTCCAAATGCGCGCACAGGGTTATCAGGAACGACTTCGTAAAAAAGTTCACATTGTTCGCAACTAACCTTGCGCCGTGGTCTCCAGAGATCACATCATGCTCCGATGCGGCCACCATTGCATCGAGCTTCCTTAGGCTCTCCTTACATGAAGCGATAACATTGGAATAGCCCATTTTACTTCCTTAGAATAAGGTGCAGCTTTTTGCTCCAAAACTCGCGCCGCCTGAGTATCGAGGATTTATTTTGGATGCCGCCAGATAGCGTCGCTTGAAACCCAGAATCTTCGCACAGAGTTTCAAAGGCCTTAACTATGGCGGTTTCTTTACCATTAACCTGGCTTTTCTCAATACCGGCAAAGCTGTGCATTAGCAGATCGTAGTGGACGATGCTCTGTTTAGGCCGATCCTTTGTGGTATCCGTGAAGACGGAGTCACCAAAAACCTGTTTACAGATTTCGAGTGTCTTATTGAATTGTGCCCTTAATTTATCCACTTGAGCATTCGGAGTACGGGCATTTTTTTGCATGTATGTGTCTAGAAACTTAGAGAGGCGACCTTCGTAGCTCGCGAGGTCTTCTTGTAGTGCAAAAAAGCGAAGAACCATTTCTTCGCCTTCCCGAGAGTCTTTTGTTGTATTGCCAAAATTCGCGATATCTGGAATTTTCGACAATTCCACAAGAAGATCGTTAAGTGGTCCAGGATAAATGGCATGGCGAATCTCCTGATCTGACAGCTTAACGGCTCCCTGATTTAGGCGTGAGAAGATTTCTTGAACCAAGTAATCTGGATTTTCTTTTCTAAGTACGATACATCTAATAGTAGTTGCCTCTAGCTCGGAACGATAAGGACCCAATTGAGAGAAACGTTTTCCTTCAAGTTCCTTGAAAGCGGTCATGCCTTCGAGCGCAAACTCGTCATTAAAGAATTTTTCGATCGTCGTTAATCTTTGAACGCCGTCTATGACTAAATGCGATCCGTCTTCATTCTCGGCGAAATAGCACGCTGGAAGTGGTATGCGCATGAGACACGACTCAATAAATCGCGAAGCTCTTTCCCATCCATCCTTGTCCCACTTATATTTTCTCTGAAATTCAGGGTCGAGCTTTAGCTTCGGAGGCGATGAGCGAATTCTTTGAGAGAGTGTTTCAAAGGGATAGTCAATTGGATAAAGGTTTAGAGTTTTCACCCTTTGGTCCGTATTCGGCATTCCATTCCTCCTAAGCGTCGACCGCTGATTTAATTCGCAGCTCGGCTTTTCAAGCCGCTAACTATGTTTAGACCGATCCGTATGAGAACCGGATTTGCCAGTTTTATCCGTGTAACACGCCACTACGGTTCGTGAAGGATACGCCATGCTCGACGCTTGTTCAATAAATTGCGACGATGGGACCATGTATCACGGGTCCATAGGCGGATCGGTGTAAGCCCCCTTCTGGTAGCGGTCAGTCATGGACTTCGGCTTGGGGTCGGACAGCGTCCGTAGGCTTGGGGCGCTGCCAGCCCCGCTCCCTCATGCTAGCCCGTTACACCTCCGTCTGTTCGGCCAACTCCAAGGCGTCATCAACCTCGATGCCGAGGTAGCGTATGGTGCTCTCGATCTTGGTGTGCCCAAGCAATAGCTGCACTGCTCTCAAGTTCTTCGTCCGCCGATAGATCAGCGAGGCTTTGGTGCGCCGCATCGAATGCGTCCCGTAGGCGGATGCATCGAGGCCGATGGCATGCACCCATCCCTCCAGCACTCGTGCGTACTGCCGGGTGCCCAAGTGGGGTGAGTTATGGATGCGGCTGGGAAAGAGATAGTCCTCTGATTTGAGCTTGACCTGCTTGATCCACGCTCCTACGGCGTCACGCGTTGAAGGCGTGATCTCGAACTGAACTGGTCGTTGGGTCTTCTGTTGCATGATGATCGCACGCGGGGCGATCAGATCGCCGTGGCAAACATCGCGCACACGTAGCTTGACCAGATCGCAGCCCCGCAGCTTGCTGTCGATCCCTAAATCAAAGAGCGCAAGATCGCGGGAACGACCGGCCATGTGCATACGGGTCCGTATCGCCCAAATCTCCTTCAGCTTGAACGGCGCTTTTTGGCCAACAAGTTTGCCTTTGTTCCACGGTTCGCGGTGTTGAGACGTGCTGATCATTTCCATGATGGACTCCTTTCGGGAGTGTGAGGTGGTGGTGGTCTAATCCACGGTCACCGCACTGCACCACAAGGGCAGCCGCTTCGGCAATTTTCAGCTAACGACGGCACCCGCTCGAAATTCTTGCGCACGACAGAAAGAAGGACAGTCCCAGACGGCGGAAATCAGGACAAGAGAGCGTTGACTGTGGAGTCTGAAATCCGCACAATCGTGCAAAGCTCAGATCCTAACTTGGTGTCAGATGCCCTTCTTCCGGACGCCTGACCCCGCGTCGTCGCCAGGATTTCAGGCAAGATGAGACCCGAGTCTGTTGTTCAGAACATGATCGATGCGCAGGGGACAGCGATCAATGCCCTCGCGCCGATACTGACGCCGCACGGGCGTGTGCTGTTGGCGACCGACGAGACCGGCGCCGCCTCGCTTACGCCCGATCTCTCACACCGGCTGCAACAGTCCTTTTCACGCGGCAGCGGGCACGGATTACTGCAGCTTGGCGCAGGAGAAGTCGGCATCGCCATGCCGGCGGTATTCGGCTACTGGCGTGAGTTCGGCGCTCGGTATGTCGCGGCAGTCTGCGCGCTGTCGAGCGCTGCAGCCAATCCTGAGTCCGACG
>CAZJOQ010000021.1:0-30954 GCA_964547625.1 uncultured Nitrospira sp.
TTGGCATTCCTCGTACTGAATGGACAGACCTCCACGTGCTCTTCAATGCTCCTAGGGGAATCTAACTTCAGACTTCAGCGGTCCGGCTTTCGGAGAAAAACGGGGAAGACTGGGTCAGTTCCTGATGTGCCTCAAGGCTTATCAGCTACTCCTCTCCATCAGCCATGCGAGCTCCTCCTGGCCAAGAGGGATGACCACGCGAGCGCTGCTTTCGTAACAGCAGGGACCGACGATATGACCGAGTATGGCCGGAAGGGACGTTTCAGCGGAAGAACAGGGCAGTAGAAGCCGGCGATACCACTCCGCACGCAGACACTCTCTGCGCGCGCGGATTTCCTACTTCAGTGTACCTCCGATGGCCAGAGATGAGGTGTCAGCATCCTCGACAATGTTCCGACCATCGGTCACTGCCAGAATCCGGAAATAGATTTGCTGGGCACTCTGTGACCTTCTAGGATTTATTGGGAGACCACGGAAGGCTGCTTCGGCAGCTTTCTGTTCGTCGTGAGTGAGTGCGGCTACTGTAGTCATGGTGCGCTCCCTGTATTTGAACAACATGTTCACTACATCTATTTAGAGCCATGATATCGAGGAAAGATTCAGCACACTCCCTTGTCCTAAGATACGATACTATTCTCCCACAAACATCATCCGGTGGAAGCACCGGGCCCCTTTTCCGATCCGACAGTGCCTTGAGCATCAAGAGAAATCCGACCACGACGAATACGAGGATCGTACTCATGCCCAGGCGGTGACTGCCGGTACAGTACGGCTGATGCGAGACAATGTGCGCGTTAGGTTTGGGACGCGGACCGGACCTCTCCATTACAGCTTCAGGATATGTGTGGGTGGGAGGGCGGGCTCCAGTTCCCAGACAATGTCGTCTTCGGTCTCCTTGCGGTTTCTCTGCCGGCCCATGAGCATCGTCCAGCGTTTGGCTTCCTTGACCGCCTCCTCGTATCCCATCACATAGAGAATCGCGCCAAGTCGCTGAACTTCCTGACCGTCGTAATCAATCGTGGTGTGTTTGACTTGCCAGCCGTCGTCTTTCCTCTGCAGCTCGATCTTGGCTTTCACCATGGTGGACCTCACTTGGTTCCCCAGGTCCACTTCATGCTCTTTGAGTGAACAAGGGACGATGGCGAAACATCATCAAGTTCGATGCCAGAGCCAGAACTCATACGATCGCATGTTCCCCGCAAGGTATCGCCCTGTTATCTCGTACCAGATTTGTGAATCACAAGAGGTCTGTGGCGTTTCACGCCACTCTTGCCTGAGGAGGGGTGAAGTATTTCTACAGTCAAGTGCGGTGGAACTCATGAGCCGAAAGAGAAACGTTCCCATGCGTGAAGCGTCATGAGAATTGTAGGCCACCTTGATAAGGATGTATCACGGCACCAGGATTGCTAACTTGCAGACCTGGGTACGCCGAAACTCTGGCGCTCCATGCGAAGGCCGCGCCTGCTCCGATTGCACCTGAACTGTCTCGTCGATCACTGTAGGAGGTAATCGAGGACCGTGCGCCGCCATGTAAATGTAAGAAGGACAGAACGGTGGATGAGAATCACCACAGGACTGGGGCTGTTGGCCGTCACGGGCGGCACCGGGTATTGTCCTGTCCGTCACATGCTGAACCGAAATGCCCGTGGGTCCGACTCTTCCGCACATGGCTGAGGCGAGCTCACCCGAGTGCCACGATCAGGCCGATACCTTTCGAGCTGAGACGCTGCTTTGATCACGGCGCCGCAAGATATCACAATATTAAGCTTAAGCGAGCGAGATGATCAGATTCGGCCGTTCTGTCACCAGCCTTTTCGTCCGACACGCCATGGTTGCTGTGGTTGCGCTCTTGGTATCAACTGAAGGATGGCTGGGAGCTACAGATCGTCCAAATGGTGTTTGGGACGAAGGTATGGTGAGCGCGGAACTCCGTAAGGTGGTGCAGGAACTGGCCGTGACCATCGGCCCACGCAGCTACAGGGACCCCGCCAACCTGGACGCTGCCGCCGACTTTGTGGCGAACCGGTTGGCCGTCTCGGGTTACTACGTCACCGAGCAGTCCTATCAAGCGGGGGAATTGCCGGTCCGCAACGTCATCGCAGAACGGCGAGGCATAGAAGAGCCCGATCGCGTGATCGTGGTTGGAACCCACTACGACACAGTCGTCGGCTCGCCGGGCGCGGACGACAATGCCAGCGGAGTGGCGGTGTTGCTGGAACTGGCGCGCCTCCATGCAGATACCCGCTTTCGGAAGACCGTGCGGTTCGTGGGTTTCACGTTGGAAGAGCCGCCGTTTTTCCGCAGCCCGCACATGGGCAGCCGGGTCTATGCGCGGGCCCTTAAGGAGCGTGGCGAACGAGTCGAGGCAATGCTCTGTCTTGAATCGGTCGGCTACTATTCACAAGAGCCGGGTACCCAGTCGTTTCCGTGGCCCGTGTTCTGGCTGCGCTGGCGTTATCCGACCACCGGCAATTTCCTCACGATCATCAGCAATGCCGATTCGCGACCGCTTCAGGAGCATACTCGAGACGCGTTGACCACGCGGATGGCGTTGCCGGTTGAGACCTACACCGGCCCTTGGTGGATTCCAGGTGTCGATTGGTCGGATCACGGATCCTTTTGGAACGAGGGCTATCCCGCGGTCATGCTGACAGACACGGCCCTATTCCGCAATCCTCATTACCATCGTCCGACCGATCTGCCGGACACGCTGGATTACCACGCGATGACAGAATTGGTGAAAGGACTGGGGCAGGCCCTCATCTCGCTCGACGAACGACGGTAATGGGATGCGGGAGGCCAGTCCAGTCGCCACGGCAACAGATCCGTCCTGTGGCATTATGCGACAGCTTCGCCACAACCTCCGGCCTTCAACTCCCCACTGTGGCGGCGGACTCAGATCGGTTCGGTCGTCATGTGACCAAAACTGATTGTTTTTCCAACAGGTGGCGCTCTAAGTGGCGGTGGGTCTCCTCTGGCATTGACGTTGCGGAGTAGACCAAGTGTGTTGATCCGACTAAGGCGTGGATCTTCCGACCTGATTTCAGAGGAATGATGGTGGGTGAGGGTTGGAAGCTGGGATGGCCGCAAGATGGAGCGGAATCGGTGACATCGAGAGAATCGACATGCCCAGCAAGCGCGAAGAGAGGCCTTGGTTTGCGATGGGGCTGTATGCTCGCCGCTGTCGTAGGTTTGTGGGCTATCATGCTGGTTCACCTATCGTCTGCGCAGCAGCCCAGGCCAGTGGTGTACCTTGTGCCGATCGAAGGCGTGATCGACCTTGGTTTGGCTCCCTTCGTTGAACGGATTTTGGACGAAGCCGCCGTGAGGGATGCCGCGGCGGTGATTCTTGAAATCGACACCTTCGGCGGACGCGTGGATGCCGCAGTCCTCATCCGCGATGCCTTACTGCGATCCAAGGTGAAGACCGTTGCGTTCATCAACAAACGGGCCATCTCTGCCGGGGCCCTGATCAGCCTGGCCGCGGAATACATTGCCATGGCGGAAGGGGGAACGATCGGGGCGGCGACACCCGTCCAGACCGGTCTGCCGGGGGCCCCGGCCCAGCCGGTCGAGGAAAAGACGGTCTCCTATATGCGAAAGGAATTTTGCGCGACCGCGGAAACCCGTAAGCGTCCTCCGTTACATGCTGAAGCGATGGTGGATGTGGACGTTGAAATCCCCGGTGTCATTGAGAAGGGGAAGCTGCTCACATTGACGACCGACGAGGCCTTGGAACACAAACTGTCCGACGTTCGGGCCGACCGACTCGACGGAGTGCTAAGCCTATTGAAGATAGAGAATGCCGAGGTCCGTCGCGCGGAGGAAACCTGGGCGGAATCGCACGCTACACGGTGCTACCACGGCGGTGACCAGAACAGGTGGCATGCATGGTCGATCCCTATTCCATCATCATCGCCGCCGGCGTCTCTCCCGACTAACTCGTCTGCAGCGACTGTTTGATCCATCGTGCCTCCTCCACATGCGCCCGAAACATCGGTAGAGTCCTGTATGACCAATGGAGCACATCCGGATCCTCCACTGTCTGCATGCTCTCCTCGAACTCTAGTACATCCCTCTGGTGATCCCACAGGATGTACTGCATGTACTCGCGATCGAATGCGTGGCCGGATAGTGGCGTGAGCTCCTTCAGTTTCTGCTTGTGTTCGTCGCTTGACTCCGAGGGCAACCGAA
This sequence comes from uncultured Nitrospira sp., assembly GCA_964547625.1. GTDB lineage: Bacteria > Nitrospirota > Nitrospiria > Nitrospirales > Nitrospiraceae > Nitrospira_D. Next base: position 4,195 of record CAZJOQ010000021.1, read on the forward strand.
CGCCTTTCTCGCCTGCCATCTCTAGTATCTCCCGGCTGATCCTTTTGTGGGCGGCGATCATCTCCTCGCTGAATTCCTTCACGCGTTTGCTGGCCGCCCGTCCGTCGACGAGTAGGGCCAACGAGATCTGGGCTTGCTGCATCTCAGCCGCTTTCTTGAGAAACGCTTGGGTATACGGCCTAGGTTCCGGTTTGGCGCTTTGCGCCCATGCGACCGGGACGACGGCCATTGCGGTGGCCGTAGAAAGACTAATGACGATTGTCCGAATCATGGGTTCCTCCTTGTGTCAATGTTGGGAGGGTTGGTGGATAGTGAATCTGTCTCATTGCCGCTCTAATCTCTAATCCAGAATTCGCCATAACAGACAACTATTTGCACGCGGGAAATGCTCTAGCAGTCTGCTGAAAAACTCGGTTTCTGCTTCGTGCACCGTTACAAGATGACACAACAAACTGTGGCACTCTATATTCCAGAATGCTCAAAAAGGCCGTCCAGAAAGGCCGCAGCGAGCGAGGAGGCGAGGCGTACGGTTCGGTACGTTGAGCCTCTGCGTGACGCGAGAACGCCGCTGGAGGACTTTTTCAGCATTCTGCTAGATCTGTATGCTTGTGGTAATCGTGTTCGACATCCAACCTCCGAGTACTGCGCACTTGTGCAGATGGAGTGCCACCAACTGGGATGAGGCTTGAAAGATCGGATCAATCCAAATATCGCAGTGTTAGAAAAATGACCGTGCACAAGTAGATATGAGGAGACGGAGAGGTTGGGGAGTTAGGCGGCAGGAGAATTGTCCACCCTGTTGCCAATTTCCGCAGTTTCCCGACTTTCAATCCTACCCCTTATGGCATCGATTCAGAAGTTGTGGGTTTCACTGAACCGTTGCCAGATGAAGTACAGCGGTGGTCCTGTCAAGACGGTCGCGAGTCCCAAGCCTGCTTCTACTGGTCGCTCAGAGACCGCGTTCCAGATGATCGCCATCGACATGAGAATAAAGAACCAGGGAACAAAGGGATAGAGCGGTGTGCGGTAGGGACGGGGAAGATCAGGCTCTTTGCGGCGCAGGATCAATACTGCCCCTACCGCGAGCGCACTGAATAGCGTGAGTACGGTGCCGCTATAGATCACCAACTGTTTGAAGCTTCCTGAAAGAATCAAGATGGAAGCCCACAGGCTCTGGAGAAGGATGGCGTTGACTGGTGCATCGTGTGTGGCGGAAGTTCGGCAAAAGTACGCTGGAATCAGCCCGTCTTTTGCCATCGCATAATACACACGCGGCCCGGCCCACACCATGGCACTAATCGCCCCTGTGATCAAAAGACACAGCAGTATGGTGACGAACCGTGCGGCGTCCGAACCCAGCAGCGCTACGGCGACCTTGCTCGCGACAGGCAGGAGCGGTGGCCGGGCCAAATCCGTGACGGACAGCGCGTAGAAGTAGAACACGTTCAGCCCGAGATAGAGGAGCGTGACAAACACCGTGCCGCTGATCAAAGCCCGCGGAATGGTACGAGCTGGTTCGGTGATCTCTCCGGCCAAATAGACCGCTGCATTCCACCCGGAATAGGCGTAGAGAGCAAAGATCAATGACACAATGGAAAGCCCGATGCTTGGGGTGGCCTGTGCATCAGACTGGCTGAGATGCGCCCAGTCTCCTTTCCCTCCCATCACCCCCGCTGCCATCAGCAAGAGGATCGCTCCTATGTTCAACACAGTGAGCGTCCGTTGAAGCAATCCACCTGCTCCTTTCCCTGCAAGGTGAAATGCGGTGATGGACCATAGGAGGGCGAGTGCGATGACCGTCGAGCGCAGCCCTTGGTCGCCGTCAAAGACAAGGAGCTGATTCAGGTAGGCGGCGAAGCTCATGGCCCCTGCCGCAATGGCCGCACTGAAGCCGACGGTGAAGGATGTCCATCCGCTTAGAAAGCCGATGAACGGCCCATAGGCTCGGTAGAGATAGACGTATTCTCCTCCGGACACCGGAAGGGCTGTCCCTAGCTCACTGTAGGAGAGCGCACCCGCCAGGGCGATGAGCCCTCCCATCAGCCAGATGAAAAGAATCAACCCGGGATGGCCGAGATCACGCGCCATGAACCCCGTCGTGGTGAAGATGCCGGTGCCGACGACGTTGCTGACGAGCACGCAGGAGGCGGTGAACCAGCCAATGCAGCGGGGAAGTGAAGACGGATTGTTCTCGGCTCTGTCCATCGGTGCGGTTTGTCCCTATTTCTCTCTGGATCGAACCAGCGGCACAAACCGCACAAGGGTGAGAGTTTTGCGCTGATAGCCCTCTGCTGTCCGGTGATAGAGCTCTAGGGTTTGGAGGCCTTTGCCGACCGGCAGGATCAGGCGACCACCTATTGCTAACTGGTCGAGCAGCGGTTGCGGGACATGGTCTGGAGCGGCCGTTACGATGATGGCGTCGAAGGGTGCTTCTTCAGGCCAACCCAGGTATCCGTCTCCTCTCCGAACTCGGATATTCGTATAGCCCAGTTCCGTCAACGTCTGTTCTGCTTGGCGAGTCAGCGGCTCCACGATCTCGATGGTCAGTACCTTATCGACCAGCTCAGCGAGGATGGCGGCTTGATAGCCGGATCCGGTTCCGATCTCCAGAACCTTATCCGTCTTCTTGAGTTTCAGCACATCCGTCATCTCAGCGACCAAAGAGGGTTGCGAAATGGTCTGGCCGTGGCCTATGGACAAGGGTCCATCGATGTAGGCGAACAGGGAATACATTCCCGGCACGAAGCGATGGCGCGGTACACGCCTCATCGCGGCAATCACAGCGGGACTCTTAATGCCGTGAGGGACAATGTACTGATCGACCATCCGGTTGCGCTCAGCCTCGCGGTTGGAATCCATGGGAAAAGAATCAGTTCCTCGGCCTCCATTACATGAGGAGACCCAGACCGGCAGACTGATGATGGTGATGCAAGCGAGCGTAAAGCACAAGGGACGTTGATGGGGACGTCTCATGGCCCTCCCTCACCAAGCGGTCAAGGTCGTCATGTTGTAAAGGGAGCAATCACGATGCCACACCGTTGAATGAAATAGTGAGAGGAAATCCCGTTGAGTCGAGTAAGGTGTGGCGTTGCACTACAGAGGCAACCTCGGCACTGTGGCATGTTAACCCGGTGGACAGGTTCGTTGACCTTGTGTTCATGCCCCAACCTCTCATAGAGACTTGGTTTTTCCTCGTCCCCTTGAACGGCACCGGCTTTGCTCCTTTTAATCTCCTACAGTCGACATCAGCAGAGAACTCCCATGCCAACCGACCTCCAGCCCGCGTTGTACCAGGAACCTATGGCGGACCACTTCGTCCGATGCACGCTCTGTCCCCATGACTGCAAGGTTGCGCCGAATCACCGAGGGGTTTGCGGAGTTCGGATCAATCACGGCGGCCAACTCTTCACGCGGGTGGCAGATCGCATTGTGTCCGCAGAGGTTGATCCGATCGAGAAAAAGCCGCTGTTCCACTTCCTTCCAGGCAGCACTGCGTACTCCATTGCGACGGTCGGCTGTAATTTTCGCTGCCGGTTCTGCCAGAACTGGACCATCTCACAATGGCCGAAGCTCAGGGAGTTAGTGGATCGTGGTGAGGAGGCAACATCCGCCTCCGGTGAGCATCCGTCGAGCGAGTGGTGCGCAGAGTCAGAGCCACCCGAGGCGCGCTGGGGAATCGGAACAGCAGTAGTTCCCTCCGAGCTGGTTGCCCAGGCCGAACGAACAGGGTGCCGAAGTATCGCCTATACCTACACGGAACCGACGATCTTCTATGAACTGGCGCTCGCCACAGCGCGACTGGCGTCGGAAGCGGGGCTAGGCAACATTTTCGTGACGAACGGGTTCATCTCGCTCGATCCTCTGCGAGAGATCGCTCCGTACCTCGGTGCCGCCAACATCGATCTCAAATCCTTCCGTGACAGTTACTACAAAAAGTTGTGTGGAGCCAGACTCGAGCCGATCTTGGCGGCCATTCGAGAGTATAAAACACAAGGAGTGTGGATCGAACTCACCACGCTCTTGATTCCAGGCCTGAATGACGAGGAAGGCGAGTTGAGGGATATCGCACGCTTTATCAAGGTTGAGCTAGGCGAGGATGTGCCCTGGCACATCAGCCGCTTCTTTCCTGCCTACAAGATGGAGCACTGGCAGGAAACGCCGATCGGCTCACTGCTGCGAGCCAGAGAGATCGGACAAGAGGAGGGGTTACGGTATGTCTATCTGGGAAATGTGCCACAGGAAGCAGGGACGGAAGACACCATCTGTCCCAGGTGCAGAACGAGCGTAATCCGGCGATGGGGGGGTACCGTGGCGGAGAATCGGCTTCGCGCCGGGCGATGTCCGGATTGCGGCCAGTTTGTGATGGGACGCTGGGCCATTGGAGGCTGACCTCGGATTACTCATGGGCTTGTCTGCCACAAATGAGGTGATCAGGGTACTTGTTGCACGGGTGCCAGGATGTTTTTCATCGGAGCTCGGACTCAATCTCTCCACTCGCCATGAGAGGGATCTCTTTCTCTGGTTTTTGGCGGCGCTTCTCTTATGGAGCGAGGATTTCCGGCTCGATCGTCACAAAGACGCATCGTGAATTCGTTCAGCGCAATTTCACAAGTCCGCAGGCCATCGTGCAAGCCGGATGGGATGTGTTAGTCGAAGCACTCGATGCCGGCGGCTATGTTCGTTATGACTTCAAGACCGCGACAAAGTTACGGGAGGTTATGAGGAATCTCACCGATCAGTATCGCCCCTGCTGGAAATCATTCAACTATTCGCCGCTGAACCGTGGAATCACGAGGAAAGAGTTTGAGGAAGCGGTAGAAGCAGCCAAGGCCACCGGGCTGCACCGTCTCCATCAGGAGCGACCAGGTTCAGCGGTGGCCTGGATAGCAGAGGTGTGAGGGTATGCGATGAGCGCAACTGAGCCGATGATACTCGAGTCCTCTCGGACCACTCCCGCAGAAGAAGCGATGGAGATTGTGGAACGGAAGGGGTTGGGCCACCCCGACACAATCTGCGACGCCGTGATGGAGAGCGTTGCCGTCCACCTGGCCCAGGCTTATCTCAAGACCTGCGGCCGCGTCCTCCATTTCAACGCCGACAAGGGAATGTTGGTGGCAGGCCAGGTCGCTTGCCGCTTCGGAGGAGGGTCGGTGCTGGCTCCCATGCGGTTGGTAATGGGCGACCGAGCCACCTACGAATGGAAGCGCAAGCGCATCCCGGTAAAGGCGATTGCCGAACAGACGGCATATAAATGGTTTAAGCGGCATTTGCCTCGCATCAAGCCTCTCAAGGATCTGGAATGCCAAGTTGAATTGAAGCCGGCGTCGGAGGAGCTTCGATCCGTGGCCGAGCGGCCTCGGGAAGCCGTAGCCAATGACACCTCCGCCACTGTGGGATACGCACCGTTCACACCGACGGAGCGTTTGGCATTCCAGGTTGAGCGGTTTCTGAACGGCCGTTCTTTCAAGAAAGAGTTTCCCGATACAGGCGAGGACGTGAAGGTGCTCGCCGTACGAAGGTGGAAGGATATCAGTGTGACGGTTGCGATGCCGTTCTTGGCTCCACTGATCCGTAATGAGTCTGAGTATTTCAAACGGAAGGCATTAGCAGGAGGAGGACTGACCGATTTCGTGACACGAAAGTGCGGGGCAAGTCTCTCGCCACACGTGTTCTTGAATGTTTTGGATCAACGCGGCGCCGGTGAGGCCGGCTGCTACCTGACGCTGCTCGGTACATCGGCGGAGACGGGAGATTCCGGCGAAGTCGGCCGAGGCAATCGCGTCTGTGGGATCATCTCACTCCGTCGGCCTGCCAGCGCCGAGGCTGCGCCCGGCAAGAATCCCGTGGCGCATGTGGGGAAGATCTACAACGTGCTGGCGCAGGTATTGGCGGAGGACATCTATAAGAAGGTGCCGGGGTTACTGGACGTGACGGTCTGGATCACCAGCCAGATCGGCCAGCCGATCTCCTCGCCGCAAGCCGTGGCCGTCGAAGTCATCCCGAGAAGCGGTATGAAATTGGAGGCCGTGCGTCCGCAGATTCAGCGCGAAGTTCAGCTGGCCTTCACCCGCATGAAGTCCTTCTGTAACGCGTTGACGCGGGGTGTGTACGGGGTGTGCTGAGTGAGCGGATCGGCGCCTCCGACATGCATCCGCTCGACGAGGCCATGCAACGTCTTGCTCTGCAGTGGCGTATCAGCAGCCGTGATCTTTCCTTAACCCGATTATCGTCGCAGTCTTGCCTGCAACTCGCCCGCAAGCTCATCCGGGAGGTGGTCGCGATTCTCCTTCGTCACTGTCACGAGACGGCAGTCGGGTCTCTCTTTCACCCGTTGGATGAACCCCTCGCCCTTCAACGCGATCGTAGCGATAAGGGTCTTCGGTCCGTCCAGCAGCAGCGTGACGGTGTCGATAAACCGTCTGGAGAAACACTCCATCTTGCCGATCTCGTCGATAATGATCATGGGAGCCAGCGAATCCCGGAGGTCCAACTCCTCCAACAGACACTCGAATCCCTCGACATCGACTCCATAGCGACCGACACGGTAGGGTCCAGCATGCCGGATGTGAGACAAGAGCTGCTGGAGACCGCAGAGGGTGACGAGCCGAAAGCCTTCTCTGGTCCTCTGGGCGTTCCGAATTTCTTCCGTGTAGAATCCTGCCGGTCGAAACTCGACCAGGCGCTTTGCAAGCTCACGGATCAGCGTGGTCTTGCCGACTCCCGGTAATCCGGTAATCAGAATGTGGGGTGCGTGGCGAGCAGACATAAGCCATGGGCTCTTGAGCGAGAGACGAGCGATGCTTCACGAACGAGGTAGGATGCATCCTTAGGCATGGCGCTTGTGAATCGTGATGTGATTTCCGTCCGGATCCTCGATTACGGCCATCCGACAGACTGGTGTCTCGAAAACTTCTGCGACGAACGGCACGGCTCGCTCCTTCATCTTGTGAACAAAGGCATCAAGGTCTGACACTTCGAACGCCACGACCGCTCCCTTTGCGCCGGGGGTATGGCCCATATCCGTCGTCGTGACCACGAAGGTCGAATCTCCGACGTGGTATTCCACCCAGATGTCCCCATAGTTGTAGCTCATGTGCAAGCCGAGCACATGTTCGTAGAACGCTCGCGCCCGTTCCATATTCGAGACCGGATAGACCGTGAAAGCGATCGAAGTAATCATAGTGAAGCTCTGATCTCAAAGAACGGGCCAGTACCTCCCGCACAGAATCGTGCTCTCAGACGGGAGGGATTTGACTGAGAATCTCCCGCTCGGCGTCTAGCCAATCATCCAGCGCATACCCATGCCGATAGTCCCGCTCACTGTAGAGCTCATAGGCTCGCTTCGCGATCAACATATGCAGTTCATCACAGGGTGATGCTGGTTGATGCGTCTGTGCGGCAGCGGAAGCCTTTGCCTTGGCTGGTGTGCTTGCTGACGATCGAGACTTTGTCTTCTTGGTCTGGCGCGAAGGTTCGAGGTTCATGACTCTGTGATCCTCCTTTTAAGGATTGTTGATATGGATCGAAGACAACTTATCTGAAGAAGAGAGGCGAGCAATGGTCGCGCCTTCTCGTTAGATACCGAATGGCATGCCGGCGTCTTCATCCTTGTCGCAAATCAGGGCAGTGAGATTTGATGGACTGCCGCTTTCCGCCACAACTTTCTTCAAGATGATAATGAAGATGGTTCTGACATGACAAATGATGACCAGGAATGTCGTCACGTCACCGAAGAGACGTTGGTCAAAGACTTGATGGAACTTCTTCAAGATCGACATTTCATCCGAACTCCGGTTCTCAGAGGGAAAACCTTGGTCGGAATTGTCTCCAGACGGGACGCCCTGTTCGGCTATGTGACGGCAACACCCACGTCCAAGTATTGGTGGCCAGGAAAGAGGGGGGTGTAGTTGCGAAACCTGTCCCATAGATTGAAACAAACTCATGATCGCGATCATCGTTTCGTTTGGGGTTCCTCGGCTACGCTTCGCTCGCGTAATTTCTTGACCAATTCCTGATAGGAACTCTCGCGAATGATCTTCTGGAACTGACTCCGATAATTCCTGACCAGACTTATTCCGTCCACGATGATGTCATAGGCATACCATCGGCCTTCCTTTAAAAAAAGGCGGTAGTCCATGGGGATGGTCGTTTTCCCAGACTGCAGCGCGGTTCGGACCTCGGCATACGTTCCCTCAGTCCGCTCCGACAGGTACCGCACCTGTTCCCCGCTATACCCTTCGATCTTTTCGGCGTACCGGTCCGAGAGAAAACTCTTGAAGACCTGGACGAACTCCGCGCGTTGGGCCTCGGTCAGCGGAGCCCAGTAGGCGGACAACGCGCGTCTCGACATCTCTGCATAGTCGAAGCGTGTCGCGATCACTTCCTCCAGCATGCGACGGCGAGGTTTGAGTTTCGTCGGGTCCTTCAAGACGGGGTCTTCGAGGATACTGAGGACCTGGTTGACCGTCCCGCGCACGGCTTCGGTAGGAGACTCAGTGCCTGGTGGCGTTGCCGCGACCACGACGAACCACATCAGCACGATTCCCACTGCATTGCGAAGAATCCGTCGCCGTCTCACGGCAACCCACAAACTCACCCTCCCACCCCTTGACACGGGAACATGCTCTTTTCGCTATCCATCAATCCAGTACAAACGTCACTTTCAGATCCACGCGATACGTGGTGACCTTCCCATTTTCGACCACGACATGTTGCTCCTTTACCCAGGCTGATTTGATGCCGTGGACGGACTTGGATGCTTTGGCTATTCCTTGGACGATGGCATCTTCGAAATTATTGGGCGATTCTGAGCTGATCTCGATGATTTTGGCAACGGACATAGGATCCCTCCCTTCTCTGTCATGCGCCTGTGCGCGGTTGATGGCTCATCAATCTCTGATTCGAATCCATGAGCGAACCTTCAGCAAGGACGGTGCCACGACATGTCGCTTTGACAGCGGTGCATGTGAGTCATATCTCAGAGAGTTAGACGGGATGGGAGAAATGAAGGACGAAAGGATTGGGGAACTCTGCTACAAGGAGCAACTGCGATCTGTCGCAAGAGGACACATGTCGCGACAGGGCATGCCCATCGAGAGCGCCTCATGAAGAATAAGCGATACCTTCTCCTCTTTTGCCACAGGCTACGTTCCACAGCGCGTCGTTGGTACTGCCTGGTTCAATGGGAAGTCTGGAGCCTTGGGCCACTGCCACTGCATGTTGGACGCCAGTGCCCATGTGCTGAGAGTGCTCAGAGGACGCCAATAACCGAGCACGTTTGCTAACGCAGTCAAATTCCTTGTGCGACTTCGTCGAGAAAAACCGGTGGGGACCCATCATGAACTGCCCAAACGGCGCGTTTCCTTGCATCCATTTATAGTCGGTTAACTGCCACAGCGTGACAAGAGCTCCGTCTCGGCGAATCCTCGTTGGATCGAAGTACACCGTGTTCTGCGCTGGGGATTGGTAGGCACTGTCAACGGCCACCCAGGTTTCACCAGGAGGCATCACGCCATAGCCCAGGGGTTGACGGACTTGGTAACTGGAGTCTCCGCACGACGCCAGCGCGAGCAGAACACCGAGAAGAAGGCCGGGAGCAAGCATCTGAGGCATACACACCTCGAGGATACAACATTGTATCCACCAACCGCTGCTGACGTCTCGGTAATGCTCCCGTTGACAGTTCCACCGGTTCGATCCCATACACCGCCACATGCTCCTGGTAATAAGCGTGAAAGTGCGACGTATGATGCGAGGCCTGAACGTCGACGAACATTCGGATGATGATCCCAAAGAATCGACAGAGTTCAGGCACACGCGTATTTTACGCACTTGTCTAAGGAGCCGCAACAAGAGCTGTGGGAACAGTTATTGAGGGGCGGCGTGCGATTGAGAATCGAGGTCGGCGAAGCTGTGCGACGGTTTGCCATTGATGTGGTGCGGTACTCGGCTGCCTCACCTCTTGTCATGGTGAAGCGCCGAAAAGTTGAGAATGTACCGAAAGTTTTTTTGCTTTGGGTGACACGTCTAGCTGGGTGGCTGATCTGTGGGGGGTCATTCATCTGGGCTGGTTTTCTCTTAACCCGGCGTTCGACCGCGATTCGGCCAGAATCCGACTCCTTGAATTACGAGCCTCTGTCCATCGATGCGGACTTGTGTGTCAAGAAAAGTCTCGGGCCAGCCAGGCGCTCGTGAGCACATGATCAGTGACGGTCGGAATAATGAACCGACTCTCGCCTTCAGCCAAGGCTGCGAAGGGTATGATCTGGTCTGCGGCAAATCGGTCCAGCCTGCTGCCCTGTAGACGCCTACCCCAACCATCCGATGTCCGTACTTCATCTCTCCATACACCAAATCATGGGAATCCGTGAACGAACTGCCTATGAGCGCTGTGGCATCGGGATTGCTCAGTCTATGTTCAGGCAGGAACTGCGCTCATTGGCCTCGGGAAGAGGAGTGTTACCATGAAAGTCACCCTCAGCATCATCAAAGCCCATATCGGCTCTATCGGTGGCCATATCTGTCCCTCGCGGCAAGTGTTGGAAAGTGTGCGGAGTTATATCGCCCAGCATGGCTCCTCCCTAGTAATCGACCACTACGTCAGCAGTACCGGTGACGATATTGCGATCTTGATGAGCCACAAGCTTGGCGTGGGACACGAAGCCGTTCATAAACTGGCGTGGGACGCCTTCCTCGCCGGGACAGCAGTGGCCAATCAGGATTTGTTGAAAGACGCCTTTTCAGGCAATGTGCGGGGGATGGGATCGGCCGTGGCGGAGATGGAATTCAACGAGCGGCCGAATGAGCCCTTTCTGTTCTTCGCGGCCGACAAGACCGATCCCGGTGCCTTTAATCTCCCGCTGTATCTGGCCTTACATGGCAGAAGGATTTCGCTTCGTCATTATGGACGTGAATCATACCGAAGGGGATCGGATCATCGAGCTCCATGCCCCGAGAGAATTGTACGAAATTGCTGCGCTGCTGCGAGATACCGAACACTATGTGGTGGAGTCGGTCTGGTCAGCCGCCAGCGGTGAGCAAGCGGCGGTGGCATCCACGTCACGGTTGCATAACATTGCCTGGAAGTACACCGGCAAGGACGATCCGGTGATGCTGGTGCGGGTCCAGAAGGATTTCCCGGCGACGGGTGAGGTCTTAGCGCCCTACGCTATCGGTCCTTATGTGGCTGATGGGATGCGTGGCTCTCACCAGATGCCCTTGATGCCGGTCCCGCTTCAGTCCGGCATCAGCTACTTCGATGGCCCTCCGGTGATCACCTGTGCCGCCTTCGCCATGCACGGAGGACGGTTCACCGAACCAGCGGACGCGTTCGCGCATCCGTTCTGGAACCGAGTGCGGGACACTGTCTCCGACAAAGCCATCGGCATGCGACGCCAAGGGTTCTTTGGTGCTGCCATGCTGCCCATGGCGGAGCTGGAGTACACCGGCATCATGGAAAACTTGAAAGCGCTGGAACCACGATTCCACGTGCGGACTGATTCGTGATGAGACATGGCTGATGTGTTCTGCCTTGCCCGTGGGGTTATGGCGTTGAGCTAGACGACTGGTCACTTCAGAATCAGGAAGCGAAGAAGAAATCCATCTCGGTCAAGATCGATTAGTTGCTGTGTGAGGTTGGAGCGTATGCATCTTCAATTCACGATTGGGTTGTGTGCCGTTATGATAGGGGTATTCAGCGTGAGCCTCTGTCAGCCGCCGACACCCAGGATTGCTAAAGGCGAAGGACCCGCAGACGTGGTTGTGTCCTCCATCAACGCCACAACACAGGACAACCTCATCGCCTTCGAATCCGCAGAGTAGGCCATTCAGGTGTGAGAACTGGATGGCCCGCTCTCAAACTTCTTGAGGCGCGCGCGTTAGCCCAAGCTCAGGCGTTCAGAATTGCGCAGGGATCAAGCGTTTCACAACTCACGGCGTGACTCAATGTCTGAGCACTCTTTGAAGCGATTCTCGCGGTTCTGGGAGCCACAGTACTGTTTTTGATTTTTTGGCGAAAAGGGAAATCCGATTAGTCGATGCACGCCGCCCCATCGCGCAGCAGTTGTTGTCTGAATTGGGGCAAGCTTCCCTAATTTCCGTCCAGGCCATTCATAGTGAAGTGAAAGTTCCGCCAGGAATCGACGGCGGTATGCTCATACGGTTGCTTGGCCAAGGCGAATGCAAACGGCGGGCCACCAGCGATCTTCTCATCAGTCCTCATATCCGGCGCCATCCCTCCCTCGAGCGTCATGGCGACGATCTCTATAGGGGTTGTTGAAAAAAGCGGTGTGCGGCCTCCGGTGAGAGGAGGATGGTCCAAACGATCTCGCCAAAGGTCTTCGAGGAACGCCTCCACGGTAGGCACTCCCCGTAGGGTACTTTGAGTTGGTATCCGGGAGGAGGGGTTCCTCCTTATGAGGCAAGGTCCGTGGACCTTGTCCTGCGCTTAGGCCACCACGAAGTTCGCGTCGAGGACAACCAACCGTTTGAGGTTAAATGCCATCGCCTGCAAGAAGGCCGCGAATTGATTCTTGGCCACGCCGCGGTACCGCACCCGCTTCGGGCGCTGGGCAAAGACCCGCTCATAGGGCGCTCGCAGATGCGTATACCACCGATCGCGATCCCGATTCTTGGCTTTCATATTGTTCCGTTGAATGGCCGCGAGATGACAGTTCCGGTGGGCGGCAGCCTGCCGAGCGGGAGCCGTACAATAGCCTTTATCCCCAGAGATCGCCCCTTGGGTGGGGCAGACATGCCGGAGGCCTTGAGCGTCGGGCAAATTGGCTGGAGTGGTCGCCACCTTGTTGATCAGCCCGGATTGCATATCCACACTGACGTGTTCCTTGTAGCCGTACCAATATTTCTTCTTCCCTTTACAGCCAATCCGGGCTTGTGTATCCACCGCCACTTTCGGCAGCACCTCATTGTTCAGCTTCTCGATGTGCTGTTGGCGCGCTTTATCGCGCTCTTCCCACAGCGTGGCTTTGGCAATCAGATGGGTGGCATCCACAAACGTGAACACTTCGCTCATCAGTCCCGCCGCCTTGAGTTGCTCGCGCATGGTGGCAAACCGCTGTGAGAGGCGAGTTGGGCCGATGCGGGTGCGGACACGGGTGAACAGGCTATAGTCGGGCGTGGGTTCCGACAAGGTGAACCCACACAACCATTTGGCCGCCAGATTTTCTTCCAGATATCGCTCCAGCTCCCGATCCGAGAGGTCTTCCATGAATTGCACGAGCAGACAGCGAAAGAGCCGCTCCACGCCATACCCATCAGCGCCTTTGAGCTGACGCACGTCGGCCAAGGCTTCGGTGCTATCCGGCAGATAGGCCTGAAACCGCCGGTACGGGTGCGTGGACGAGACGAGGCTGTCGAGATCGACCATTTCCATTTGGGACATACAGGGCTCCAGAGTGGAAACGAGGTATAAAACGCGATTGGACGAGGCGCAGTATAACAAAAATTCAAGCAAACGCCCCCTTTATTCAACAGTCCCCTATATGGTTCAATCGCTCACCTTTCCTGACGCGGCGCTCGGAGGAAAGTTGCGAGTGGCAGGGTTAGGAGGAGAGACGCTCCAAGTCGCGATTCCCGCTGAAACTTAAAGCGGCACAGCGCTTCGGCTGAATGGGAAAGGCATGCCTAAGGTCAGAGAAAAAGGAAAGGGCGATCTCTTTGTAGTAGTGGAAGTGCGGACCCCAACCGACTTGTTGGATCGCGAGCGAGCACTCATACAGCAATTGGCCGAGCTACAACAGTCTTCGATGCGCGATGAGTCTCTCAAGGTCAAAAAGCCCAACTCCTGTATGTTCTGAATCCTGGAAGCGTAAACGAGCTATCCGGCAAGCCGTCACTCCTTACGTCGGCTGGGGTTTTCTCTAACCCCCGTCCATATTGAACGAGCTCGCCTAATCTCATTGGGCTAAAGCTGAACAGTACCATTCGTAGGGGCGTGCTGATTCTCGACAGTTCTTGTAGTGGTCCCATCCTAGACGGCCTTGAGCGGAATTTGGCCTTGCGGGGTCCCTGTAAGTGGACTAGAATCAATTTCTCTCGCCATGACACCCAAAGCCGCCAAGAAAAAGCGTTGGGTGAGGGCACGACCGCTTTCACCCGCACTCCACGCAGGAGATCGGCAAGACAACGCCGTCGGATCGGCAAGGGACGATGTGTTTGCCGAAGCCTTCCGCCTGAGTCCTCACCCGATCGGTATCACCGAACTCGAAACCGGCCGTTGTCTTGAAATCAATGAGGCGTGCCTAGAGATCTTTGGCTTTCGTCGAGACGAAGTCATCGGAAAAACGACTCTGATGCTGGGTATCTGGCCTGACCCGCACGAGCGTGCGCGATTGATCGATCGACTTCGAGCAGAAGGGGCGGTCAGGAATCTTGAAGTCTCCCTGCGGATGCGGAACGGAGCACTGCGGCAATTCCTCATCTCCACGAAGATGATCACGCTCAACGGGAAGCCCTGCATGCTCACGATCGGCAACGACATCACAGAGCGGAAGCAGGCTGAGGATGCACGTCGCCGGCTCAACGAGACACTCGAACAGCGCGTCGAAGAACGCACGACGGCATTGAGAACGGTGCAGGCAAGACAGCAACTCTTGCTGACGTCCACTCCGGTGGTGCTCTACGCCTGTCGGGCCAGCGGGGATTATGGCGTGACATTCGTCAGTGAGAACGTGGTGGAGCAGCTCGGGCACAGTCCGCAGGACTTCACCGACCACTCAGACTTTTGGCTCAGTCATATTCATCCCGATGATCGTGCGTATGTGCTGGCCGGTCTTTTGAGAATCTTTGAACATGGTCGCCATATCCACGAGTACCGGTTCCGCCATAAGGACGGGACCTATCGTTGGCTTCGCGATGAGGTACGTCTTCTTCGCGATGATGGTGGTGCGCCACTCGAACTCATTGGATTTCAAGTTGATGTGTCCAGTCAGAAGTGGGCGAACGAAGCCGTGCGTGAAGGCGAGGAGCGGTTTCGTTTATTCATCGAGCATGCTCCTGCCGCGATCGCGATGTTCGACCGAGACATGCGCTATCTGGGGGCGAGCCGTCGCTGGATGGAGGAGTATCGGCTGACAGGAGATATTATCGGTCGGTCCCACTATGATCTGTTTTTCGATATTCCAGCTCGTTGGAAGGATGTCCATCGCCGAGGTCTGGCTGGAGAAATTCTCAGCGAAGACGAGGACCGGTTCGACCGATCTGATGGCTCCGTACAGTGGGTCACCTGGAATGTTCGCCCGTGGTATAGCGGGGATGAAGTCGGCGGTATCGTGATTGCGACAGATGATGTGACCGCTCGCGTGGAAGCAAAACGCGCGCTCCATGAGAGTGAGGAACGATCGGATCAGGTCATTCGTCTGGCAAACTTTGGCATTTTTGATCACGACCATCGCACTGGGAGCGTCTTTTGGTCACCGGTGATGAGAGAAATCTATGGCGTGAGCGCGGATGAACCGGCCTCCTTGGATGGGTATCTTCAGCGTATCCATCCCGAAGACCGACAAGCAGTCGCCACGGCGATGGCGCAGGCTCAGGATCTCGCCGGTGACGATCTCCCCTCAGTCGAACACCGTGTGCTGGGAGCCGACGGCAGCATCCGCTGGGTGAACGTTCGATCATGGACGTTATTCGACCATGAAGGACTCGAGCGTCGTCCCACTCGAACTTTGGGTGCCATGAGCGACATCACGAAACGCAAACAGGCCGAGGAGGCGCTGAAAATCAGTGAGCGCCGGTTCGCCTCCTTTATGGATAACTTGCATGGGTTTGCGTGGATCAAAGATGCCCAGGGGCGATATCTGTACGTCAATCGACTCTTCCAAGAATCCCTGCTGAAGGGAGAGGTTTGGAAAGAGAAGACAGCCTACGAATTATGGTCGGCGGACGTCGCCGAACAGTACGAGTTGAACGATCGGAAGGTGCGGGAGACCGGGGTACCGCTACACACGGTCGCGCCCTTCATTCAAAATGGGGAGATCCGACACGCACTTGTGAGCAAATTTCCCATTATGGATCACAAGGAAGCACCGGTGCTGTTGGGAGGTGTGGCGGTCGACATCACCGAGCGTCAGCAGGCTGAAGAGGCGCTGCACCAACAACAGGCGCAGTTGGAAGAGCTGACGTCCAAGCTGCTGAATGCGCAAGAACATGAGCGACGACGAATCGCTCGGGACCTGCATGACGATGTGAGTCAGCGACTGGCGGCCTTAGTTCTGGAGGTCGCTTCAGTCGAGAACCATTCTTCTATCGTACCTAGTGAAGTTGCGCATGCGCTGACAACTCTTCGCCAAGGGTTGGAGCAGGTTTCCGATGATGTGCATAGCCTCGCGTACCGTCTTCATCCCTCGCTCTTAGAGCATGCGGGACTGCGCCCGGCTGTCGAAGACCATGTCCAGCAGGTTTCACGGCGCACGGGCCTGCCGATCCGTCTCAAGGTTGCTGAGGTTCCGACTGCCGTTCCCATCGACCACGCCACCTGTCTCTTCCGGGTGATGCAAGAGAGCATCCAAAACGTGGTGAAACATGCGCAGGCGACGCTGGTGACCGTTCAGCTCCGTGGGTCTTCCAAAGGGCTCAGTCTGTCCATCACAGATAATGGAAAGGGATTTAGCCTGCATGACCAGAGCACCCACCAGCAAGGGCTTGGGTTGGGCAGTATGGAGGAGCGGTTACGGCAATTACATGGCTTTTTCCGAATTCAGTCGAGGCTATCCCAGGGGACGACGGTCTGTGCTTGGGTACCCTTGGAGGTGGAGGGCGCATGAAACGGCCGCGTATTTTGATGGCAGATGATCACGCCATTGTTCTGGCTGGCCTGCGAAAGCTGGTAGAAGCCGAGGGTGAAGTTGTTGGAATGGTAGAGGATGGGCGCGCGTTGGTCGACATGGCCGAGCAACTACGCCCAGATATCATATTGCTCGATATCTCCATGCCGCTGCTTAACGGGCTGGATGCGGCACGTCAATTGACCAAGTTGGTGCCGGAAAGTAAGCTCATCTTTCTGACCATGCACGCCACTCCCACCTATGCCACCGAAGCGTTTAAGGCTGGGGCCGCAGGGTATCTGATCAAACGGTCAGCGGCGGTAGAACTCAAGCAAGCTATCCAGGCGGTCATGCGCGGTCAACACTACATGACTCCGCTGATCACGAAGGATGTGTTGGCGGCGACCCTCCAATCTCCGGATGGGCAGCCAAGCAAGCCGTTGGTGACGTCTTTGACACAACGGCAACGTGAGGTGCTCCAGCTTGTCGCGGAAGGAAAAGGCACAAAAATGATTGCATCCATTCTCAATATTTCCGTGAAGACCGTGGAATTCCATAAGTTTCGCATCATGAGCGAACTCGATCTGCATTCCACCGCCGAGCTAATCAAGTACGCAATCGCTGAGGGCCTCGTGAGCGTGTCGACGTAGGGATGCTCCCGAGGCAGATACTTAATATAGGCTGAATTTTATACTAAGTAGGGCTTCAAACCACTAGTAATATACACTCCTCTTACTAGTGACATTCCTAGTTCGCAAACGTAGTGCGAACTGATTAACATTGTACAGATAGTATTTATGATTTGAGGTTTGAGGAAGGTCACATGCATGTTTCAGCAATTATAGAACTTGTTCATCGGGCACTGGAGGAGTTTGGGGGTCGGTGTTCCATGGAAGAGGTCGTTGGGCTGTGTCCTGACCTGACTTGGAATCAAGTATACTTGGCCATCGATTACCTCAATAAGACAGGCAAGGTTTGCGTTACACTCGATCCAGATCGGACCTACTCGGTTCAGGCCTATCCATTAGCAGGTGAGCCTTCCAAGGTTTCTTCAAGACACGGTCGCGTTCAGACGGCTGTCTAGTATTCAGACCAGCTTCCAGCATTTTAGCCCGACAAGAGAAGCAATCCTAACATTCTCTGGTGGTGTATTTTGTTCTCACCTCTCAAGGACGTCTCAGTGCGAACGTCCCGAACATGGTCGTATGATGCAGTGCCAAGCCCATGAGGATCTTTGTCCTCGGAGTTGGGGCGACTGGCTCGCTATTAGTCAAGCTGCTTAAACGCCAGGGTCAGCAGGTGTTTTGTGGTGACCGTGATCCAGCTCGTGCGCGTGACTTTCTCGGCGAAGAATCCGGCGTTGTTATCCAACGGGTCAATGCCAGAAATCTGCGCAGCGTTGTGAAGGCAGCCAAAGGCTGCCATCTCCTCATCAATGCCTGTCCGGCTGTCTTGAACAAGGTCGTCATGCGTGCGGCTCTGCGACTGCGGGCCCATTACCTCGATACCGCATCACATTTACGGACTCACCCATTTCGACCGGAGCAGTTTTTGTTCGATAGACAATTCCGAGAAAAAGGACGATTGGCGCTCATTCACGCCGGAGTAGCGCCGGGATTGACGAATCTATTCGCGGCGCAGGCCGCAGCTGAACTTGATCGGCTGGACAAAGCAGAGGTCCGACTTTTTGAGGATACGGCCTCTGAGAATCCTGTCTCACAGTGGTCTGCCGAGTCCTCCTTTGAAGAAGCGGTATCCCGCCCTCGTGTCTATCGTGACGGCCGGTTCGGCTTTGGGGACCGATTCGGCGAGCGAGAACGGTTTAGGTTTCCCCCGCCAATTGGGCTGGTCGGCGTAGTTCTTGCCGCCCAAGACGAAGTCACAACTTTGCCCCGCGTCTTTCGGTTTAAGAATGTGGACGCGAAAATCGGCGGGGCCGACATCGACCAGCTTCGGCAATGGTATCGACAAGGCAAACTCACTCGGTCGCGCGGTCTCAGCCCGGAGCGATTTCCAGCGACGGCTTCTCCGCATACGATGATCAGAATGGTCCAGGGAGGGATTCTGCACAATGCTCGATTTGCCGTGGCGGTGGTAGTCTACGGGTACAAGCGGGCGCGTCCTTGCGTGATCCGCTGGGATGCGCGGCCCCCCTCCCTCTTCGAGTTGCGTCGAAGAAAACTCGCCTGCTCACCGATCGCCTGGAGCACCGCGCGCCTCATGGCCATATTTGTCAAACATATGCCGAACGACCTTGTAGGTGTGCATGTGCCCGAGGCCTTACCGGCTCGCACGCGACAGACGATTTTGCGTGCAGCACGTGCAATCGGTATCCGGATGAAGCGAAGGATGATCTGCCCCAATACATCGGATGCGTCCTAGCCCACAATCGGCTGTCTGTACATTCATCGAAAGCGACCCATCGAAACATCCTTGTGTCCCAGTAGAGCTAGCAACCTCACGGCCACCTCGCATCCTGCCACGATAAATGTGCGCTGGGCATTCCGTCCAAGTTACTTGACAGCATGTTGTCTGCGGAATAAGTTCTGGAAGATCTTGGGTTCCTAATGCCCATGAGGCCAAGTTGTTGTTTGACATCAGATTGTTGACTGTCGTCCTTTTGAGTTTTTCTCAGGCAAGAGCTGTCCATCGGTCTCATCCTTAGGGCATCTGCTGTGGTGTACCATTTCGCTGCTAACGGGTCCGGGCGAACGGAGTAACTACTATGGATAGTACTTTCTTAACGTTTGCGGCCGTGATGCTTGTGATCTTCATTGTCAGCATTATCATCTACAACAAGAGCGTTTAGACAGCGCTCTGCCACTTCGTAAAGTGTGCTAATGGCTGAGCTGCGAAGGCAAGCCAACTTGATGGTCATCCAACGGGGCCATTTTTTGTGGAGGTACCAAGCGCACTTCAAGGCAGCGACGCAAAAGCTCGAAGAACGTCGATCAATTATTCTCGGATCGCCTTGGCTCGCGTTTGAAGGTAGGCGTTACGAACCGCTGCATACAGGTCCAGGGTAGACTCCTCCACCCCCTGAAACTTCTCCAAGTTCAATGAGCGAGCGTTCACGATCTCCGTTCCACGCGCCGTCAGGATAATCAGAGAACTCGTCGTCCTATTTGCATGGGGAACGACTGAAGGAATGGCATTGATCTCAATGACCGGGAACATCAACCAATAGACGGGATTCAGAGCGAAGTCTCCGACGTACCCGACAAGATCTCGAGCGGTAAAGGGTCCCAGAAACGGCACCATGATATAGGGGCCGGGTGTGACTCCATAAAACCCGAGTGTCTGTCCGGTATCTTCTTCCGGCGTGGTCAGGTTAAAGCGTTGCGCCACATCGAAGAATCCACCCACTCCGACCGTCGTGTTGATGAGAAAGCGACCGGCTTCTATCCCTGCGCCTTTGAACTTGCCTTGGAAAAGATTATTCATGAAGCGTGGTGTGACACGAATATTGTAGAAGAAATTGCTGATGCTCACCTGGACGAGGTTGGGGACGATGTAGTTATAGCCTTTGGCCGCAGGCTTCAGTATCCAGCGATCAAGCTGCCAGTTGAAATCAAAAACCTTACTGTTCAGCGGCTCCCATGGATCGTACTCTTCAATCCCCTCTTCACCCGGTTTGGAAAACGGATCAAATGGCTCGTCAGAAGACGTGTCGTGGGCTGGTGCAGCTGACGAGATGGCTCTTGGATCGGCATCAGCCAGAAGAACAGGCTGTGCCTGCTGTCCGATGTTTGGGGTGAGTGGGTTGGTTGCAGTTTTGTGAGCAGCGCAACCGGAGAGCATGATCAAGACGACGACAAGCACGAGTCCATATGCACCTTGCCTGAAGCAGACCGGCCACGCAACTGTTGTCTTCATCCTTCGGATACCTCTTGAGATTAATCAAACGAGCGTCGAGGCAGCAGTGGCGCACTCTACCAAAAAAGTCGAGTTACCCGCCATTTATTTCTGAATTGTTCTCTTGGGCTGACGGACAGCGGCTACGGCCTCATGATCGTGGCATTAACGTTGCGTCTCTCTTGTCAGCGAAGGGATGATAGTCTATACCTTGTGCAATTCGGGAAACCGCATGACATAGGAGGAGTCAGGACCTTGGGTCATAGGAATCTCTAGTGAAAGGGAGGAGGCCAATGAAAGCCGTCATAGGAGTGGATGGATCAAAGTATTCTGAATGGGCGTTGGGTTGGCTCGGCGAGATGCCTTTTCGGATGGCACCACGAGTCACAGCGATTCATGCGATGGACCTTCAATCTGTACGAGCGTCGTTCATCGTCCAACCGGTCGTCAGCGGGTATGAACCGGACGAAGGGGAAGCCATTCATATTGTGGAGTCTCGAGCCAAGCAGGTAGAAGCAGAAACGAAGCGGCGCTTTGTGAAGCTTGGGCTCAAGGGCTCGGTGCGCGTCGTGCAGGACAAGATTGCACAAGCGCTCATCGAACAGGCGGGTCACAAGGGATTGATCGTGGTCGGGAGCCGCGGGTTAGATGCTATCGATCGCTTTGTGCTGGGGAGCGTCTCGACAACCGTGACACTCCATGCGTCCTGTCCGGTCTTGATTGTAAAAGAGCCTCCCCAAACCATTCGACGGATACTCGTCGCGACAGACGGCTCTCCGTCATCCAGGAAAGCGCTCCAATTTCTGGTCAAACAGCTAGCGGTCAATCCTAACATCAAGCCGCTCGTGATTCTGCTGGTCCATGTCATGCCGTTTCTGCGCTATACAATGGTGAAGGAGGCAGGGGAACAATTGCTCGCGCAGGAGGCGGCACAACTTGAAAAAGTCGGGTATCGTGTCAGACAGTTTCCGTGTGTAGGACCGGCCGCTGAGGAGATTATGAAAGTGGTCAATCGCGAACAGCCGGATCTGATCGTGACGGGGGCCAAAGGGCGAAGTGCCGTTACGCGTTTTCTCCAAGGCAGCGTCTCGATGAAACTCGTACAACAGAGTGTCTGTTCAGTGCTTGTTGTCAGATAAGACGCAAACCGTTCAAGCTGAGACATGCACAGAAACAAAACCATCGCTCACCTTTGAGAGAGGCGAGCGATGGCATCACTGGGAAAGGCTCGACAAAGCGAAACTACAGTTGCCCTGAGAAAGGTCTCCATGAACACGAACACACGGATTTCCGAGCACGAGCGCTTCTCGGAAAAATAAGTGCCTTCCCGCGGGGCATTCCCAATCTGGAACGGCAAATTACGCACTCTTCTTGTACACGACGAATCCCCCAATCAGGAGTGCGCCCATTACAAGGGCGAACAGCCACATCATGTCCATAACCTGCTCCTTTCAGTTAAAAATTGCGAACTCATACATTCGTGATGAAGCAACTCTTGTGCTTGAATTGATCAAGGAAGACTGTTCAAAAACTCCGCAAAAAGAGGCGGCTACAACCACGCGCAAGCCAAGCATGTTCCGTGAGATGGGGAGAATGTCATCAAGACTGTCTATGGCATTAGACAATGAACGGGGATGGAAAGGTCCAGTGCCTGCAGTGGTGTGACTGGAGCAGCTAACGCGAGTATAGATGGTCACGCCTATGCGGCGCCGAAAGGTCTTGGTCGGGGCCGATCGGAACGATACGAGTCGGATTGATGTCGTCGTGCGTGACGTAGTAGTGCCGCTTGATATGGCCGAAATTCACAGTCTCACCGATGCCGTCGGTTTGGTAGAGGTCTCTGAGATACCCGAAGAGATTTGGGTAATCGATGATTCGCCGAAGGTTGCACTTAAAATGACCGTAGTACACCGCATCAAACCGAACCAACGTGACAAAGAACTTCAAGTCGGTTTCGACCAACTCCGGTCCGAATAGATACCGACGGGTTGCCAGGCGTGCATCGAGTTGATCCAGTGCTGCAAACAGTCGTCGTGCCGCCCGTTCATAGGTGTTTTGAGATGTCGCGAACCCTGCTCGATAGACGCCATCATTTACGCTCTCATAGATGAAGCTGTTGAGCTCGTCAATCTCCGGCCGGAGTGTTTCTGGATACAAATCGATCTGGCTCTTGGTAAAGCGATTGAATTCACTATTGAAGATTCTCATCAGATCATCGTCGGAATTGGAGACGATGCGTTTGGTTACGGTATCCCAGAGGACTGGAACGGTCACGCGATCGCGAAAGTGCGGATGTGTTGCTCTGTAGGCCTCACTGAGAAAGTGAAACCCGTTGATGGTGTCGACAGAGTGACCGGGTCCCTCGCGAAAGGCCCATCCTTGCTCATCACGAATGGGATCCACGACCGTCATCCCGATCACAGACTCAAGCCTTTTAAGCTTGCGCACGATGATCGTGCGATGGGCCCAAGGGCAGGCCCATGACACGTACAGATGGTAGCGACCGGTTGCAGCGGGATAGCCAGAGCTATCGTTGGCGGTGACCCATTCCCGGAACGCATCCGGCTGGCGCTTAAATTCACCGGCTGTCGATTGTTCATCTGGAAACTGGGCCCGGATATTCATACCAAGTCGACTCCTTAGGAGAACAGTATCTCCTATCTTCAACCACCAAATCACTTCGAGCAGACCACAGGTTCGGCTGTTGCATTTTGCGACAGCCACCTACTTGCACTGTGGCAATAGGCCACGAATATAGGACTTTGCTGGGAGAATGCAACGTCTATGAGGGGCATGCCACGTGCGAGAGAGCTAACAGGAGGACTGAACAAAAAGTGAAGAGCAGTGCCAAGCAGTGGTCATTCATGAGTGCCAGCCGTATGAAGCAGGACAGCGAGGGACATTTCGCACAAGAGCTGATTTGCAGCCTGGCGGTTTGTCTAATCATCACGGTGAGTATGGCCTGCGAGAGCAAGCCGGTCGATACCTCAGTCGTCAAGCAGAAGCTAACGCCCACACAATTAGGGCAATTGAGCCTGACACCAGAAGAGTTATCCAGAATCCAGCTAGAACTTGCAGCGGTGGTGCAAGGGCAGATTCTCTCACATCGTGAGTTTCCCGCAACCGTCCAAGCGAACCAAAACGAATTGGTCGAGGTCACCACCCTCATCCGTAGTCGAGTCGTGACGGTCCATGTCGACGTCGGACAGGATGTGAAAAGGGGCGCGCTCTTGTCGATGCTCCATAGCGTGGACCTGGGTGTGGCCGAGAGAGAGTATCTCAAGGCGAAGGCCAGGCTGGAAGAAGCGGAGCGATCGTATGTGCGGGCCAAGGAACTGTACGACAACAAGGCGGTCAGTGTGGCAGAACTGCAACGCCGCGAGGCCGCCATGAAGACCGCGCGAGCCGAAGTGCGGGGGGCACAAAACCGTCTCCAATTGCTTGGCGTGCCGACGGAAGCTTCGCGGAGGTAATGCCCGAGAGGTAGTCGAGGCGATCAAGACCAAGGTAGAGGATCTGCAGCAAAACAATGTCCTCCCAGCAGGCACAAAACTGATCGCTTTCTATGATCGCATTGAGTTGGTGAATGCCGCCATTCACACGGTCCATGACGCATTGATCGAGGGCATTGTGCTGGTGGTCTTCGTCTTCTTTTTCTTCCTGGGCCATGTACGCAGTGCCGTTATCGTGACGGTCACGTTAATCGTCACGCCACTCGTGACTTTTATCGCCATCGAGCGGTTTGGGCTCTCCGCCAACTTGATGACGCTTGCCGGGCTGGCGATTGCCATCGGCGAGATTGCCGATGGGTCCCTGGTCGTGGTGGAAAATGCCTATCGGCACCTTGCCCAACACAGCGGTGCCTCGAAGGAAAGCAGGCTTAGCGTCATTCTTCATGCCACGAAGGAAGTCGGCAGGCCCATCCTGTTCGGCATTCTGATCATCAGCGTCGTCTTTCTGCCGCTCATGACGCTGCATGGAATGGAGGGCAAGATGTTCGCGCCGCTCGCCTATACGCTGGTGATCGCGCTTCTTGTTTCGGTTGTGGTGACGCTGGCCCTGGCACCGGCGCTCGCGTCGTTATTTCTGCGCGGCGACCATTGGCAAGAGATACGCCTCATGCGCTGGATGAAGCAGCGCTATCTGTCGGTGTTGCAATGGACGCTCCGGCGCCGCAGCCTCATCCTGACCGGTTCCACGTTCATCGTGTTGGCCAGACTTGCCTTCATTCCCTTCGTGGGGCGGGTAGTTCATCCCGCTCCTTGAAGAAGGGGCTCTGGCCCCCCAGGCAGTAAGACTGCCGAGTGTGTCACTTGCCGAGTCAATCGAGATGGAGAAGCAGCCTCAGTAGGTGATGTTGGAGTTTCCAGAAGCGAAGATGGCGGTGAACAGGATCGGGCGGGCCGAAATACCCTACCATCCGGAGGATCTCTATGAGAGTGACCCAATCGTATCGTTGCACGACCGGAGTCTCTGGTAGTCGGCAAAAACGCAATCGGAGTTAACCGATGCCATCCGCAGGAAGCTGGCGGAGATTCCCGGTATTTCCGTGGTCATGAGCCAGCCGATTCAACACCGGGTGGACGAGCTCATCTCCGGCGTCAGGGCGGAATGCGCGATTAAGCTTTTTTTGTGGGATGATCTCGACGTCCTGTGGGACAAGGCGGAGGAGATCGCAGCCCTGCTACAGCAGATCGCGGGGGTCAAAGATATCAAGGCCGACCAAATCGCCGGCCAACCCTATCTTATCGTCGACGTCGACCGGCAGAAGATTGCCCGTTTCGGCATCAACGTGGCCGACGTCCAGGAACTCATCACCACCGCGATCGGCGGCAAGGTGGTGACCTTTGTCTACGAAGGCGAGCGGCGGTTTCAATTGACGCTTCGGTTTCCGGAACTGCAACGCAACAGTATCGGTACTATCGGGAAAATCAGGGTGAAATCAACGTCCGGCGCGTTGCTCTCGTGGTGATGACCATGATGACGACGTTGCTCGGTCTCCTGCCGCTTGCGCTGGCGCAAGGGATCGGCGCCGAAGCTCAACGGCCGCTTGCGACGGTCGTGATCGGGGGGATCTTCACCTCGACAGCGCTGACACTCGTTGTCCTACCGGCGCTTTATAGTTGGTTGGGGGACGTGAGGTGAGGCAAGAAGAGGCTCCGGAATGGGTGTAGTGTGGCGGGCTCGTCAATCCTCCGTGCTCGCGGAACGCGCACGCAAGATCGATTGGATGATTACATTGCGGGTGGTGCTCGTTCCATGCGCGCCATTGAGGACCGACGAGCCCTCCCTGGTTGGGAGAGTATAGGAGGAGAGGCCGCACGATCGGAATGTGTTCCCTCAATGCGCGCGGTCAGAGGTCGAGGATACTGCTTTTCCAATTGGAATGAACGTGTTGAAGAGGAGGATTCGTTGTGGCCGTCTGTCTGAGTGTTCGTTAGATGGAAGGTTAGGCATTAATCTTGTAGGTGCTGCCAGGTAAACGTGTCGGACATGTTCGGGCTTCCTAGGTTTTTAGATGGGTGGGATCTAATGTACCTGGAGGTCAAAATTTTGGAGGGGGGTCCATGGGACACATGTTGGTGGGAATGATTGTGTTGTGCTTCGTCATGGCTTCAGGGGCGACCGCACATGCCGTAGAAAGTGGGTTGGACCCTGATGCGCTGGATCAGCAGATGGTATTGGTGCCGGCAGGGAAGTTCACAAGAGGAAGCAGTCATGCGGATGATGAAAAACCGGTGCGGAGCATCTACCTCAATGCCTTCTACATGGACAAGTACCAGGTGACGGTGGGACAGTATGCCAGGTACCTGAAGGTGACGGACATGGAGGAGCCACCGGACTGGAACATTATGAATCAACCGCAACATCTGAGACGCCCGGTCGTCAACGTGACCTGGGAGGATGCGGTCAATTACTGCAAATGGGCCGGAAAGCGCCTACCGACGGAAGCAGAGTGGGAGAAGGCGGCGCGAGGAACAGATGGTCGGATCTACCCCTGGGGAAATGAAGCGCCGACTCGACTCCATGCGAATTATGGACGATCGGATTGGGATAATCATCAGGCATTAACTCCTGTTGGGTCGTTCGAAGCTGGGAAAAGCCCCTATGGCATCTACGATAT
>CAZJOQ010000022.1:0-29746 GCA_964547625.1 uncultured Nitrospira sp.
TCGAAGGAGCGCTCAACCGACGCTCATGCGAAACACAACTCTTGACAATATCTCTTCCGGTTGCGCGTGATGTCGGCTGTGTGCAAAATCAGCTCCTCGCGCCCGAACAAGCGCTGTTTGAAATCCCTCAGCGCTTCTTCCAACGGACCTTCCGCATACCGTTGATCTACAATCACGCCGCCCAGCACAAAGAGTGGATAAGACGGATCGATCACCGCCAGGTTGTGATCGCCGGACTCATCGAGAAACAGGACTCTCATGATACATACCGCTGCATGAGCAACCTCATACCAGCCTGATCCTCCCCGTCAGCAGTTCCTGCATCATGCCCTGCTTGAGTCGGCGGGCTTTGGCGAGCTTGGATTCCAGCGCGGCAATCTCAGCGTCCATATCGGAGAGGATGGTGGCGATGGTTTCTTGTTCGGCTTTGGTGGGAGGGAGAGGGATCAGCATTCTTACGATCATCTCCCTGCGCACAGAATCGACCGATGATTTCGCGGTCATTTGCATGATCCGGCCGTAGAAGTGACTGCTGAAGTAGAGGTAGAAGAAATAGCCGCTTATCTCCTCGCTGAAGTTAGAGATGCGATAGACACGTTGATGCGCGTCGAATTTGCCCTTGATGTAATGAAATACTTTGCCTGTGCCAACTCCGTCGCCTGCCGTTAGAACAGCTTCTCCATCGAAAGAGTAGCTGTTAATGCGTTCGACTGCTTGCGAGCGCACAAAGAATGGATACTGACCGTCATCGACACGATCTTGAGTGTTTCTGCTGCCTGTAGTGATGTGAGCGAGGTTCTCGATGAAGTCGAGTCCCCAATCCTCCGGGATTAACCCCACCTCGGTTTGCTTGTAGCCAGGCCTTTGTTTGAAGCCCGGCAGGCGCTTCTTGCCGGTGAGGAGTTCCTGCATGGCGCCTTGTTTGAGCTGGCGCTTCTTGGCGAGGAGTTGTTCCAGGGATTCGATCAGGGCATCCGCATCGCTCAACGCCTGAGCGATGGCTTCTTGTTCGGCTCTTGTGGATGGAAACGGTATCAAGAGGTTCTTGATCTGAGTTCCGGTGATAAGTGGCTGTCCTGAGCCAAACACCATGGAGTTCAGTCGCTTGGCGTCAAGTTGCCTCCAGACATAGGACCAAAGCACTGAATCGCTTATTCGCACGATGATGGTGTTGTTGTCTGTAACGCCGTATTTACCATCGACCACATTCAGCTTACCGGCATTCGCCCCAACTCTCGCGACAAGGATTGCCCTGCCCGCATAGTCACCTTTGACCGATCGCCCAATCATTCCGGTCGATCCGTAGACCGGAAAATCGCCGAACTCCGCATCCACGGATGACCTACCGGAGGCGACGGTCGTCGCGACGGCAGCAATTGGTTCCAGGACCCAATCCTCAGGAATCACCCCCGCTTCGGTCTGCTTGTAGCCGGATCTTACTTCCACGAGAACCCCATCTTTGTCAGGTGGTGGTTCACCTTAGCCTCAAGTTCGTCCACCCGGTTGACCATCTGCGGCATTGGAGTTTCATACCGCTCGGCCAGTTCTTTGACGCGCTGCGTCAGCTGCTGACTTACTCGGTTCATCTCGCCGTGAATATCTCTGTCGAGCGCGGCGAGCCACTTGTCGTCCACCACCAGAGTTTTGATCTCGGACTCAGTGAGCGTCGGATACTTGGCATAGGCCTTGGCGTCCAACGCCGCCTCAGCCTCCTTCAGGAACTTCTTCAGATCCGCCTCGTCACCATTGAGTTTCAGCCAGTCGTTCAACGCGGCTGCTTCGTCCTTCGCGTCCTTATCGTCTTCAATCTCTTTGAGCCGGACAACGACATTGGCCTTGTTCACTTTGTCGAGTTCGGAGAAGGCCCCTTCCTCACCACACTGCTCCTCCTCCAATTCAGTGAGGCGGGCGGTGACAGCTTCTAACTCAGCCGTGAGCTGGTCGATGGCTTCCTGCTCCTTGGCGAAATAACGGGCGACGATCAGGGTCTTGGGGACGAGATCGCAGGTCCAGCCCTTGTCCTTCTCCTTGCCCTTCTTGTCCTTCTCGACGATGCGGTACGTCTCGGCCTTCCAACCATCAGCGGCAATCAAGTAACAGTCGTCCTGCATGATCTCGGCCCAGTAGTCCATGAGGTGTTGATACACATCGTACTTATCGATAAGCAGCTGACCGACGTAGTGGGCGAGCAAGCCTTCGGACAGGCTGCCGATGAGTTCCTTCGGATGGCAACCTGGCTTCAGTGCCCGGAGCGACTTGGCGGTCTTTTCTTTCCAGGTCGCGAAGTGCGCGTTCATCTTGGCGATGAAGGCGGCAAATTCAGGATGCTCGTAGATCGTGGATTTAATCGCCGACTTCTCCACGGCCAGGTCAAGATAGCCGGGCCGGTTGGTCTTGAATAGAGTCTGCCGGAGCTTGGGGCACACGTCCCAATACTGCTGAAGGGCCTCGACGTCGACTTGCGGGATGCCGCCTTTCAGGTGGCCTTCGATGTCTTGCAGATCTTCCGCCTGCTGGCTGTCGATGTAGCGAGGCAGGTTGAGGTTGAACTCGTTCTTTTCAATTTCATCCACACTCACCATGCGGGAGTATTTCGGCACGTCGAGGCGCTTGTTGAAGACATCGACGATCTGATGAATGTCCTGGGCGCGGAGGCGGTTCTTCGGACCATCCTTCATAAATCCGGCGCTGGCGTCGATCATGAAGATGCCCTTGCGGGTGTGGGCATCCTGCTTGTCCACGACCACGATGCAGGCGGGAATGCCGGTACCGTAAAACAGATTGGCGGGCAGGCCGATGATGCCATTGATGTAGCCCTTGCGGATCAGGTTGCGGCGGATGTCGGCCTCGACATTGCCCCGGAACAGCACGCCGTGCGGCAGGATGCAGGCGCCTTTGCCCGTGCTCTTAAGCGAGCGAACGATATGCAGCAGGTAGGCATAGTCGCCTTGCTTGTGGGGCGGCACGCCGAAGGATTGAAACCGCAAGTAGGGATCGTTCAGCGGATCGAGGCCTGTGCTCCACCGTTTGTCGCTGAAGGGCGGATTGGCGACGACGTAGTCGAAGGTCTTGAGAGGCTCGCCGTCCTTGAATTTCGGATCGGCCAGCGTGTTGCCTTGCGCGATGAGCGCCGTGGGGTTGTTGTGGAGGATCATGTTCATCCGCGCGAGTCCGGCCGTGGTGGCGTCTTTCTCCTGGCCGTAGAGAGTCACCGGCGTGCGCGCTTCGTCCGCGACTTTCAGCAGCAAGGAACCGGACCCACAGGTCGGGTCATAGACGGTGGTATCTGGATTGGTCTTGGCCTCACGAATGCCCAGGATCTGCGCGATGATACGGCTGACTTCGGCCGGCGTATAAAACTGCCCCTTGCTCTTGCCGCTCTCCGTGGCGAAGTGCCGCATGAGGTATTCGTAGGCATCGCCCAGAATGTCGTCGCCTTCGGCGCGGTTTTTTGAGAAGTCGAGCCGCTTGTCCTCAAAAATGGCGATGAGGTCGGTCAGCCGCTTGACCATCTCGTCGCCGCTGCCGAGCTTGTTCGCATCGTTGAAGTCCGGCATGTCGGAGAGCTTGTTGGCGTTGGCCAGCGGCGCGATGATCTTCTTGTTGATCTGGTCGCCGATGTCCGGCTTGCCCTTGAGCGCCACCATGTCCTTGAAGCTCGCGCCCTTAGGAATGGTGATCGGGGCATAGGGCACATCGGCATATTTGTCGCTGATGTACTTGATGAACAGCAGGACGAGGACTAGTCCTTGTACTGGCTCGCATCCATGCCGCCGCGCAGCAGATCGCAACTGGACCAGAGGGAGGAGTAGAGTTCAGATTTTTTAATGGCCATGAATAGATCAAACCTCAGAGAGTGGGTGGGAATTTTTGGTCGGAAGCTTACCCGTTTCCCTCTAAGAAATCACGCCCCTCGGAAAGTCGGTCTCTCTGGTTTGAGCGGTCTGTTTGGTCTGTCTGGTTGGTAGGTCAAGAATATGCAGAAGCTTAGGTTCCCAGGCTATATCGGGGTGCGCAGATTTGAGTGATTAGGAGAGCCGTTTCGTGGCCTCCCCTATGATTTCCAGATTCCTGACGACCGCGTCCTGTGTTTTACGATCAGCACAAAACTCTTCTTTCCGAATCGCTGTATATTCTACGATCTGTCGGATGGCATCACGAATATGATGAAGAAGATAGATACGGTCGTCCTTCATAGGCGGACGGTTTCGGCATGAATACGCTGCTCCGATAAGGGCTGAGTCCCCCATCCGGCAGGACGTCGACTTTGTGTTTCAATAATTCTTCCAGATCCTGTCCTAGCTCGATGCGGTCGAGCAGGCTGCGGCCGCCTTCCATGTCCACGAGGAAGTCGATATCGCTGTCAGGCCGCGCGTCTCCCCGTGTCACGGAGCCAAACACCCGGACTTTCCGCGCTCCATGACGCGCGGCGATTTGGAGGATCGCTCATCACCTGTCTCCAGCACGTAGTGCAGCCAAAACCCGTCGGGAACTCCAGCACTGCACCCCTCTCGGGCTGGAGCTGGAAAGTGCTGGGTGCTGACGTACTGGAGGGACCCGTCAATCCGGCTAACCTACTCGGTATCAATGTACTGAGGTCGTCCTGCGATGGGGACTGTTGCCGGCTTCGGTTGTCCGACGTCGAGCAGGATAGCAACACACATGTCGCTCATGACGTTGACGCCGGCGCGAATCACCGGTTCTGGCACGTCTTGCTGATTGTCAGTTCGCTGTATTCCTGGCCTAGTTGTCTGAACCCGGAGATTCTGCGAAGGTCGCACAAAGTTTTCTTGATGTTCTCAACCGTCCAACTCAAGTCGGAACGACGATTGGCAATCGATAGCCTCGACACTGGCTATGCTTCTCTAGCCTATATCCAGTGATTTCCCATCGATACGATCAAGCGTTCGTCAAGGATCTGAAGTTCGGCAAGGTCGATTCCCCCAATCCTGCGGGCCATTATCAGATGGGTCGTGCCCTCAGGCTGCACATTGTCGCGGAGGGAGTAGAAACCACCCTTACAAAGTCGGGCCAGATATGGCAATTGCGGAAGGATTGGTCCCTGCACGAAAGGGATTACCGAGTAGCTGCGTGAGGGGGATCAAGGTGCCTGAACCGGATGCAATGGTGTAGGCCAAGACAATGCCTTCACGATTCACCACATACAAGAACTGCCCATCTTGAAAGATTGTAAGCGCCACTGGAGTAGATCTAGACCCGGCCACTAGTGTCGGCGTAGGATTCTGCGCTGTCCCTGAGGCCGGTGCCAGCGTCAGCAAGCCATTACTTCCTATGGCGAATGTCGACACAGTCCCTCCCTCATTGGCGATATAAAGATGGGTCCCATTCGGTGCGACGGCGATGCCGTTTGGAGTGGTCCCACCCGTCGACACAGGATTCGAGGTGGAACCGACCGGCGGGATCAACGTTAGTAGCCCTGATGTTTCAACCCGAAACGCCGCGACCGTATTGGATACACCATTGGTCACGTAGAAAAACTGCCCGGTTGAAGACAGGGCGAGCGCCGTGGGCCCTGCCACACTGGTCGAGACCGGATTCGTCCCCGGTCCAGCCTGTGGCACTTGCGTCAATAGCCCGGATGATTCAATGTGAAATGCCGTGATCGTGTTGGATGTACTGTTGGCCACATAGAGAACTCGTCCGGTTGAAGAAATCGCTAATGCGACCGGTGACAGGCCTCCGGCGGAGATGGGATTGGGATTTCCTGTCGATGGCGGAATAGGTGTGAGAACCCCAGCAGCACCAATACTGAAGGCCGTCACGTTATCGGATCCACTATTTGCGACATACAGAAATCGCGAATCCCGTGAAATGGCAAGTGCTCGTGGCGTCGTCCCGACGGAAGCTGGGTTGGGCGTGTCTGGAGTCGAGGTCCCAAGCAACAACGCACCATTGGTACTGATCCGGAAGGCCGTCACCTTGTTTGTCTGGCTATTGGCGACATACGCAAAAAACCCATTCGATGACACGGCGATGGCTGAAGGAGCGGGCACATCGACAAACGGAGATCCAGAAATTACCGCGAGCCCACCAGTGGTTGGGTTGATGGAATAGATAGACACGTCGTTGGACCCAGTATTGGTGACGTAGACACTTGCCGCCGTTCCCTCCCCCCCGCCGATTGTTCCGAGGCCACCGAATCCGCCTCCCCCCCCACCATCATCGCCGCAGCCTGACGCGAGCAATACCCAGAACAGGAACCAGGCGAGTGACCATCGATTCGCACAGAACCGATTAAGGGGCCTTCCGTACACCATAAGTCGGTTTATACCACTCTCGCGGAGTGATAACAACGAAGCCATCGGCAAGTCGCCTGCCGCTCGATTTCTGAGCCACAGGCGCCTTGATTGACAAGCAGAGGGTTATAGTTAACGTGGTGTGGCGATGCTGGCAGGTCCGGTCCCTGCGCCAAAAGGATTGCCCAATGCAACGTTAAGCGGAATCAGCCCGCCGGTTCCGTTCGAAATCGCATACCCCGACACGGTACCACTTCCGCTATTGGCTGCGTACAGAAATTGCCCCGATGAATCGATCGTGACTCCAATCGGGATTGATCCCGCGGCGAATGGTGATCCCGTCATGGTTGTTAGGTCTCCGGTTGAACCGTTGACTGTAAATCCAATTACGTTGTTATTCGATCCATTGGCGACGTACAAGAATAATCCGTTCGGTGAAACAACCGGACCTCCTCTCAGCTCCGTTCCTGCGGCAAACGGAGATCCAGCGGCCGCCGTCAAGGCGCCGGTTGTACTGTTGACAGAAAAGACCGAAACGGTATTGCTCCCTCCGTTGGGGACAAACAAAAAATCCCCATTAGGTGCTATGTCTACGCCTGTGGGGGAGGATCCACCCGTCAAAAATGGCGAGCCTCCCACAACCGTCAAGGCTCCGGTGGCTCCGTTAATCGTGTATGCGGAAATATCATTGGAGTTTTCGTTCACGACATAGAGAAAGAGTCCGTTCGGCGAGACGACAATTCCCGCCGGACTGTTGCCTGCTCCGAACGGTGACCCGGACATGGCCGTCAAGACTCCGGTGCCAGCTGAGATGGTGAAGGCCGAGACATTTCCTCCGCCATTCGCTGTGTACAGAAATTGCCCATTCGGTGACACCACGACCCCACGAGGATTGGTTCCCGCAGAGAACGGTGAGCCCGCCGCCATGGTCAGCACACCGGTGGCACTGTTGATCGTAAAGGCCGCCACCGACCCTCCCTGGTTTGCCACATAAGCCAGCGCGCTATTTGGTGAGATGGCGATGGCGGTCGGGTTGGTCACTCCGGAAAATGGAGAACCGGTGATGACGCTCAAGGCTCCCGTCGTCGGGTTCATCGAATACCCAGACACATCATTGGACGCTCCATTCGCAACATACACTCTTGCCGTCGCGCCGGGTGATTCAAATCCCCCATCTCCGCCGCCGCCGTTGGGACATGCGGCGAGAAGTGCCAACATCGGAAGCGTCAGCCATGACAACGATCGCACATTCATGTGGACTCCTCTGGGTTGCATCTCGAGGTACGAGACTGGTTTCTCCTCTTGCACGATATAGCACGAGGAAACACGTACACCAAATATAATGACGTTTTTCGTTGGACTCTGATCGCCACGCGCTGGCACACTACTCACGCAGCAGGAAGGAGCACGAGAGGTGTTGCGGTCGTCACTCGCTATTCTTGGATCCGGCTATACCGCGAAGTTTCTTGTGCCACTCGCGGAACAACGGTACACACAAGTCTTTGCCACTAGCCGAAATCCGGATCAACACCTTGGCCACCTCAGGCCTGAGCAACGGATTCAATTCGATCTTGCACGATCTGATACCTGGTCACTGCTTCCAGTAGAGGCCGATGTGTTGTGGTGCTTTCCTGCAGTACCGCTTGAACTGGTGGAGCAGTTCGCCGAATTCGCATTGCTTCGTGCTCGCCGATTGGTCGTGCTGGGGAGCACATCCTCGTACGATGACGGCATCTCAGCCGAGTACCCTCCGCCATGGATTGAGGAAACTGCCACGATCGACCTAACCCAACCTCGTGTGCAAGGCGAAGAACTATTGCGAACGCGTTATAGAGCCATCATATTACGAGTCGCAGGGATCTATGGACCTGGCCGCAATCCGCTCGATTGGATTCGGACGGGACGCGTGAACCGTTCACGCAAATATGTGAATCTCATTCACGTTGAAGATCTGGGTACGACATGCCTTGCCGCTCTCAGACATGCCCAATCCGGCGAAGTCTACAACGTGAGCGATGGACAGCCAAGGACGTGGAACGAGATCTGCGAATCGGTTGAACGACGCTGGGATATTCGTTCTTCTGTGTCTGATGAGCCGAGGCCAGGTGGGAAACGTCTGTCGAACAATAAAATGGGCGAGTTATTAAGTTTAGATGGGGCAGGTCTGCACCACACAAATTTGCTCGAAGTCCTTGAGGCGATCCAGAAGAATTCGCTTAACGAAGCAGGGCCATCACGGTAAGGCACACCAGCAAGTTGTTCATCGCGTGCGCCACCATGCCTGGAATCAGGCTTCCCGTCCGCTCATAAATCCACGCCCAGAGAAAGCCGCTCCAAAATACGCTGATGAAACCGATTAGGCTGTAGCCGTGTGCGAGGGCGAAAATACTGGTGCTGATGATTGCGGCGGGCAGGAATGTGAGCCGTCGTCGAAGTGTTGCGTACAGCAACCCGCGGAATGCAATTTCCTCGAAGATCGGAGCAAAGATAACGTACTCCAATACACTCACGGTGAGCTTGGACGGTGATGCCCACACGAGGTTGGGATCAAACCATTCTGTCCAGTGGTTTGTGAGGTTCAGGAGCTCGGCCGCCTTGCCGAGCACCCATTCCCCCCAGAGCCCGGCTGCAATCATGGAGACGATGATGCACGCCAGGCGTCCGTAATTGCCGCTCGTGATACGGAGACCAAAACCGCTCCAGAATGACAGACCGGCCGGTTTGAGCAAGTGGACGTACGCAAGGATGAGTAGTGGGAGGTTAGCCAAGGGAATGACGAGCGCACTGACGGACGATTGTTCGAAGGCTGGCATCGACAAGAACGCCACGGTTGTGATCGCTCCTAAGGCGCCGCCGCGGAGGATGACGGCCACGGCAGTACTGCCAGACCACGGTGGCGGAACACCGGGCACATGTATGCGTAAGATGTCCA
This sequence comes from uncultured Nitrospira sp., assembly GCA_964547625.1. Lineage (GTDB taxonomy): Bacteria > Nitrospirota > Nitrospiria > Nitrospirales > Nitrospiraceae > Nitrospira_D. Next base: position 9,190 of record CAZJOQ010000022.1, read on the forward strand.
CCCGCTGGCCCCGCAAACGGACAATGCCTAACAGCATGACCGATCCGATCATTAGGCAAATCAATTCGGTGACAATCAAGGGCCGAATCCATTGCTGGACGCGATCAGCGTTGCCGGCACGCTGTTGCTCAACCGTGGCAAGCAGTGCCTGGTGCCCACCACGTCGTGCCAGCCGTGCGGACAGCTGATTGTAGAACCAGCCACTCGGCACCGCTTCTGCGAGCATGGCTTGCAGATCAGCTTCTTGAACGGTACTAAGTGGTTGGGAGCCATAAGCGGCTACGATCAGTTGTTCGAGCAGTCCCGCAGATACATCATGATCATGCCATCCCATTGCTTCAGCAAGCGCTTCTGCTTCACGCCCTGATTCTCCCAATAGAATCGCCAATCGAAGCTTAGAGAGCGGATCATCGGTCGTCGCTACTAACTCGCGATACCACTGAATGCCTTGGGGATAGGCTTCATCCTTGTTACCCATGGTCCATGCTGCGAGCCACTGCTGCCATTCCGGCGAGCGGCTGAGACCGTCTTGGGCCTCCATCATACGGCTGACCATCAAATCTAAGGCACGATCTGGCTCTTCAAATCGCTGGAGTTTGGGTACCGTGATCGAGAACCACAGGATGCTCCCGAGGGCGGTCATCAGAATGCAGGCGCACACGATACTCACAGAGAGCGACCATCGGGAACCATAGGGTAGAACGGGTGTCTGCGAGGCGCTCGCGGCACCAGCCTGTGGTAGGCGTTGCAATCGTCCGATCGATAGGGCTTGTTCGCTCATGGGAGGCTGACTATACCATGGGCTTCGCACTCGCCAAATCCCTCGAAGTAGCTACTGAGTAGTCCAGACGAGCATTTCTCGCGTAGCCTTGCCCGGTAAAGTTGGCTATACTAACCGCGCGACATGTAAGGAGCCTTGCTGTAATGGAACATTTTCATGCGCCACGACGGCTGTTGCTGGGACCTGGTCCCAGTACCGTGCACGCTCGTGTGCTGCAAGCCATGTCGACGTCGCTCGTTGGACATCTGGACCCTGCATTCTTGAATGTGATGAACGATGTTCAAGCCGGTTTGCGTCACCTCTTTGCGACAAGGAATCGTTTTACGATCGCGGTCTCCGGAACCGGATCTGCTGGTATGGAAGCAGCGGTGGTCAATATCGTAGAACCTGGCGATGCGGTGATTGTCGGCGTCAACGGTGTCTTCGGCACTCGACTTGCGGCGATCGTCGAGCGTTGCGGAGGCAAAGCCATTCGGATCGAGGTGCCGTGGGGGAAGATTATCGAACCGAATATGATTGCCGAGAGGCTCCAACAATCAGGCCCGGTGAAGGCGGTCGCACTCGTCCATGCCGAAACCTCCACAGGTGCATGGCAACCTATTGAAGCGATCAGTGCGATTTGTCGGAATCACCATACCTTACTGATTGTCGATGCGGTGACATCCCTGGGGGGGATCCCTGTCGAAGTTGATCAATGGGGTATCGATGTCTGTTACAGCGCTACACAAAAATGCCTCAGTTGTCCGCCTGGCTTAGCTCCCTTGACGCTGAATGAACGAGCACTCGCCGTGGTCAAGAATCGTCGAACTCCCTGCCAAAGTTGGTATTTAGACCTGTCTCTGATCGCAGACTATTGGACGGAACACAATCGGGCCTACCATCACACGGCGCCGATCTCGATGCTGTATGCCCTTCGCGAAGCGTTGCGAGTGATCGAGGAGGAAGGGCTTCCTTCCCGCTTCGCACGCCATCGCCTGAATAGCCGTGCCTTGCTGGCAGGACTCATGGCCATTGGCCTTGATCCCTTGCCTTCTGCAGATTACCGACTTCCTACGTTACTCTGCGTCATTGTTCCGGCATCAATTGATGAGGCTGCTGTCCGCTCTCAATTGCTTGAACGATTCGGCATTGAGATCGGTGGAGGTCTCGGGCCCCTCAAGGGGAAAGTGTGGCGGATTGGACTCATGGGAGAATCGTCTACGGAAGCCAATGTGCTCACTCTGTTGAATGCGCTTGAAGAGATCGGTATTCAGCGTGGATGGGTGTCGACTCCTGGGATTGCGCTGCAGGCGGCAGCTCACACCTATAGCGTAGGACGGTAATTTGTGACGATTGTAATTTATCACGCGCGCCTGATCGATGGGACCGGGGCCGTGCATGAACGCGCGACGCTGGTGGTGCGTGGCTCCAAGATCTCGGCGGTCGGTCCAAGCAGGACCCTAACGATTCCCAAAGGAGCCAGACGCATCAACGGACGTGGTCTCACGATTCTCCCAGGACTCATCGACTGTCATGTCCATCTTTGTTTGGGGGGAGAAGCGGATGTCGTCGGTGCATTGGAATCAGTGCACCCTTCCCTCACATTGCTCAAGTCAGCCAGCTATGCAAAGGCGACGCTGGATGCAGGCTTTACCACGGTGCGCGATGTGGGAGCTCGCGACCATTCGATCTTCGCCCTCAAACAAGCGGTTGATTCAGGTCTTCTGCCTGGGCCGCGCATCATTGGTGCAGGCCTTGCCATCTGCATGATCGGTGGGCATGCGCGTTTTATCGGTCAAGAGGTGGAGGGGACCGAGCAAGTTCGGCAAGCAGTCATGGAACAGATTGCAGCTGGTGCTGGAGTCATCAAAGTCATTGCCTCAGGAGGGGTTCTGACACCCGGTACCTCTCCGGATGAAGCCCAGATGACGATGGAGGAATTGTCCGCGGCCGTCGATGCCGCGCGACAGGCTGAGAAAAAAGTCGCGGCCCATGCGCACGGCGCTTCCGGTATGAGGAACGCAATTCTTGCCGGTGTGCGTTCGATCGAGCACGCGACGTTATTGGATGAAGAGGCCGGCGCACTCATGAAGCGGTACGGCGTCTACATGGTCCCCACCCTTTCAGCCCTGGCGACTACGGCAGCCTGCCGGCCCAGTTGCGGGATCCCGGAAAGTGCGCTGGACAAAGCCAAGGCCATGACTAAGCGCCACAAGGTCAGCTTTAAATCTGCGCATCAGGGGGGCATCTCTATTGCGATGGGCACCGATGCCGGTACCCCGTTCAACTATCATGGGGAAAACGCGCAAGAACTCGAACGGATGGTGGCGCTCGGCATGACAACGATGGAAGCTATCGTCGCCTCAACCGCCACAGCCGCTCGATTGATCGGGATCCAGGATTTGGTCGGAAGACTGACTAGAGGAATGGAGGCTGATCTTGTAGTCCTGAAAGGCAACCCCCTTCAACGAATTGACGTGCTGCGGGACCGGGACAAGATTATGGGCGTGATGAAAGCAGGCACATTCGTTTCGGGACCCCTTGCTCAGGCCTAATGCCTTTCATAAAAGAGTTCGAGCGCCGAGGCGACGCCAAAGACACGCCCTTTGTGGAAACTTTCTTTGAGGCGAGCACGCAACCCGCGAATTCGGCGTTCATCACCACTCTTGGTGACTCCCTGAGAGACAAGCATTTCAGTGGCCACCTCGAGGAGGCGTTGCATCCGCACATTCATGTCTTCCGTTACCACATCATCCAGTATTTCATCTGCTCGTGCCTGGACTACCGGTTCAAAGAATGAATCATACCCCTGCGCTTCAATTGTTCGTGCACGGACCACCTCTAACTCATCCTTCACCCGCGCGACATTCTGCATTAGGATCGCGAATAGTTCTTTTCGTCCCTCATCGAACAGCTTCTGCTCAATCTCATTGAGAATGATGTCCGGGTCAGCTGTCGCAGCCCGTGGCTCATCTCCCCAGGACAGTCGATCGTAGCTCTTACGCTTTTCCGGGTCACCGATGATCTCATAGGCGGCATTGATCGCTCTGATGCGTTCATCTGCATCCGCCTTGTGTGGGTTACGGTCGGGATGGTGCGCAAACACCAGCTTTCGATAAGCTTTCTTGACGTCTTCATCAGAGGCTTCACGGGAGACGCCCAGCACTTGATAGTAATTCATTCGTGCCACACAGAGGACTATACCATGGAGGTTCGGCCGCTTCACCTTGACTGTGGCCGAGATCCTCCGTAGCCTTGGCGACGCTGGAGTGCGGGCCATTGAACCAGCGATCAGAAATCAGCTCGCGACAGGTTGACAACATGAGCAGTTCGTCATGGTGGTCTGGGGTGACACGTTACCAATGGCTGGTGCTCTTTGTCGCTTGGCTTGGTTGGGTCTTCGATGCCATGGATGCAACCATCTACGCCATCGTCTTACATCCTGCGTTGCACGATCTGCTGCACACGGAAACCGGACCGCCGACCACCGAACAGATCGGTTGGTACGGCGGGAGTATCTTTTCCATCTTCCTGATCGGATGGGCCATTGGTGGTATTACATTTGGTATTCTGGCTGATCGATTCGGGCGTACCAAAGTTCTGATCGCGACGATCCTTATTTATGCCGTGTTCACCGGCGCAGCCGCATTGGCGGAAACCTGGTGGCACCTGGCGTTGTCTCGTTTCTTGACGGCGCTTGGCATCGGTGGTGAGTGGGCAGCTGGCGCCGCAATCGTAGCTGAGACATGGCCGGAGGATAAGCGTGCCAAGGCGGCGGGCATCCTTCAGTCGGCGTGGGCCGTTGGTTTTTTTCTGGCGGCTGCGATGAACCTTACGTTACGAGATGCCTATGGATGGCGAGGACTGTTTGTGATCGGCATTCTTCCGGCCTTCGTCGCCCTGCTGGTTCGCTGGTGGGTCAAGGAGCCGGAACGATGGACCCGTGCGCATGAGCAGCGAGCCGTTCACCTGACGGCCATCTTTCATGGTGAATTACGACGAGCGACGTTGGTCGGTTCAGGGCTGGCGTTCGTCGCCGTGTTCGGACTTTGGGGCGCGACGAATTGGGCCCCGACGCTGATCCGTGAATTGCCTGATTTGAAAGGACAAGATCCCGCCATCCTCACCAAATACGTGAGCTATGGCATCATGTCGTTGAACGCCGGGGCGATCTTCGGCTATCTCGGCTTCGGCCCTCTGGCAGATCGGTTCGGCAGACGACCGGTATTTGCCTTCATGTGCCTTGGGAGTTTCATCATGGTGCCGGTCACCTACTTGACACCCACGAGTTATAGTGGTGTCTTGATGCTCCTACCGATCCTCGGGTTTTTTAATAACGGAATCTTCAGTGGATTTCCGATCTATCTTCCGGAGCTGTACCCCACACGATTACGGGCAACAGGGGCCGGATTCTGTTTCAACGCGGGACGCGTCTTGGCATCAGCCTCTCCCCTCCTGACCGGCTGGTTGGTTACGACATTGGGCACGATCGGACGTGCAGCGAGCACTGTCGCGCTGATCTATCTGCTCGGACTGATCGTGCTTTTGTTTGCTCCGGAGACCAAGGGCCAACGCCTTCCGGATTAGCCTTTCTCTACTCTTGACTTTCCGGCCTCCCAGCTTATCTATAAGCTTATGGATACAAAACAGACTCCCAGACTGCTCACTCATGACGAACGCAAAGCAGCTGACGCGGCGTTTGCTGGTCGTCCATGTAATCCGACCTGGTCAGAGTCCGCCAAGAAGGTGTACGAAGGCGTGATCGGGGCGATGCCGAATTTCCAGAATGAGTCAGGCTCGCCACGCATCCAGCCTCTGCCGGCGGATTCGGATCCAGGGATCGATGTGCCTCCACCATCAGATGAGATCTCAACTATAACCCATGAAAATCAGAGCGTCTCTCGACAACAAGCCATCGACTCAGGGTTTCTCATCGATGTGACGGCCGATGCGAAAAAGCTTGGACTGAGCTTTCTTGTCACGGTCACGAAACCGTTGTGGGAAATGGGAATTGCACCGACTGAGGAGCTGTCAGACGAAGAAAAGTCGATAAGGCTCAGAGACGTCCTTATGGCGTTTCGCCTCAGGCTTGCCACTCAAGGTACACTCTCACCATTGCTCGATTTTCCGGCGATGTTGTCGATGCCGCCAGGGGCAATTCCTCAGCCGGTCCCGTTGTTCGCATTGATCCAACCAGGAGAGCAGAATCAGGCGATGGTCACGCTCTTGCTACCGAATGAAGTGTCGACCACGATAATTCCGATGAATTAGCCGGGTGTTCCGATACCGGCTAGTTGCTTCACGAGTCCCCGCTCATCGGACTCGGTCGTAACCTCCCCATTCAAGCGAGCCTCAAGTAATTGGTCTAGGACCTTCTTGAACTGGGGACCCGGTTTCATCCCTATCGCCTTCAGGTCGGTACCCGTCAGGATCGGCTTCACGTGCTGGTAACTCGTGAGAAAGGCCGAGACCCGCCGCTTCACTATTTCTCCTTTGCTCGTCGCCATGATGATCAGGAGCGTCTCGTCAGACAGCTCTGACAGGAGATGGTATACGTCTGCCGGCTTGAGCGACGATCGCGTCCCGAGTCGACGAATTACCTCGTGGCAACCGCGACGAGCCGTCCTGAGCTTGGTCTCCTCGGACTCGGGAAATGGAAATCGCTTAAGAACCTCTGATACGCCCCGCTCGGGTAAGATCTCCAGCATGGCCATCAGATAGACCAACCACACATCCATTTTTCGATCGAGATAGGACAGGCGATACCAGTCAACTGCCTGATCGACGGCATCGAGGATAGCATTCAAACGATGAGACCATGAGAGCTTGGGATGGAAGAACTTCAGGAGTCCCAAATCTGCCAGCCGTTTGATTGCCCGCTTTGGCTCACGCTCCGTGAGGAGCAACTTCAGCTCTTCCAGTACGCGATGTCCGGACAATCGATTGAAGAGATTCATCTTCACGGCTCCCTCGATGAGAGCCGTGGTATCCCGTCCTAAGTGAAACCCATAGCGAATCTCAAAACGAACGGCACGGAAGACGCGAGTCGGATCCTCCACAAAACTCAGTCCATGCAGCACTCGGATGACCTTCTCGTTCAGATCCCGTTGACCTCCATAAAAGTCAAAAATGTCTCCGAAGCCCTTCTCGTTCAAGCGAACGGCCAATGCATTAATCGTGAAATCGCGTCGGTACAGATCCTTCTTGATTGAACTTTGCTCCACGGTCGGCAGCGCTGTGGGATATTCGTAATACTCCGTTCTCGCAGTGGCGACGTCCAGCTTAAGTCCATCCGGCAGCAATACGATGGCCGTGCCGAATCGCTCATGTACCTTGACCCGCGCATGCAGTACGTCGCTGAGCTTTCGCGCGAAGGCAATTCCGTCCCCTTCGGCCACAAGATCCAAATCAAGATTCTCGATGCCCAGTAACAGATCTCGGACGCAGCCTCCGACGACGAAGAGTGAAACCCCACAGTGGTCGGCCAACTGCCCGGCTTGCTCCAGCAACGTCACGAGGCGATGTGGCAACCGACTCCGCATTAACCCCTTCACGTTACGATGCGGCCTTGCGATTTGAGCCTCGACCTCGCCTGGGCGTTGAGCCCGCACTCGAGCGACCTTCAGTACGTCGTCGTGTAAAGTGCGTAGCAGATCTGTCCTGGTAATGACGCCGACCACTTTTTCGTCAGTGATGATCGGAACGAACCGTTGGTTCCGCTCGATCATGGCTGTTTCGATGCTATGAAACGGCGTCTCAGTCTGAGCGGTATAGGCATCCGTCTGCATGATGTCACGCACGGCCATCTTGCCGAGCCTATGAAACAAGGCCTTTTGAATCAGCTCTCGGCTGACCAGTCCGGCGTAACGGGCCTTCTCATCCAGCACCGGAAAGACATTGAGTCCATAAGTAGTCATCCGTTGCCCAGCCTCCGTCACCGTTGTGCCATCCTCGATCGCCTTTACTGGGCGGGTCATGACATCCTGCGCCAGCAACGTTGGGCGATAGTGCCTGGTCAGCAGCTCGACGAGCTTTTCTTTGACTTCCACGAGCGTCCGTCCTTTGACGGTTGCGGCAGCAGCGACGGCATGACCTCCGCCGCCAAACTCTCGAGCGATCCATCCAACGTCGATTTCAGATCGGCGACTTCTTCCAATCACCTGGACCCGGTCTTCCATCATCACAGCGACGATGACGGCATCGATGTCGTGCATCTCGGCGAGTCGGTGGACGACGCCGGCCGCTTCACCACGGAGCCGATCGCTGGTGCTGGTTGCGATGAGAACTTTGCGCCCCTCCAAATAATGTATGTCGCTATGCTCCAAGAGATCGTTCATGAGCGCCACGGTATCGGCATCCAGTGGACGGCGAAGAACATCCGTGACGATCGTGAGGTCCGCGCCGGACTCCAAGAGAAAGACACCAGCTTGGAGGTCTCGAGGGGTTGTGGAAACAAAGCAGAATGAACCGGTTTCTTCATAAAGACCCAGAGCCAATACGGTGGCTTCGAAGGGAGTCACCGGCATATTTCTCTGGCGAAGTTGTTCTATGAGCAACGTCGCCGTTGCGCCGACGGTCTGCACCATCGACAACGAAGAGCGACCGGCGCATGGAGAGACCTCGTCAACATGATGATCGAACACTACCACCTCAACGGAGCGATCTTCGACACAAGACTTGAGTGATCCGATTCGATCGGGATCTTGGGTATCGACGAGGATCAGCCTGGTGATTTGAGAAAGGTCGATCGTTTTGAGCTTGACGATGTCCAGATCGCGCGCGTCGAGAAAATTGCGAACGGTTTCCTGTGCGCCAGCCGGCAAGACCAGCTTGGCTTCCGGAAAGAGTTTTCGCGCAGCCACCATGGAGGCCAAGCCATCGAAATCGGCATTGCTATGCGTAGCGATTATTTCCATGAGTGCATTCTAACAGGATCCTTCAAATGGCGAAATGACTACAAAGATAAGGATCACCTGGCACCGTGCGTTCCACGCTGTACTTGTTATTGGGGAAAGTCTAGTTCCGGCCGGACCGCTCCAGCCTCTCTGGCCGTTCCGGTCTTTCTGGATGTTCTGGGCGCTCGGGTCGCTCTATTCGCTCCATCCGTTCCGGTCTGTTTAGTCGTTCCAGGTGCATCATACGAGCATTGTCTCGCCCGTCTCGGCCGTGTTCTCCCGCGACATGGTCGGCTCGGTCAAGACCGCGGAGTTCACCGATCGATGAGTCTCTTGACGGTCTTGGCGCCGGTCCATCTGCCGGTCTTCTCTCCTGTCCTCTCTCCGATCGAGTTGTTGCTCTTCTCTTCGATCATTCTGTCGATCTTCTCTGCGGTCTGCGCGGCGATCTTCTTGACGGACGTCATTAACCTGAGCCACCAGATGCTCTTTCCCATGCTTTCTTTCCCGATCTCCCCCATGGTGACCACCGTTGGCGGACCCCGAACCGCTATTCAGTGATCCCGGTCCACTGTTCAGCGAACCATGGCCGCTATTCAGCGAGATAGGCCCTTGGTTGTCGACCCGTACTTCCGACCCTTCCATGGGGCCACTCATCGTGCCAATGGCTGGTGAGGTCAACACTGAGAGTCCTGCGAGAGTTCCCACAATGATTTCTTTCCAACTGAGACGGTTCATCATTCATCTCCTTTTACAATTACCTGGTCGCAGGCTAACCCGCCTGCTGGCATCCGCCTAATTAATCTTCTAGTTCTGCCTCTTCCCATACGACCGTCGTACCCCTCAACTCACCCTTCACTTTCACCAGTTGGTTGACTATCACCGCAGCCAACAATCTCGCACGACTTATGGATGTGCCGCTCACGCTCTCGAATTGCGTGATGGTGTTGGTATCAACCGGCACACCCGGAATCACGATCACGTTGCCGTCGATCGACTGCACCGGCCCCTGGAGATCGACATCCCTATCGGACGATCGCAGTTCCACACGAGTGGCGATGGTCGAATTGCTGCCGTTCACACGGCCCCGCACGCGGACATGATCGCCGGTCGAGAGTCCATCAAGACTCGTATCCTTGAACTCTGTCTGCCTAGTGACTTGCACCGTGACGCCGGGCAAGCCGATCAACGTGAAGGAATTGCCGGAGATCGACGCGAAGTCTCCTTCCAGTCGCGCGCTCGCGTGGAACTTCACATGTTTGGCCCTGAGAATGCCGCTTGCAACACGGCCTTCGGCGCTCAACTTTACCCCCGGCCCAATCTCATCGATCGTCCCGCCGCGAAACTCTGTTGACGAGGTCGTCTGGACGCGGGTCGTGCCGATAACAAAGTCACCGGGATCGAGCACCTGCGTCACAAACCCTTCGATTCAGATTGATCCACGTTGTTGCCGACGCCGGGCCCATCCGGTTCCATTTTTGTGGCCGTGAGCGCCGTGGTCGTCGCATTGAACACCGTGCCCTTTGTTTCCACGAAGAGCCCGTTCCAATTACTCCCGGTCGGAGCGGGCACGTCATTGATACGCGCCGTCGCATAGTTCACCGTCAGCGCACCGATCTGAAAGGTCTTGGGCCCGTCGTTGTGAGCATCCACAAACCCTCGCACCTCCGGCCTGATATTGACCAGCTTCCTCTCAATGAACGTCGCGTGTATGAGGCCGTTCGGACGGATGTGGACGTTTACTTCGACATGATCGGTTCCGGACTCAAGGTTCAGAATCTTCCGTCCCGGGATATTGCTATCGATCAACGTGCTGTTGTCGACCACGACTGCCTGCCCCATCACGATCAGACTGAGACCATCCGTGGCCACCGACTACACCAGTCCCTCGAGTGCATCTTTCTGGAGAACAGTGCTGGCCGAGCGTTCATTGCCGTTAAACGAACCGTTGACCGTCACTGTCATCCCGACCTTGAAGTCACTTTGGCTACCGGATTGGCCATCGACGGTGAACGACGAGCCGCTCGTTTCAAACTTCTTGCCATTGACGAAGACGCTCCCAAAACCGGTGATGGTGCCCGATGCCGACGCAGAGCCGGATCCGCTTCCGGATCCACTTGCCGATACAGAGGGTGCCCTCTCGCTTCCGCAAGCGGCGAGGAGTCCTGCGAGTCCTATCATGCCTACCAGGCAGAAGATCCACTTTGAACGGAATGGTTGCATACTCCCCTCCTTCCAACCTGTTTGATGGGTTAGACGAAGGGGGGAGCGAAAGGTAAACGAGGCTCGGAAAGCTTTGGCCCTGCGAAGGTAGGGGGGGAATCCAGCTTGGGTGTCCAGGAGGCTGGACGATCACCTCTTACTGAACGTGATCGCACTGAGTGATTTCCAGATGTCCTGCGACTCGACAGAGAACGGCAGGATCACGCCACGCGCCTAGCGATTACCGGGACGGGCTTGTTGAGACTGCCACGAGGCGGATCGGATCATGTTGCCCCATTCCGCTTTCCCACCTCGGATCCACCGAATCAGCCCGATCAGTTTCCAGTAGGAATTCAGTTGCCGGTACCCAAAATTTTCAATGACCGAAACCATGACTAATTTGAGAAGGTCCGATGGCCGTTGGTACAGATGAAACGTCATCTCTTCCATCAGCAGGGCGCTCAGGGACAGGGTGATCCCGAGCCCGATGGCGACTCCCACACACAGAAGCCAGACCTGGAACGACACCAACCCCAATCCTAATCCGATCAACAAGAGCCCGTAGCCGAGGATCTCAAAGGCCGGTCCAAACCACTCAAACACCGCCATGAATGGAAAGGCGAGCCACCCCACGGTACCGCCCTTGGGATGACAACACAGCTCAAAATGGCCTGCAAGGCTGTCGCAGAGCCCGCGTTGCCAGCGGATGCGCTGATTCCTGAGGGTGCGGTAATCTTCCGGCACTTCCGTCCAACAGACCGGATCCGGCACATAGGTAATACGGTACGGAATGCCATTCAGGCGATGATAGTGATGGAGGCGCACCACCAATTCCATATCCTCTCCGATCGTGGCCGTGCGATACCCTCCGACTTTGAGCACGGCCTCCTTTCGGAATAATCCAAAGGCGCCTGAGATAATCAACATCATATTCATGGGAGACCATCCCTGCCGACCTGACAAGAATGCGCGGAGGTATTCCACGGTTTGGAGGAGCGCCAACAGGCTCGACGGCAGCCCCACCCGCTTCAAACGTCCCGCCTCAACAGAGCAGCCATTGGCCACGCGAATTGTGCCGCCGCACGCGACCGTGCGGTGATCGAGTAAGAACGGTTGCGCTACGCGATAGAGACTGTCCTGTGCCAGGACCGAATCCGCGTCGATACAGCAAAACAAGGGATACACCGACAGGTTAATCCCCGCATTCAGCGAATCCGCCTTCCCGCCGTTTTCTTTATCGATCACACGGACATTGGCGTAGATCGAGGAATGATACGTGGCCCGAATCGGCTGCGTCGGCAGGTCGCGGCTATAGGCTTCAGGAAAGGGTTTCAGCTCGAACGCGTGACGCAGCACATCGATCGTGTCGTCCTTCGAGCCGTCGTTGACCACGATGATTTCATATTCAGGATATTTGACCTGTAACAAAGATTGAATAGAACTCGCGATTGTGGCGGCTTCGTTATATGCTGGAACAATGATGCTAATTTGCGGCTCGTATCCGGTGAAGGCTTGCGGAAAATGCTCCCCCATCCGCTCATCGAAGTACTGCCGAAGCGAGAAAATGGAAATGGCATTGAGGAGTAAGTACCCACCCGTCAGGGCAACCAAGTACAGTAGAAATAATGCCTGAGAGACACCGTAGATTGTTTCGAATGTCATGCGTGATGCGAGGCAGATTCGCAAAGCATTGCGGCTCGCTCCCTGAATGCTTCCCATCAAGGCGGCTGCACCGACTGGCAACAGCCTCTGTGATCGTCATCGCCGGGTGGCTCTGGCCGTCCATGGCTCTCACCAAAGACCTGAAAGACCTGGCGTTTCCCGGGCAGCGTTCACTGACCGATCTCGAGGAAATCGAGTTGGTGTACGCAGGTTCTCAGACTGTTCCACAAATTATAGTGCGCGGGCGGCAGGCGGCCAATTCTTTTGTTCTTTCTTCCTGATGGCAACCAACCCAACCCCAGCGCGGTCATTTCCGACCGGTGGTCTACTGGTCCGGTGGAGCCTTGTCGTCTCGCTCGGCATGATCGGGCACCTACAGGCTCAGGCCGCTGACGGGTCTTCGCCCAGTACGTTGAGTGAGCAGGTTAAACAATTTGAACAGGCCCAACGGTACGACGATGCCATCACCCTCTACCGCGCGATGCTGCAACAAGATCCTGAGAATGACGAGATCCGTGGGGCTCTCGCCCGTCTACTCTCATGGCAAGGCTCTCACGCCGAAGCGGCCGATCTGTACCGAGAGATTATGCGACGGCATCCGGCCGATCTCGACGTGCGAACCGCGCTGGCGCGGGTACTCTCGTGGCATATCGATCGGAAGGAGGCGCAAGATCTCTACGAACAGGTCTTGCGGGAAAACTCTAATCATGTCGAAGCACTCCAAGGGCTGGCAGATCTCTTGTTCTGGGAAGAACGCTCAGGCGAGGCCCTCCCATACTATGAGCAAGCCTATGCCATGGGTCGCGACTCGGCTGTTGCTGAGCGGATCGCATCGATCAAAGGCGCCCTGCGTCAGTCGGAGAGTCCATCGTCGGCCGTCATCCCAGGACCAACCGGACCGCACAGAGCCGAACGGATCGCACCGGCAGAGGATTGGGAACAGAAGGGCGAGTACGGACAGGCAATCACCGCGGCACTCGACGCATCACCGCAAGCACCCCTCGGACCACGAGATTCGACCATCCGGCTCCCATTCCGGGACTATCTGAAGGTGGGGTACGGACACTATTCCTATTCGCGTGGGATAGCGGACGAACGGAATATCCTGATCGAAGTCTCAAAGTCCATTGGCGCACAAACCCTGATTGCGAGAGTTGAACCGATCCATCGGTTCGGCTTCCACGACACGGTCTTCTCAGCCGAAGGGTATAGCCCCTTGTGGCGTCAGGCCTGGGGCTATCTCGCGGCACAGGGTGCCATCAATCCAGACTTTTCACCCACGTATTCCGTTGTCGGCGAAGCGTTCCAGGGACTGGGGGTTGTGCATCCCCTGCTCACGATCTTTGAGGCCTCGTTCGGCTATCGGCGCCTCTCCTACAAAGCGGATGATATTAATCTGCTGCTGCCTGGGTTGACCGTGTTTCTTCCGTTTCACCTGTGGTTGACGGAGAAGCTGTATTACGTTCCTGAAACCGGCGCGATCACCCTCTCGTCGCGACTGACGTGGCGCCCCACCCCTCGCCTGCAGATCTTTGCCTCGGGCTCCTTCGGGACGTCGGGAGAACGGATCGTGGCTACTCAGGATGTGACGCGAATAAGCGGCCGGACGATCCAAGGTGGGATCGTTCTTCCCGTGGCGGATCGGATCTCTCTGGAACTCACCGGCTATGACGAAGACCGAGGAGCCCTGTACACCAGACGTGGAGCCAGCTTCAGCGTCATATATCACTGGTAACAATGGCCGACGTGTCAAGGGAGGATCCGTTGTTGACGTTCGACCCTGCCGATCTCCCACACGAAATGTGGCATGCCGCGGCGCTCTCAATCGGCTGCATTATCATCCTCCTCTTGGCCTCCATTCTTTTCTTCCGTCGGAACCGGCTTGTGGGCGAGCGTCGGCGACAACGCATCATCCGTGAGTGGACTCCGCTGCTGGAACAATCCGTCTGTGGGGCGCTTCCGACCCTTCCGTCATTGTCTCGTCGTGATCATGTCGTTTTTCTCTATCTCTGGAATGAGTCCTACGAGTCTCGAGGAGAGACGATGACCGCTCCATTGGTTCGCGTCGCTCGCGCCGTCGGCAGCCATCACCTTGCGGCAGAACTCCTACAGTCTCGTCTACTGAGTCAACGGATTCTCGGCGTGGCCACACTAGGACGATTACAGGAGCGATCGGCTTGGGAACACATCAGCCCATTGCTGACCCAACACAATTCATTTCTGGCGTTTCAGGCGGCGCAGGCTTTACTCCGTATCAATGCGAGAGACGCACTCCCCCTCCTCGTACCCATTCTCGGCCGACGCAAGGACTGGTCCCCGCTCAAGATTGTCTCGATGCTGAATTCAATAGGGCGGGACGTGGCGTCCGAAGTCCTTGCGAAGGCCGCCACTCACGGTGATCCGGATGTCGGCCCACGGTTGATTCGCTATCTACCAGCCACGCAACGTGCTCACGGTCTCCCTATACTGCGGCAATTCCTCAGCGATCACTCACCGTCGGCAAATCTGCTCGCGGCTTGTCTATTTGTCTTCGGCGATTTTCGCGATCCGGCGGATCGGCCACTGGTTCGTCGTCATCTGACCCATCCAGCTTGGTATGTTCGGGTTCAAGCTGCGACCGCTCTTGGGAAACTAGGAACAGCCGACGATGAGGAACGGCTGATTGCGCTGTTCGACGATGAACAGTGGTGGGTTCGGTATCGAGCCGGAGAAGCGTTGGCCAGTTTGGACTCCATGACAGAAGACAAGCTGATGACGCTCCAGGAATCGCTTGCGACTCCGGAAGCTCAGGAAATCCTGGCGCCTGTCTTGGCCAAATATCGGGCGCGCCGTTCACCTATTGCCGTGAGACCCTAAGCCCGAATATCTCATCGCGGCTCCACGCGGTCCTTATAGTCTCTGCCGTTCGATTCTCGCAAGCGGTCGGCCATCATTCACTCAACAGTATGTAAATAGTTTCAGTAGCCAAATGGATTCCCGTAAGTATGTCCGATCTCCCTCTTCCGGCACGATTCACGACCTAAGTGATCGAAGTGTCAGCGAACGTCCTGAAAGAACGCGCGAGGGAGAACCGGCAGGTGATATTCAACGTGAAGAATGATAAGGAGTACGCGAAGGAAACTCCGCCACACCCCCATCTTTAAAAATTTGCGAGCATCCGTGACGACCGGAGGAAAGAGCACCAGGGGGGTGGTTTTCCGGATGAGTTGTTCGCAGAAGGCCACATCTTCCAGGATCGGTTGATTAGGAAACCCACCGAGTTCCTCGAACAGCGTTCGTCGAACGAACAAGGCCTGGTCGCCATAGATGATCCGACTTCTGGCGCAGCGAACATTATCCAAGAACGAAATGAATCGAAGCCGCCAGTCATCTCCGGAGAACCGATGCGTGAAGCCACCTGCCTGAATTGCCTCATCGGTCTCCATCTCATTGAGCCGTTGGAGTGCACCCATCGGCAAGACTGTATCGGCATGGAGAAAGAGCAACCACTCTCCCCTTGCCTGCTTGGCCCCGGCATTCATTTGTGAGGCGCGGCCCTTGCAAGCCGCTAACAACCGGCGTGAGGGGTGAGGCGTAAGGGGTGAGGGGCACTGAAAACCAAAGTTCGATAGGACGACGTGTGTCCCGTCAGAACTGCCGCCGTCTACTACGATCACTTCAAATTCGCCTTGCTGGAGGTACACTGCGCGCAAGGTGTGCGGCAGTGCCTTTTCCTCATTATAGGCGGGAATAATGACGCTGATCATGCCGCGCACCACGACGGCAGGAATGTGCGCACATCGTGCGCCCATGCCGTAGCGTCTTCATCAATGCTCTCAAACAGGTCACAGAGAGTGAGGACCATGGCGTCGGTCAACGCGAGATAACGTTGCGACCGGCGCCCGAGATCCTTCACATCGGTCTCACCACGGTCGATGGCTCGTTCGAGCTGACGGCGGCCAAAGCCGTGATGCGCTTCCTCTTGGTGCAGCAGGATGCGGCGCAGCCGCCCGAACGGAGCCGCCCGTTTGGCGAGCCCCTGTTCCATCCGTGTCAGGACGGCTTCACCCAGCCCTTCGAGCACGACCTGCTCGGCCAGATAGGTTTCAAGCAGATTGTGCCCGGCCACTTCTTCGTTGAGAATCGTTCGATATTCTTCCAAGGCCGGAAGGAATGGCTCGTCGCTGAGATGCTTCGGTGCCAGCCAGGCAATCGCACTCTGAAACACGACTGCATGCATCGCTTCCTGTCGGGCTTGGCTTGTGAGAAACCGGCGTGTCCCCGCGTCGACCGCTAAGGCCGCTTGAGCCTTTGCACAATCATGGGCCATCCGCTCGCCATGCTCCAGAAAGGTCAAGAGTCGTGCGATCGGAGTTTTCTCGTCAGGACGGACCAACATGGTTCTGCTCCTTGGGCGGTATTCCGTTGAGGCTCCAGTCGTAGTCGAGGTACTCGATGCGGTATTCAGATCGTATGAGATCCTGAACAAGTTCAGGATCCTCCACGTAGCGGATGACGTAAGTCAGAACCGATCCGGCAGCTCTCGTGAAATCTTCGTCAAACCACTTGAAGATCATGGAGAGGGATGCGACTTTCTTTGTCGGGTCGAAGCGATTCCGTGCAGGGTCATTGATGAAAGCTCTGGCAACACGGTCCAACTGAGCCTCAAGTTGATTCGGTTCATAGATCCAGGGCTGGATCTTAGGACAGGATATAGAGGCACACACAATGGCAAAATGCATGAGTGGCTCACGAAACTGGTTGATCAACACCTGCCGTTCCAGGTCATAGAGGTTGATGCTTGCCCCACCAACGCGATAGTCCTGTCCGATAAAATAGCGATATCGTCCCCAGTAGGTCATGGGTGAATACCCATCGAGAATCCCTTTGATCGCGAAGGCGTTGTACGCATTGATCCAGAAGGCCAGTCGCTCATTCCGTGTCGAGAGCGCATTCGGGTCAACCCGATCCAGCTGTGAGAGATAAATGGGTAGCCGATCATCTGACTGGATAGCAGGATAGTCGACTGCGCCGTCCCGAACATGCGTAGCTAACAGTTCATCAAAGACCTTGTGCGAGAACTGTTCTGGTGGAATCGGTTGGACAGGCGTAAACGTCGTCGGTACCGTTGAACAGCCCGCAGCGAGAATCCCTAGGCTCAGTATGATCCATCGCATCACAGTCCTCTCCTGACTTACCACGTAACCGGTGTTTGCCATGCTGCTATAGGATGACGGAGCACTGATCCGATCACGCGCCCGTCCAGCCTGTTACAGGAAGACCGATCCGAACAACGTTGAATCGCTTGTCGATCGAACCGTGCAAGGATTTCGCTCAGCGAAGACTTGAGGAGATTCCCGGCCTCAGGGAGTGAGAGACAAGGCGAGACATTACCCGATGCATCGATGGCAATGCTATACCGACCGGCGTCGCAAGGCCTGAGTGTTTCCCCGCTGAGCCAGGATACATTGTCCTTCGCGTATTGTCGCAGATAACCAGATGGGAGGGCATTCTCTTTAAGCAGCCCCTCAAACACGGCACGCGCCTGTACACGCTCATACATCAACAAGGGTTCTTGCTTTCCGTACAGTCCGACGTCCCAATGATAGGCGCCGACAACCGGCAAGAAGCCCCGCTCTTGAGCAAACTCAACCATCTGAGCGACTTCCTGGCGATTGATCTCACTGACGATGCAGGTCAGAAACTTGGGATGACGATAGTCTTCCAACAGCTCAAGACCAGCGAGAACGAGTTCAAGTTGATCGGCACCTCGGATACGTTCATATCTGATAGGGTCGAGCGTATCCAGGCTAATCGAAAGCGTGACTGCGAGGTTGTTGAATGTTTGCACAAGACTTGACGTCAATCTGGTGCCGTTGGTAATGAGCGTAATGTGAAATCCAATCTGAACCAAATCTTGAAGAATTGACACCAAGTCTTTTCGAAGCAAAGGCTCTCCACCCTGTAGGAATACGAACCGAACGCCCTCCCCGTAGAGTCCCATAAAGACTTGCCGGATCTCATCGCGGGACATTTCATATCGCCCAACGTTCAAAGGAAGGTTGCAGTATCCGCAAGAGGAATTACAGCGAAGGCACGCCTGAAAAATAGCCAGCAGCGGTCGCTGACAAACCAGATTCGTCAACCCACCCCATAAGGCTTGGCGGAGACTTGGCTTTCTGCCCTCGAACGTGGAAGGTTGGCTACCGCAATCATGAAGTTTTTGCCTAGCTCGTTCTATTTCTATCAGCATATATCACGCTGGATACACCCTGCCAAGATCTGTACAGTCACTGACCGTTTTTTACCGTGTTTGAAATACCGTATCTAGTTACTCTTCCAGCAGGCCGTGTAACACTTTGAAATTCATAGTCCATGGGTTTTGTGTCACCGGCATATGCCTTGCTGAGAACTTCCCGGCCGAGATGATTTCTTCCACAGGAGGTTCATCATGAAGAAAGATCATCAGAAAATCCACCTCGCGATAATCGGAGGACTGACCGCAATGTTGTTGGCCGCACCCTTTTTCACCACGGCCGGCCAAAAGGCATGAGAAGAAGACAGATGCCGCTCCACCTTCATCTCTTACGGAACGTCACTTCCCTGCCGTTGCGCACCAGTCCAACAATACGCCTGGCCCTGCCTGGAGAACAATCGGAGGAACTGTCAAGCACATGAAAGATACGGTGTACACGATCGAGGATTATGACGGAAACCAGGTTCAACTCTTTGTGAGCCGAGAAACCAAGCAGCTGGGAGGGCGCAAGAAAATTGGTGATCCTGTTCGTGCTGAAATCACCCACAGCGGCTTCGCTAGCTCCATTCAATAATCGCTGGCTGAGCAATCCGCCTCGATTGAGGCGGATTGCTCAGCCCTAGAATGTTTGTCGGACACTTGTTCAATTTCTTACAGTCTGGGACGCACGTATCATAATAGAGGTTGAAGCGCCGTCGTTGACACGATGCTCTGATTCTCAGCTTCACCATCGTACGTATCACTATGGGTTGTCCATTGTCCATGCAAGTCAGACTGCGATGTCATCCCACTCGTTCTCTTCAAGCGAGGTATGGCCTCTACACTGACGACCGAGGTCAGGCCTCATCTCATCCCAGCGCAGCCTCGACAGCCACTTTCACTCGTTCTCGAGCGCGGTGCAACCGTACATAGAGATTCGTTTCAGAAATCTTGAGTTGCTGACACACTTCTCTGGTGTGTATGCCCTGCACATCGCGCAGAATGAGGACTTCCTTCTGGGGTGTGGGCAAGGTCTCGATCGCGTGCCACATGCGGGCTGTGGTCTGCCTTGATGCCAACAGTTTCTCCGGAGTCCGGTCATCCCAAAGCTGCTGTGAGAACGCTGTGGGCCAGGACCACTCTTTCCGCGGTCTCAATCGAGATGGATCGGGTTCACTACTCCAGTGAGCGGTTTCCAATTCGAAGTCTGAGAAGGTTCTCTGACGGCTCTCTCGGACACCTCGGTCCTTGGCTTTGTGGATGAGAATCGCACAGATCCATGCATAGAGGGACGACCGGCTTTCGAACCGACTCAGCCCGATCATCACCGCAATCCAGGTCTCCTGCACGACCTCCTCCGCGGTTGCTCGATTGGCTACATACCTCATAGCCATTCGAATGAGCATGTCCTGATAGTGGGTGACGACGGCTTCAAATGCTTCTTCCTCCCCTGCCCGCAGTTGTGACAACAGCCGATCCTCATCATTCATCAAACGGGATGTATTGTCCGTTGATCCACTAGGGGGAATCGAGCCTGTATACCTGGTCACGCGTGTCCTCACACTCATCCTCCGGTCTAGGGTTGCCTGGGCCGCCTGCATTCCAACATGAGAGATTTCTGATCAAACCGATCGATTCAGAGCTTACCCATGCAGGCATGATGTACTGACCAATAGGTTCGCAGAGAGTGATCAAGAAACCATCACACAGTGATGATATCTTTGTCACACACTGATCGTTTTTCTGACACACAGTCGTACGATCACACCCTAGCATCGCTGACAGCATGGTGTGTCCGTGTGAGTCGAGTGAATAGGGCCAGGA
>CAZJOQ010000023.1:0-29553 GCA_964547625.1 uncultured Nitrospira sp.
GGTTTGCCGTGCGGGAAGGTGGCAAGACGGTGGGCTCGGGGGTCGTGACGGAAATCTTGGCATAGGTTGGAACGCGTTCAGTTGATAGATTAGGAGTAATGACGTGAAGGTCGATCAGCGAATCAGAATTAGGTTGAGGGGGTTCGATTATCGGGTACTCGATCAGTCTGTGAGTGAAATTGTTGAAACTGTTCGACGTAGTGGCGCAAGAGTAATCGGGCCGATTCCGCTTCCCACTCGAATTGAAAAGATTACGGTTCAGCGATCGACACACGCCGACAAGAAGTCGCGCGAACAGTTTGAAATGCGCACGCATAAAAGATTGCTCGATATCATGGAGCCGACGCCTGAAACGATGGATTCACTGATGAAGCTCAATCTGGCGGCCGGTGTAGACGTAGAGATAAAGTTATGAGACCCGAGTGTTAATGGCGGAATTCTAAGGAGCAGCACTCAGGCGAAACGCATAGCAACTGGACAAATATGACAAACGGACTGATTGGAAAGAAACTCGGAATGACACAAGTGTTCGATGAGACTTGCTTAACGCCGGTCACTGTCATTGAGGCTGGTCCATGCCGAGTTGTCACTGTGCGGACAAAAGAGCGAGATCGGTACGAGGCGGTGCAGCTTTCGTTCGGTGAAGTGAAAGAGCGTAAGCTTTCGAGGCCGGAACTTGGTCATCTGAAGAAAAACCAAGCATCACCTAGTCGCATCTTGCGAGAATTTAAGAAAGACGGTGAAGCGACGGTGGGGCAATTCGTCACGGTTGAGATGTTTAAGAAGGGTGATTGGGTTGATGTGATCGGCGTTTCAAAGGGTAAGGGGTTTCAGGGCGTTGTGAAGCGACATCACTACGCTGGTGGCCCTGAATCGCATGGGTCCATGTTTCATCGGGCTCCTGGGTCAATTGGAGCCAGTTCATTTCCATCTCGTGTCTGGAAGGGGAAGACGCTGCCAGGCCATATGGGATCGGAACGGGTTACAGTTCATCGATTGAAGGTCGTTGAGTCACGGTTGGATGAAAATCTCCTATTTGTGCGTGGTGCGGTTCCCGGGGCAGCGAATGGGATCGTTGTCGTGCGGAAGTCTAAAAAGAGCTAGATATGCCTACTATTGATCTGGTGGATTTGCAGAAAAAGAAAGTTGGGACGGTTGATCTGTCTCCGCAAGTTTTCGGGTGTGAGCCTCGTGTTACTCTGGTGCATGAAGCGGTGATAATGCAACGTGCTTGCGAGCGTAGGGGGACCGCTTCGACTTTGCGTCGAGGTGAGGTGAGTGGGTCTGGGAAAAAGCCTTGGAAGCAAAAGCACACCGGACGTGCTCGAGCTGGCTCGCTTCGCTCTCCAGTTTGGCGCCATGGAGGGAGTGTATTTGGGCCGAAACCAAGGAGTTACGCCTATTCAATGCCCAAGAAAAAGTATCGGGCTGCTCTTCAGAGTGCCTTATCGGCTAAGGTAGCAGAGGAAAAATTGTTTGTGGTTTCGGATCTTTCTCTGCAACAGCCAAGGACAAAATTGTTGGCTCAAGCCTTGAGACAATTTAGTGGAGGTGCTCACGCTCTGGTAATTATTGGCAAATCGCAGTCCGAAATCTTGCAAGCTGCAGAAAATTTGAAGGACGTTAAAGTTCTCAGCGCAGATCAGTTAAATGTCTACGATATTGTTCGTGCGCACGTGATTCTGATCTCCGAGCGAGAGCTTGGTCCCGTGAGTGAGGTCTGGTCATGAAGATCGAGATGCACAGGGTCTTGGTTCAGCCGTTACTGACTGAAAAGATTACAGCACTTCGAGAGAAAACCAATACCGTCGGTTTCGTGGTCCATCCCGAAGCGAATCGAGTTCAGATCAAGCAAGCGGTCGAGGCTCTGCTCAAGGTGAAGGTTGAGAAGGTTAATCTCATGAATGTTCGTGGGAAGGTTAAGCGGCTCGGTCGTTTTTCTGGCAAACGTTCTGATTGGAAGAAGGCTTTTGTCACGCTTAAAGCAGGTGAAAAGCTGGAGATGTACGAAAGCGCCTAATTTTGATCGAGGTTCGTTCGGTAGGGTCTAGAGGGTAAAGGGGTATCGCATGAGTTTAAAAGTCTATCGTCCAACATCCGCAGGTCGTCGGGGCATGACGGCCGTGGTGTCCAAGGAGCTTACTGAGAAAAAGCCAGAAAAGTCATTAACTTCTTTCCATTTGAGAAGCGGTGGCCGAAACAATCATGGGCGGATAACTGTTCGGTTTCGTGGGGGTGGGCATAAGCGGCTATATCGAAAGATTGATTTTCGTCGAGACAAAGTCGGTATTTCAGCAAAGGTGATCGCTATTGAGTATGATCCGAATCGATCTGCAAGGATAGCGCTGTTGAGCTATCGAGACGGAGAGAAGCGGTATATCTTAGCTCCAGTCGGACTTAGTCTAAACGACGAAGTTCAATCTGGTCCACAGGCAGAAATCAGGCCGGGAAATGCGCTTCCATTGATGAGTATGCCTCTTGGTACGACCATCCATAACCTCGAATTGAAGGCCGGGAAGGGTGGGCAATTGATCCGAAGTGCCGGTGGGTTCGCGCAGGTCATGGGGCGTGACGGCGACTATGTGCAGGTTCGACTGAAGTCTGGAGAAATGCGCAGAATCTTGGGAGTTTGTATGGCGACGGTGGGACAAGTCGGTAATGTGGATCATGAGAATGTCAGTGTCGGAAAAGCGGGACGGGGCAGGTGGAAGGGGAAAAGGCCGCATGTTCGCGGCGTGGTCATGAACCCGGTCGACCATCCGCATGGAGGAGGAGAGGGAAAATCAGGTCAGGGAAATCCGCATCCTGTTTCGCCATGGGGGCTTCCGACGAAGGGCTACAAGACCAGGCAAAATAAAAAAACCGAGAAGTTTATCATTGCTCGACGAAAGTCAGGAGTGCGCAATGCCTAGATCGGTAAGTAAAGGGGCGTTTATCGACGGTCATTTGCTCAAGAAAGTGGAGCAGATGAATCAGACGAAGGACCGTAGGTTGATCAAGACGTGGTCGCGTCGGTCGACAGTCGTCCCGGACATGATCGGCCATACGTTCGCTGTCCACAACGGGAAAAAATTTATCCCGGTGTTTGTAACCGAAAACATGGTCGGCCATAAGTTGGGCGAGTTTGCTCCAACGCGGTTTTTCAAGGGGCACGGACAGGCTAAGACTGAGAAGGCTGTCGCGCTGAAGTAGAACAATTAACGATAGAGATTTATCGATCACAGGGTTTCTAAGATGACTGAAGCACATGCAATTCTAAGATTTGTTCGTGTCGCGCCACGCAAAGCCAAGCCGGTGATCGATATGATTCGGGGCAGGCAGGTACCGATGGCGTTGGCCATGCTGAAGCACATTCATCGGCATGCTGCTCGAGTTGTCGAAAAGATCGTTCGTTCCGCTGTGGCGAACGCTGAATTGAAAGAAATGGGAGATAGTGAATCCATGGTGATCTCCAAGGCCTTCGTCAATTGCGGCCCCACATACAAGAGGGTGCGTGCTCGGTCAATGGGAAGGGCTAATGCAATTCAAAAACGTACGAGTCACATCACCGTCGTGGTCACGGCACCAGAAGGTTCAGGCAATCGCAAGTAGACTGATTCTCTTTTATTGAGGCATATAGCGCATGGGTCAAAAAACACATCCTATTGGTTATCGTCTTGGTTACAACTATACGTGGAGTTCTCGTTGGTATGCGGGGAAAGATTACGCCAAGCTTCTCCATCAAGACGTCAAAATTAGGAAGATGGTCAAGGCTCGGCTCTATCACGCTGGGGTAGCAAAGGTTGAAATTGAACGTTCTGGAGACCAAACCAGAGTGATCATTCATACGGCCCGTCCTGGAATTATCATTGGCCGTAAGGGTGCCGAGGTTGATAAGTTGAAGGCCGACCTGGAAAAACAATACGGAGGGCAGGTCTACATCACAGTGAAGGAAATCAAAAAGCCTGAACTTGATGCTCAACTTGTCAGTGAAAATGTGGCAACTCAACTTGAGAAGCGAGTGGCCTTTCGTCGAGCCATGAAGCGTAGTGTTCAGTCTGCACTGCGGCTCGGTGCTCAGGGTATTAAAATTATGGTCGCTGGTCGATTGGGTGGCGCAGAAATCGCGCGAACGGAGTGGTATCGAGAGGGACGGGTGCCTTTGCACACGCTTCGTGCTGAAATTGATTATGGCTTCGCTGAAGCGCATACAACAATGGGGCAGATCGGAGTGAAGACTTGGATATATAAAGGCGAGCTTCTTCCTGTTCGGCCTATGAAAGCAGAATCATCTTTAGATCGCCGGTTTGGATGAGGAGATCGAGCCGTGTTAGCGCCTAAGAAAGTCAAATTTAGAAAAATGCAAAAAGGCCGGATGACGGGGAAGGCCTATCGTGGAGGGCAGATCACTTTGGGCGAATTTGGCTTAAAGGCTTTAGAGCCGGGGTGGATCACGAGTCGCCAGATTGAAGCAGCGCGTATTGCTATTACTCGACACGTGAAGCGTGGCGGGCAGGTCTGGACACGTATTTTTCCGGACAAACCTATTACCAAAAAGCCAGCAGAAACTCGAATGGGAAAGGGAAAAGGTAATCCTGAGTACTGGGTGGCCGTTGTGAAGCCTGGTCGGATCCTTTATGAGATGGATGGAGTCACTCCGGAAACTGCTCGAGAGGCGTTTCGGCTTGCATCTCACAAGTTACCTATCACGACAAAATTGGTTGTTCGCGGTGAGTTTGGCTAAGTTCCTGCCGGTGTAAATAAAAGGCCAGGAGTGGGTATATGGCGTTAGACATAAAAGAGCTTCGAAATATGACTGCAGGCGAGCTTGCCGAGAAGGAAAAGCAGCTTGTGCAGGAGCTGTTCAACCTGCGTTTTCAATTCGGTGCTGGCCGTCTTGAAAATCCTATGCAGATTCGAAAAACCAAGCGGGATATCGCCCGGGTGAAGACGGTTCTTCAGCAGGGGGTTGACCGAACTGAAGCGGCGAAGGGGTAAAGGACGCTTATGGCTGAAGTGGTGAAGCGTCGCCATTGGTATGGCGATGTTGTCAGTAACAAAATGCAGAAGACGGTCGTTGTGGTGGTGTCAAGGTCAGTGGTTCATCCGATCTATAAAAAAGTTCTTAGGCGAGTGACGAAATTGAAAGCACATGACGAAAGTGGGGTCTGTAAAGTAGGAGATCGGGTCAAGCTTGTCCAGACGAGACCGCTGAGCAAAGAAAAGAATTGGCGTGTCGTGCAGGTTATGGAAAAGGGACAGCCTGAAAAGTAGAAGAGACTTTTCTTCGGCTTCTGCACTCGTGATACTTGTAGGAAGATCGCAATGATTCAGAACTATACTTATATGGATGTCGCTGATAATTCCGGGGCCAAGCAGGCCATGTGCTTTCATGTCTTTGGAGGCACAAGACGACGCTATGCATCGTTAGGTGACATTGTGGTAGTGGCTGTCAAAGAGGCTATACCCCAGGCGAGTGTGAAGAAGGGTGACGTGAGCCGAGCCGTAATTGTTCGAACGACAAAAGAAGTTCGACGGGAAGATGGATCGTATATCAAGTTCGATCGGAATGCGTGTGTCCTGATTAATAAAGACGGTGAACCGATTGGAACTCGTATCTTCGGCCCTGTTGCCCGGGAGCTTCGCTGGAAGAAATTCATGAAGATTATTTCCCTGGCACCAGAGGTTTTGTGAAGGGGAGCGAGCGAGGAGTATGGTGGAAGCACTAAGAAAAAGTAGAATTCGCAAAGGGGACACGGTTGTCGTGGTTTCTGGCCGTGAACGAGGGAAGAGAGGCAAGGTGCTTTCCATTGACCTCCGGGCCGGTAAAGTGATTGTGGAGAAGTTGAATATTATCAAGCGACATACAAAGCCGAATCAAAAGGCGAAGCAGGGGGGTATTTTAGAGCGAGAAGCCCCACTGCAGATTTCAAACGTCATGTTCTTTTGCCCAGTGACGCAAAAACCTACGCGAGTCGGTATTCGCCTTTTAGAAGATGGGCGGCGGGTGCGCTTTAGTAAGAAATCCAACGAGACTGTGGAATAGGGTTAGGCAATGGCTAAGGAACCGAAAAATCAATCCAGTAAATCATCTCAACGAAAGAGTACGAAGAAGGAAGCTTCCCCTCCGAAGTTGGATCATGGGAGTGAGGAATCAAAGTTTCGCCCACGGCTTCGGGATATGTATGAACAGCAAGTCATTCCGGCGCTGATGAAGGAGTTTGGGTATAAGAATCTCATGCAAGTGCCCAAGCTTGAGCGTGTGGTGCTGAATGTTGGAATGGGTGAGGCCATTCAGAATGTGAAGCTCTTAGAAAGTGCCGTCACTGAATTGGGTATGATTACAGGGCAAAAGCCGGTTGTCACGAGAGCGAAAAAAGCCATTGCTGGTTTCAAGCTGAGGCAAGGATTGCCGATTGGTGCCAAAGTGACACTCCGGAGTCGACGGATGTATGAATTCTTCGATCGGTTGGTATCGTTGGCGCTGCCTCGTATCCGTGACTTCCGCGGGGTATCCCCCAAAGCGTTCGATGGTCGGGGTAATTATACGCTTGGGTTGAAGGAGCAGCTGATCTTTCCGGAGATCAAGTACGATGAAGTGGCATCCATTCATGGTATGGATATTACGGTGGTCACCACAGCCAAGACAAACGACGAAGGAAAGGCTCTTCTGAAACATCTTGGAATGCCGTTCCGCGCTTGAGGATGGAGAATAGCGATAGTGTTTTTGGATGGGAGGGGTGATTTGTGTCACGATTAGCGCTGAGAAATAAGGCAGCGACAAAGCAGAAGTTCTCCACTCGAGAGTATCACCGCTGTGGCGTTTGTGGTCGAGTGCGAGGCTATCTTCGTCGATTTCGAATGTGTCGAATTTGTTTTCGCATGATGACGTTGCGTGGGGAGATTCCTGGAGTTCGGAAATCTAGCTGGTAGCTGGTGTTCTCGCGCCGATGTCTGTCAATAGAGAATAGAAGGGAATAGCATGGTTACCGATCCAATCGGCGATCTTCTGGTTCGTTTGAAGAATGGGGCTCAGCGCCGTTTTGAAACAGTCACGGTTCCCACCTCAAAATTGAAACGAGCAATTTTAGAAATTTTGAAGCGGGAAGGTTATGTCGACTCGATCGACGATGAGGTGCGGGATGGTCATCCTGTTCTGAGCGTGCGGCTTCGATACATAGGCGAAGGACAGCCTATGATTACTGGCTTGGAGCGTATTAGTAAGCCAGGGCGCCGTGTGTATGTTGGTAGTGAGGATATTAAAAAAGTTCGCAATGGTATTGGCTTATCCATTCTCTCCACTTCGAAGGGAATTATGACTGATCAGGAGTCTCGCAAGAGTCATCTTGGAGGCGAGGTTCTTTGCTCGGTATGGTAAGTCGGTTCAATCTCGATTGAAGGATAGAAATACGCTATGTCTCGCATTGGGAAAAAGCCAATTGCCATTCCTGGTGGAGTGGAAGTCAAAGTCGCCGGAACCACGGTGTCGGTTAAGGGGCCACTCGGGAAGTTAGATTGGTCTCTCGTGCATGGGGTGAAGGTGGCGATCAGTAATGGCCACCTCATTGTCGATCGTGCAAACGATGATCGAAAGGTGAGAGCGTTGCATGGCCTGACCCGTGCGGAGCTGAACAACATGATTCAGGGTGTTACGAAGGGGTACGAACGTTCGCTTGAAATTACTGGAGTCGGGTACAAGACTCAGCTTCAGGGTCGCACGTTAAGCTTCAATGTTGGATACATTAATCCGGTGATCTATCAAGTGCCGGCAGGTATCGATGTAAAGGTTGATAAGCAAACGCTGATCAACCTCAAGGGAGTTGATAAGCGATTGGTAGGTCAGGTTGCAGCTGACCTGCGCGCCATTAAACCACCGGATGTCTATAAGCAAAAGGGTGTCCGGTATGCTGGTGAAATCTTGCGGAAAAAAGAAGGCAAAACAGGGAAGTAGGAACTGACGATGAATGCGGCAAACAAGGTTCAACAACTTGAGCGACGAAGGCGGCGAGTGCGACTAGTCATTCTAGGGACGGCAGAGCGACCACGATTGAACGTCTTTAGGAGCGCAACTCATATCTACGCACAAATTATCGATGATATTAGGGGTACAACGTTGGCTGCTGCCTCGTCACTTGATAAGGCGCTTCGCACAACCCTCAAGTCAACTGGTGGAATTGAAGCGGCCAAAGCAGTTGGCAAATTGATAGCGGATCGTGCCAAGTCTGCAAAGGTTACCGCAGTCGTTTTTGACCGAGGAGGGCGGATGTATCATGGCCGTATCAAAGCCCTTGCGGATGCATCCCGTGAGGGGGGATTGAAATTTTAGGCTGAGATGGGGTCGGAGGCGAGTATGGTAGTGCGAGTAAGTCTCTTAATGAACTGTTGGCGAACTTAGGACTGAGGGGTACTAGCGTGCGAGTCAATCCCGATGAATTAAACCTGAAAGATAAAGTTGTATTCATCAACCGAGTTGCAAAGGTTGTCAAGGGTGGGAAGCGCTTCAACTTCTGTGCCCTCGTCGTCGTTGGTGATGGCCATGGGTGGGTCGGTATCGGAAAGGGAAAGGCTGCCGAGGTTCCGGTTGCGATTTCTAAGGCTGTCGAGCAGGCGAAGAAGCATCTCGTTCATGTCCCGCTCAAGGGTGGGACTATCCCGCATGAAGTACACGGTTTGTTCGGGGCGGAGCACGTGTTGCTGAAACCCGCGGTCGATGGAACGGGCATCATCGCCGGGGGCGCCGTTCGTGCCGTTGTAGAATTAGTCGGTGCCCACAATATTATTACGAAAACTCTTGGGCGGGGCAATCCCTTCAATACCGTTCGTGCCACTCTTGACGGACTAACCCAGCTCAGGAATTTGGATGATGTCCTTCGCTTCCGCCGGCAAGCTGTCGCCGAAGGGCGAGAAAGGGCAACGGTCTAAATGAGTGCAGCGCAATCATCATCAAAAACTTTGCAATCAAAAGCGAATAACGTGCGAGTAACATTGAAGCGGAGTCCAATCGGAACGCCAGAGCGCCATCGCCTTGTTTTGCGTGGTCTAGGTCTCCGACACATTCGTCAAACGGTTGTCCGTCCTGATACGCCACAAGTCCGAGGCATGATTCAAAAAGTTTGTTATCTGCTTGAGGTTGGCAAGCCATGAATCTTCATGAATTGGCCCCAGCAAGAGGGGCAAAAAAACGACGTAAGCGTATTGGGCGTGGGCCGGGTTCCGGTCATGGAAAGACTGCCACCAAGGGGCATAAAGGGCTACTGGCTCGATCTGGGGGAGGTAAGCGTCCCGGTTTCGAGGGTGGACAGATGCCGTTGGTGCGTCGGCTTCCGAAGTTTGGTTTCACAAACCCATCCAGAGTGGAATATGCCATCGTCAATCTGACAAGTCTTGTAGATTGGACAGGGAGCGAGACCATCACCCCACAGGCGATGGTTGATGCTGGATTAGTCAAGCGGAAAAAACGACCGATCAAGATTCTAGGTAATGGCGAACTAAAGAAGTCTCTCGTCGTGCAGGCTCATAAATTCAGTAAGTCGGCAGAGGCGAAAATCCAAGCGGCCGGAGGGCGAGTCGAGGTTATCGGCGGTGCTTGAGCGGCTCCTCACCAGTTTTCAGAATATCTTTAAGATTCCCGAGCTGCGTACTCGAGTTCTGTTCACGCTCGGGATGTTGGTCGTCTATCGTGTGGGCTCACACATTCCAACTCCTGGTATCAACGGAGAAGCGCTGTCAGAATTTTTACAGAAACAGGGTGGCGCTCTCTTAGGGTTTCTCGATATTTTCTCAGGCGGTTCGTTGTCACGCCTGACGATCTTTGCGCTGGGCATCATGCCATACATCAGCGCGTCGATCATTCTTCAATTATTGACGGTCGTCGTTCCGCATTTGACCAAGTTAGCCAAGGAGGGTGAACGAGGCCGTAAGAAGATTATTCAGTACACGCGGTTCGGAACGATTGGCATCGCTCTGATACAAGGGTTTGGTATTGCGGTTGGATTGGAGCAAATGAATCAGGGGGCGTTTGTGCTCACCGCCGGGTGGGGATTCCGTCTTATGACGGTGATCACGCTCACAGCGGGAACAGGCTTCTTGATGTGGCTGGGTGAGCAGATCACCGAAAGGGGCGTTGGGAATGGGATCTCATTAATCATTTTTGCGGGAATCGTCGCGCGGCTCCCATCGGCGGTCGCACAGACCTATAATTTGTATGAGATCGGCCAGCTCAACGCGTTCTTACTGGTTGCCTTGGGTCTACTCATGGTCGCTGTTGTAGCCGCAATCGTTTTTTTAGAAAGCGGGCGACGAAAGATACCGGTTCAGTATGCGAAGCGAGTGGTTGGACGAAGGGTTTACGGGGGACAGAGCACGCATATTCCATTGAAGATCAATACGGCTGGCGTGATTCCTCCCATATTTGCCTCGTCGATCATTGCGTTTCCTGCGACCATAGCTGGGTTCTTTGAGACACCATGGATAAAATCTATCGGAATGCAGTTAGCCCCTGGATCGCTCCTCTACACGTTGATGTATGTGGGGCTGATTGTCTTTTTCTGTTTCTTCTACACGGCGGTCGTTCTTAACCCTGTCGATATGGCTGACAACATGAAAAAGTACGGAGGCTTCATTCCAGGGATCAGGCCCGGGCAACGGACTTCCGATTATATCTACAATGTTCTGACGAAAATTACGTTCGCCGGGGCTATTTACCTCGCAATTGTCTGTGTAATTCCTGAATTTCTTATTTACAAGTTGAATGTCCCTTTTTATTTCGGGGGAACATCTCTGCTCATCGTAATTGGGGTCGGGCTCGATACCGCTCAGCAGATTGAATCTCACATGTTGATGCGCAACTACGAGGGATTTTTAGGTAAAGGGATGGCTCCGTTACGTGGAAGAAGTGGGTAAGACTATGAGGTTGGTGTTCCTTGGTGCTCCGGGCGTTGGGAAAGGTACCCAAGCTGATAAGGCTGCAGCTCACTATGGCATCTGTAAGATCTCGACCGGTGATCTGCTTCGAGAGGCGGTTCGCAGTCAGACTCCTCTTGGCCTGGAAGCCAAAGGGCATATGGATCGAGGAGGATTAGTTCCTGACTCAGTGGTCATTGGATTAGTGCGAGAAAAGCTGGCAGATTCGTCCAATGCATCCGGGTTTATTCTGGATGGATTCCCGAGAACGGTTCCTCAGGCCGAAGCCCTCGCCAAAGTGTTGAACGAACAAGGCCTGCATTTAGATCGCGTGATTAACTTCGAGGTCTCTCGAGAAGAAATCGTAAGACGTCTGAGTGGGCGTCGGAGTTGTCCTAAGTGCCAATCGATCTATCACGTCGACTTTGCTCCATCAAAGATGGGAAGTGCGTGTGAGCGGTGTGGAGAAACATTGACTCAACGCAGCGATGATCAACGAGAGGCGATTGAAATGCGGCTCCGTGTCTATGAAG
This sequence comes from uncultured Nitrospira sp., assembly GCA_964547625.1. Lineage (GTDB taxonomy): Bacteria > Nitrospirota > Nitrospiria > Nitrospirales > Nitrospiraceae > Nitrospira_D. The sequence goes on from CAZJOQ010000023.1 coordinate 11,415, forward strand.
AACAAACGTCACCATTGATTAGTTTTTATGAGAAGCAGCATGTGTTGTCACATCTCAATGGTGCCGAGACGGTGGAGACCGTGTCCCAAAATCTTTTACAGATGCTGGCGACATCCCAGACGGCATGATCATTCTGAAAACGCCTGCCGAGATTGAAGTTATGGCACAGGCGTCACGGGTAGTCGCTGAGGCGTTGCAGATTGTGAAGAAGGCAGTCCAGCCTGGTATCAGTACGGAAGAGCTGGATCGCATCGCTGAAGAGGAGATACGAGTCAGGGGAGCGCTTCCAGCGTTCAAAGGCTATAGGAACTATCCCAAGACTCTCTGTGCTTCCGTAAACGACCAGGTGGTTCACGGTATCCCTTCAAGGCGAAAGCTGAAAGAAGGGGATATCATCGGGTTAGATCTTGGGGCAATTGTTGGCGGGTTCTATGGGGATTCAGCCGTGACCGTAGCCGTTGGGGCGGTTCCTGGAACAACGGAAAAATTGGTTCAGGTGACGAAAGAGGCGCTCTACTTGGGCATTAAACAGGCAGTGGTCGGTAATCGTCTTTCAGATATTTCACATGCTGTTCAAGAACATGTGGAAGCGTCAGGGTTTTCGATCGTGACGGAGTTTGTTGGTCATGGAATCGGGCGACAATTGCACGAAGAGCCTCAGGTTCCGAACTATGGGAAACCGGGACAAGGCCCTCGGTTGCAGCCCGGGATGGTGTTGGCGATTGAACCTATGGTTAATATCGGGCGGAGCGCCGTTCGTGTTCTCGATGATCGATGGACGGCCGTCACGGTAGATGGCAGTCTGTCAGCCCATTTCGAACACACGATCGCCATACAGCCAATCGGAACTCCTCGTATTCTGAGTCAGTTGTAGAAAATGTAGAGCTGGATTCATAGGGAAGAACACAAGACGACGTGGCAAAAGAAGATATTATCGAAGTCCAGGGCTCGGTAGCGGAAACGCTTCCCAATGCCATGTTTCGAGTTAGGCTTGATAACGGCCATGTCATACTGGCTCATATCTCAGGGAAAATGAGGATGCACTTCATCCGCATTCTACCCGGCGATAAAGTCACGGTGGAAATGTCGCCCTATGATTTAACGCGAGGCCGCATCACCTATCGCTTTAAATAGATGGGAGTTGGGAATTGGTATGAAGGTCAAATCATCAGTCAAACCCATTTGTGCGAAATGTAAAGTTGTTCGTCGTCGGGGGGTTGTCCGCATTCTCTGTAAGAACCCGCGTCATAAACAGCGGCAGGGTTAGGTAAAGAAGCGTACTGGGAAAGAGTGAAAGGCCAGCCGTTAGCTGGCAAAACGGACACAGTTGACAGGAAAGCAGTTCATTGGAACCGTTGAGGACGTAGAGCTGGAGGAAGAATGGCACGTATTGCTGGCGTCGATCTACCAAGAAATAAGCGAACTGAAATTGGGTTAACGTATATCTACGGGATCGGCCGGACATCTGCCCAACAGATTCTTGATGAGGCTGGGATCGATGGAACAGTTCGTGTCAAGGATTTGAGCGAAGACAAGATCGTCAAGTTGCGTGAAATCATTGAGCGCGATCATCGAGTTGAAGGTGATCTTCGCAAAGAAATATCCCTTAATATCAAACGGCTGATTGATACGGGGACATACCGAGGGTTGCGTCATCGCAAAGGATTACCGGTTCGTGGTCAACGCACAAAAACCAATGCCAGAACACGTAAGGGTCGGCGTGCGGGAGTGAGTAGTAAGCCGCGATCAACGGGTCCAAAATAGCCCAGCGCCTAATTTGATGAGCGGTCAGGAGGGGGTCGCATGAGTGTTAAAAAAGGGAAAAAGAAAGAGCGTCGAATTGTTCAGAGCGGGGTGGCGCATGTGCAGGCGTCATTCAATAATACGATTGTGACGATCACAGATATGAGCGGCAATACTGTGGTGTGGGCGAGCGCTGGCAACCAAGGGTTCAAAGGATCACGTAAAAGTACACCCTTCGCGGCACAGCGGGCTGGTGAAGCTGCAGCACGAAAGGCCATGGAAAGTGGGATGCGACAAGTTGATGTGTATGTCAATGGCCCAGGTTCGGGGCGAGAGTCCGCCATTCGCTCATTGCAAGGGGCTGGCTTGCGAATCAATCTCATCCGTGATGTGACACCGATTCCACATAACGGGTGTCGGCCACCCAAGCGGCGTCGAGTTTGAGATGATGAATCAAGGAATCCGTTTTTGTAGAAGTCTGAAGAGGTCATGTTAGGTTAATCAGTAAGCTCATTCCCGAGGAGGACGCAGTGGCAAAGTATCGTGGTCCTGTCTGTCGGTTGTGTCGACGAGAAGGTGAGAAGCTCTTTCTCAAGGGGACTCGCTGTATGACGGAAAAATGCGCCATCGAACGGCGGAGTTATCCACCTGGACAGCATGGGCAGGGGCGACAACGCACCTCCGACTATAGCCTTCAGCTTCGAGAGAAGCAGAAGTTGAGACGGATCTATGGGCTTCAGGAGTGCCAGTTCCGTGGTGTGTTTGAACGTGCTGAACGACAGACCGGCGTCACCGGCGATGCTCTACTGCGTCTCCTTGAATGCCGACTGGATAATGTAACCTATCGTCTTGGATTTGGTGCTTCACGCAAGCAGGCTCGTCAAATGGTCAGTCACGGCCATTTCACCCTGAATGGCAAGAAGATTACGGTTGCTGGTGCACTGGTGAAACCAGGCGATGTGATTGAAATTCGTGAGCGAAGTCGGGACATGGCTGCAATCCAAGCTGCATTGGAATCTGTTGATAGTCGAGGAATTCCCGACTGGCTCGAATTGGATAAAAGCGCATTCAAGGGAATTGTGAGGTCTTTGCCGGCGAAGGAGCAGATCGCGTTACCGGTGAACGAACAGATGGTAGTGGAGTTGTATTCGCGCTAGTCTACCTTGGTCTTTCGTTCTGTCGGTCCGGAGTCATCTGTCAACGTGTTTGTTACTCGATGGTATGGAGGGTCGGTCATGATCAAAGCGATGAAGGACTTTCAGATCCCGATGCGGGTGGAAGTCGACAGGGATGCACATTCGCCCACGTTCGGGCGGTTTACCACGGAAGCATTCGAACGGGGGTTCGGCACGACAATTGGTAATGCCCTTCGTCGCATTTTGTTGTCGTCGCTTACGGGGGCTGCTGTGACCACCGTGAAGATCGAAGGAGTCGTCCACGAATTTTCGACGATTGCAGGTGTAACCGAAGATGTCACAGCGATTATTCTCAATATTAAGAGTCTGCGGTTGGCGCTTCATACGGATAAACCAAAGACGATACGGCTGAAGAAAAAAGGACCAGGAGAGGCAAAGGGCTCCGACATCCTTCACGATGCGGATGTGACGATTTTGACACCTGATCTGCATATCGCTACGCTCGACAAGGATGCCACGTTGGACATTGAGATGACCATCAAGCATGGGCGGGGTTATGTGCCGGCAGAACGCAACAAAGAAGAAGGATTGCCGATCGGAGTGATCGCCATCGACTCCATTTTCTCACCGATCAAACGAGTCAATTTTTATGTTGAGAATGCGCGTGTTGGGCGTATGACCGATTATGATAAGCTGACAATGGAAATTTGGACAGACGGAACCATTAGCCCAAGAGACGCTCTATCGACAGGGGCAGGCATTTTACGTGAACATTTAGATATCTTTATCAATCCCGAGGAACGAAGCGAAGGAAAAAGCGAGGTCGGCTATGAGGAGTCTCAGCGAGAGGTGAATAGGAATCTCTTGCGTAGTGTAAACGAGTTGGAATTATCGGTTCGAGCGGCCAATTGTCTCAAAAACGCGAATATCAAAACCATCGCTGACCTTGTGCAAAAATCTGAAGGGGAGATGCTACGTACGAAAAACTTTGGGAAGAAATCTCTCAACGAGATTAAGGAAATTCTAACTGAGATGGGACTTTCGTTGGGGACCAAAATAGACGATGGGCTTTCTCCACACAATGGAAGTCCAAATCCTGAATGACGTTTTATAGCTGAGAGGAACACTGTGCGACATAGGAAAAAAGGACGGCAACTTGGGAGGCAGACCAAGCACAGAGGGGCATTATTCAGAAACTTGGTCACTTCACTGTTGGAGCGGGAGCGAATTGAGACGACTGGAGCGAAAGCGAAGGAGATACGAGGATTTACTGATCGCATGATCACGCTTGGTAAAGAAGGAACTCTACCAGCGAGACGACGGGCTCTTAGCTTTCTTCGGAGCAAGGCCGTTGTGTCTAAACTATTTGACGACGTCGCAGGACGATTCAAGGATCGATCCGGAGGATACACCAGAATCATCAAGACTCGTCGGCGTGTTGGTGATGCTGCTGAGATGGTCGCAATCGAGTTGGTTTCCCGCCAAGAGGTCCCCCATAAGAAAACGACGGCTGCTTCCACTGCGCAGCCTGCGTCAGGACAGTCTGGCTCCTCGACATAGTTCTTTGGGCACTCCGCGGGGCAATGACGAAACGACTCCCACATGAGTTCATGTGGGAGTCGTTTCGTTTCTAAACCCTGGAGGACGTTTACATGGTACCCCGTGCATGCTACGATCGTGCCAGGATTCGTTGCGAGTTCATGCCAGGAGTACACCTAACTTATGTGGGAGCTTATAGCGAGACGCACTCTTCTGGCATCGAGTGTGTTATTGGCTGTATTCCTTGGGTATCTTCTCGTCAGAAATGCGGGTTCTCTGCCGACTAGCCAACCAATTTCCCTTGAGCCACTGGAACAGGCTGATGCCAAACTCTCGGATTTTATTTTTACGCAATCGAAGGGTGACGTGGTGGAATGGCAAGTACAGGCCAAGCAGGCTCGAGTATTTGAACAAGAAAAACAAGCCTTGCTCTATGATGTGGCCCTCACTTTCTATGGGAGAGACGGTGAGGAAGTAACGGTCCATGGTGAAGAAGGAACACTCGATACTATGAGCAAGAATTTTTTGCTGTCGAATCGCGAGGCACCCATTATCGTGACAACTAGGAGTGGGTACACGATTTATACCAACCATTTGGTTTGGGCAGATCAGGCTAAAGAAATTCGAACAGAAGAACCTGTCCGAATTGTAGGGCAGGGGTTGGAGATAAGAGGTCTTGGACTGCTCGGACGAATGGAATCAGAAGAATTTGAGGTTCTGCACGATGTTCATGTGGATCTCGTTCCTGCTTCTTAATGCCATATATATCGGAAGCACGTCCGCCGCTTTTTCCACGGAACCTGGAAACCTGAAGCAGAATGTTGAGACGCCTGGTGTTCCTACCACCATTACGTCTAAGAAAATGACGGTCCGCAATCAAGATAGTCAGGCAGTGTTCGAGGGGATGGTTGTACTGACTCGAGGTCCCCTTGTTGTGCACTCAGATAAAATGGTTGTGACGTTTCATTCTCGAAAGCGAGAACTCATCCAGCGGTCGTCCAATGGAGCGAACCACGAAGAGCCAGCTCAGAACTTCTCTTCACACAAAGCTAGCAGTACCAGGTCGACGATTTCGAATCGCTCCGTCAGCCGGATCGAAGCGACCGCAGATGCTCACCCTGTCAAGCTTGAATACGAGAATGGCAACGCCACTTGCCAAAAAGCCGTGTATTTCGTCGACGGCGACAAAGTTGTATTAACTGGTGAACCAGTGGCATGGGAGAGGGGGACGCGTGTCAGCGGTAAGCAGATTACAATTTTTCTTACTGAAGAGCGAAGTGTAGTAGAGGGAGGGTCCCACCTTCGCATTGAGGGTGAAGGGGTGGACAAGCCGTGACTCAGAGTATTCACGCTGGAGCGGGCGCTCTTATCGATTCACCCTCCCCACAGAATGGAGATTGTCTACAGGCTACGGGATTAGTCAAAAGTTTCCGTGGCCGAAAAGTTGTCAAAGGAGTCGCAATCGAAGTCTGTGCTGGTGAGGTGGTCGGCCTGCTTGGTCCTAATGGAGCAGGGAAGACCACCATTTTTGACATGGTGGTGGGTTTATGCCAGCCTGATGAAGGAGAAATAACCTTCAAGGGAGAATCAGTTACCAGTCTGCCGATGTATAAGAGAGCACGAAGGGGAATAGGGTATCTTCCTCAGGAATCATCAGTCTTTCGCCGACTTTCCGTAGAGAATAATGTCTTGGCGATTCTTGAAATGCTGGGGTATGCTCGTAAAGAGCGGAGCCAACGGGTGGACGCGCTGCTCAAAGAATTGGATCTTCTCCATATTCGTAAGAGTATGGCCTATGCCCTGTCAGGAGGGGAGCGTCGACGTTTGGAGATTACGAGAGCCTTAGCAGCCACGCCGTCATTCATGTTGCTGGATGAGCCGTTCGCGGGGATTGACCCCATCGCTGTTGCAGATATTCAACAGATCATCACTCGGTTGAAAAATAAAGGGATCGGAATCCTCATTACCGATCATAACGTCCAGGAAACGCTATCCATAGTCGACCGAGCCTACATCATCAATGAGGGGTTGATTCTGGAATCCGGACCTCCTGAGGTGATCGTTCAGAGCGAAACTGCTCGAGCGGTCTACCTCGGTGAACAGTTCAAGCTATAGAGGATGAACCGTCAACGATGAAATTGCGCCTGGATCTGAAACTTAGTCAGAAGTTGATCATGACGCCGCAGTTGCAGCAGGCAATTAAACTGTTGCAGTTGTCACGCCTTGAGTTGCAACAGAGCCTGACCCAACACCTGTTGGAGAATCCTTTACTGGATGAGCTCCAATCTGATGGAGAAGAAAATGAGTCCTCTAGCAATGATGAGAAAGCAGAGGAAGCTTCAGCCGTGGCAGGACAGGAACAGGCAAGTACAGTAGAAACACCGGAAGAACGAGGGTCTCCGGAGGAATTTTCAGCATCCGGGTGGGAGGAGTACTTCGGTAGGGATCGGCGGGACGGACAGTCTGAATACTCCGGAGGGTCTGATGATTTCCCATCATATGAACAGACGGTAGCAAAGGCGACGTCCCTTGAAGAGCATCTTCTCTGGCAGTTGTCCCTGTCTGCGCTATCCGATCGAGACAAAGAGCTTGGTCGTTTAATTATTGGTAACCTGGATGATGATGGCTACCTTCGAATTTCTTTGACCGAGGTTGTGGCTGGTTCTACTTTTACGGAAGCTGAGGTCGAATCTGTGCTCAGGGAGATTCAGACTTTTGATCCCACTGGAGTTGCCGCACGGGATCTGGCGGAATGCCTTTTGCTGCAACTAGGACATTTGGGTCGTAACCCATTCGGTTCGCTTGGCTCTCCTCCCGGAGCACTCAAAGGATCGGTGATTGAAAGCATTATTCAGCATCATCTAAAGGACTTAGAGAGGCGGCAGTATGCAAAAATTGCTAAGACCTTAAATGTCACTATCGAGGAAGTGTTTCAGGCTACAAAGATCATCGGTGAGCTCGAGCCCAAACCGGGGAGACCGTTCACCAATACCCAGAACTATGTGATCGTACCAGACGTATTTGTCGTCAAGAATGAAGGAGAATGGGTTGTTCTGTTAAACGATGATGGTCTTCCACGGATGAGGATCAGCCCGTACTACAAGCAGCTCATTTCCTCAGGGCAGGGTGGAACTCCAGAAACCAAAGCGTATATGGATGAGAAGCTGCGGGCCGCGCAATGGGTCATTCGGAGCATTGAGCAGCGCAATAGGACCATTGTCAAGGTGGTGTCGAGCATTGTGAAATTTCAGGAGCAGTTTTTTGAGCAAGGCGTGCAGTACCTCAAGCCTTTGGTCCTCAAGCAGGTAGCAGAAGATATTGGAATGCACGAATCCACGATTAGCCGTGTGACAGCGAACAAGTATATGTATTGTCCGCAGGGCATGCTGGAGCTCAAATATTTCTTCAATGCCGGGCTTCAGCGAACTGATGAACCATCGAGCATGCATTCCTCTGTATCCGTTAGAGACATGATAAAAAACATGGTGGCAGAAGAGAATGGAAAACGTCCTTTGAAAGATGAGGAGATTGCGGGTAGGCTTCGTACCCAAGGTGTCCTCATCGCTAGGAGGACCGTGGCTAAGTATCGAGCTGAATTGAATATTGCATCAGCCAGTCAACGCAAACGATTCTTTTGATAACCGCTGCGCTGCATCCAACGAAATGCACAAATTGGAGGTAGGCATGAACTTGAGAATCACGGGTCGGCACATGGATGTTACTCCAGCCCTGAGAAGCTATGTGGAAACGAGATTTGGTCGTCTGGAGCGATATGGGTTGAAGGTTGGATCACTTCAGATCGTGCTCGGAGTTGAGAAGCTGCAGCATAAGGCCGAAGTCACTGGTGCTGTAAGCGGGAAGTTGATACAAGCTAAGACGTCAACTTCGGAGATGTATGCCACCATTGATGCGCTCGTTGATCGTGTGGACGCACAGTTTCGAAAGTGGAAAGATCGTCGTGTAAATCACAAGCCAGCCAAATCGAAGAAGCCAGTGGTTATGTGATCCGAGCAGAACCCGGATGGACAATCGGCAGACCACATCGTGGCGGCATCGTCAGATGAATAGTTGGTCGATGTAGCCCAGTTTGATCGCAAGGGAGCAAACTTCCTAGTCTTGGGTCCTCAAGCGGCTCTCATGCGGTGAATCTTTAGTTGTACAAGTTCGGTGAAGTAGTTCACGTGTCTGCGCCGCTACCGTCTGGTTCTATGGCACGACTGAACCTGGTGATCATCAGCGGTTTATCGGGGTCCGGAAAATCTCACGCCCTAAAGGCGTTCGAGGATGCCGGCTACTTCTGTATTGATAATCTTCCTCCTGCCTTGCTTCCGACCTTTGTCGATCTCTGTGACCAACAACATAATGAAATCGCCAAGGTCGCTCTCGGCATCGATATACGAGAACGGGTGTTCTTTTCTGATCTTGTTGGAATCCTGGAACGAGTCAAAATGCTGGGCCATTCGGTCCAGTTATTATTCCTTGAGGCTCGTGAGGAAGTACTGATCAGACGCTTCTCGGAATCCAGGCGTCCCCATCCACTCCTGCCGCACCTTCCCGTTTTGGAAGGCATCCGTTTCGAAAAAGAGCGACTGACGGAACTTCGGCGGCACACTGATCGTATCATTGATACCTCGGATCTTACGGTTCACGAACTCGGGGAGATGCTCGCCAAGGAGTTCCAGCGCGAATCCTCGGAACGACGGCTAACTATCTCACTCCTCACCTTCGGGTATAAATTCGGTGTACCCTATGATATTGATCTCTTATTCGATGTGAGATTTCTGAAGAACCCGTTCTTTGTCCCTGAGCTTAAACCGCTCCCCGGAAACGACCCTCGGGTTCGTCATTTTGTCTTAGCCGACCCAGATGCGCACGCGTTTATTGACCACGTTGAAAAGCTATTGAAGTTCCTCCTGCCATTGTTTCAACGAGAACGGCGTAGTTATCTGACTATTGCCATTGGATGCACCGGTGGACGCCATCGGTCTGTTGCAATCGCCAGTCATCTCTGTGAAAGCCTCACGACGTTAGGATACGAAGCGGGGCTTAAACATCGAGATGTCGATAAAACTTAGGCTATTGCAGCAATAGCAGCAATCTCATTCCTCCGACAATCGCGGGTTGAAACCCTTTCCTTGACAGCTAGAGCATATTGACTATACTTAATTTTGTGAATACCAACAGTCTTATCATACAATACTAATACGCAAGTGAAGAAGCCTAGAAAATCATCGATACAAGAAGAGTTTAAGGCCTATGAAATATGCGACTTGTTCGATATTTCCAAGGCCACACTCTTTCGCTGGGAGCGGGACGGGGTTATTACCCAACCAGTTCGGGATTGGAGAAACTGGCGCCTTTATACGCGAAAAAACGTGGATGAAATTGAAAAAGTTATTCGCACTCGCAAGGCGGTCGCGTAGAGTGGCAGGTACCGAATTATGATGAGTTCACTTAAGAAGCTCGTAGAGACCGATATTATCTCAATGTTGACTCCTCGTCGCCAGCTTGTTGGGCTGGATATTGGCTCAAGCGCGATCAAGGCTGCTCAGCTGAAGGAAAGTAAGGGGCGGTATTTCCTGCAAAAGTTCGGGGTCAAACCACTCGAAGCTGAGGTGATAGTTGACGGGACTGTCATGGATGAAGGCCGTGTCGTTGCGGCTATCCGAGAACTATTTGATGAAGCGAACATCAAGGACAAACACGTGGCTATCTCGATTTCAGGGCATGCCGTCATTGTCAAGAAGATTAATCTGCCGCCAATGCCAGATGAAGAATTGGAAGGCCAGGTAAAGCTAGCCGCCGAACAGTATATCCCTTTCGACATTAACGAAGTGAACATCGACTTCCATGTATTGCCACCTGACCTATCGAGCGATGGACAGGGCGACATGGCGGTGATTCTGGTAGCTGCCAAGAAAGATAAAATCAACGAGCTGACGGAGCTTGTGAAGGCAGCGGGACTGATTCCAATGGTGATGGACGTCGATGCCTTTGCGATCGAAAATATGCACGCGATCAATTATCCGATGGCGCAGGAAGAAACAACCGCCCTGGTCAATCTTGGTGCCAGTGTGATGAATGTCAACATCATTCGAGGAGGGTCTTCCCTATTTACCCGAGATATTCCTTTGGGTGGCAATCGCTATACCGAGGCGATTCAACGCGAAATAGGGTTGTCGTTCGAAGAGGCTGAAGAGAGCAAGAAAAATGACCGAGCCGGCGATTCCAGTGGAGTCTCGGTCGGCAACGTCATCGACAGTGTGAATGCGGAAGTCGCGGCGGAGATAGCCAGGACTGTGGATTACTTCAGGAATGCAACCGCCAATTCCGAGCTTAGTCGTATGCTGCTCTGTGGTGGTGTGGCCAGGGCAAAGGGGTTGATTCAGCAACTTGGCGATCGGATGCAACTTTCTGTGGAAATGGCAGATCCGTTTGCAGAAATCGACATTGCAGGGTGCGATGTCGATCCTGACCTCCTGGCCGATATGGCTCCGTCTGCAGCCGTCGGTATCGGGTTAGCACTGAGAGCGGTGGGTGATAGATGATTCGAATTAATCTACTCCCCGGTGGGCCTAAGGGACGACCAGCGAAGCCTCAATATGATGTTCGTGCACAGGCGTTACTTGGCGTGGGAGTCATCCTAATCGCGCTGGCCGGCTGTTGGTGGTATTCATCCTCCTTGGACGACGAACTTGAGGCTCGGCAAGAGGAAAAGCAGGATAAGGAAAAGCAAGTTGCACAGCTGAAGGAGCAGGTCAAGCAGGTCCAGGACTTTGAGCAAAGGAAAAAGCTTCTGGAGGACAAGAATCGCATTATTGACCAGCTCGAGCAGTCAAGAATGGGCCCCGTGAAGGTCCTCGACCATGTGAGTCAGAGTTTGGAGCCCCTTAAAGTTTGGCTCACGCGTCTGGGTATAGCCTCCGAAACGGTGGAACTGGAGGGGAAGGCATTAACGAACGACGACGTGGTTGAATTCGTTAATAACTTGCGCCGTACGGATTACTTTACCGGCATCAATCTGCAGGAGAGTAAAGCCACGGTCGAAAACAAGATCAATCTGTATCAGTTCCGCTTAGCCTTTCGGCTAAAGGGGGCATGATGGCGTTGCCACAAGTCAATCTGGATGCGCTTCGCAACGTGCCAGCTACGCAAAAGGCCGCGCTCTTATTCCTTCTCGTCGGCGGCATCATTGCGGCATTTTACTTTTACATCGCAGAACCTAAGTCTGAGATCATCGTTGCGCTGGAGGCTGAGAATAATAAGCTGGAGAGCGAGATTCAAACGCTCACGATCAAAGTGAAGCATCTTGATGAATTAGTGGCGGCAAACAAGCAGCTCGAAATTGAGTTGGCCAAGAAGAAGGAACGACTCCCGCCGGAAGAAGAAGCCATCATGCTGCTGAAACAGGTATCTGACCTGGGAGTCCGACTGGGACTTGATATCAGGCTATGGAAACCGGGGGTGCCAACAGAAGATGCGTCGAAGCTCTTTGTCAAAATGCCGGTCAATGTTGAAGTGGCAGGTGTGTATCACACCGCCGCGCTGTTCTTTGATCGGATCAATCGGCTACCACGGATTATTACGGTGTCGGGACTCAAGATCGGATCTCCAAAGGTAGAACAAGGGCGAATCGTATCGCAAACGACGTTTGATCTGGTGGCCTATGCCGCGCCACAAGAGAAGCTGGTTTCGGGAGCGCCGACAGCTGGGAATGTACCCAACGTTGCTCAGGCTGGCAAGTAAGGGGTCGCCCAGGATGCTGCGACTGAATATGAGCGAGAAGAAGGCTTGGAACTCTTTCCTGATGGCTGGTCTTGGCATGGCGTGGGTGTTGATCGTGCCGTTCTGGACCTTACATATTCAAGCTGAGCCTTTCCCTCTACCTGGACAAATAGCACCCATGAGGCAAGACGCTATTAAAATCCCCCCCGTTCCCGATATTCCTCGGACGTCGCCGTCCCCCATGGAACTGCCATCCCTGGGTGAAGGCGCACAGCTGGTTCCCCAGCTGCCATTGACAGACGGTGTGACTGGTGTCGGATACGATCCTTCTGGTCGTCGAGATCCATTTGCTCCCATCGTCCAGGAACTTCAGCTAGGAAAGGTCGATACGACCCTTCCGCCATTGCAACGTGTGACGCTGACCGAGCTCAACCTTATTGCCATTGTGTGGGGAGCATACGGCTACACCGCGATGGTTCAAACTCCGGAAGGTCATGGCTATACCGTGCGTCGAGGAACAAGGATTGGGCAGAATAGCGGAGTGGTCAGCGCAATTACCGAACGTGGCATTATCGTTCAGGAGCGGTTCACGGATGTCTATGGCAAGAAGCAGGAGCGAGAGTATGTCAAGCTCCTTCATCCCAAAGAGGGCTCAGAATGAAACCAATAATCTCTCGCGCAGATAGGTTCATGACGGCTAGATGCTTCATCAGAGCCTGGGGGCTCGTCTTCTTCGCTCTCATCGTATATGCAGAGACCAGAGCTCTTGCTGACGAGACCGATACTGTGAAGCAAATCGATATGACACGAGCTGGAACGTCTCAGATTCGATTGCTCGCTCAAGCTGTGACCGCTATTGAGGTTCGCCCCGAAGCAGATCTGGTGACCGTTGTGATCGCCGGAGATGGTCAACTATTTCCCGAGACTAACTTCTTGGACGAATCCCGCTTGGTCATCGATATCCCAGCCGTGTCCTCCACCCTCAGACGTTCCGTAATCCGGGCCGACCACTATTTACTTAAGAAGATTAGAGTGGGGCATCACGCTGATAAGGTCCGGCTGGTATTCGATGTTCCAGAACGGCCTATCTATTCACTGGCGCGAGAAGCCAACAAGGTATTGATCACACTGAGACCGAGTGAACCAAGAGTCCTCTCTGCGATGGCGACGCAAGTTAATAGGGATCAGAGCGCGTCCATCCTTCCTCGCTCGCGAAAACCGACGTTTGAAGCGAGAGATCACGTGGTTAGAAAGGCGGCGCGAATTGTCCGGCCTGCGCAGTCTCAATTCAAGATACAGCGAGCTCAGATGACGGAAGACAGTACTTCGGCAGAGAAAGAGGAGCGATCCGATGACCTTGTCATTGGGAAAACGCGGTTTGTCGGTCGGCGCATCTCGCTCGATTTCCAGCAAGCGGACATCACCAACATTCTGCGATTGATCGCCGAGGTTAGTGGTTTCAACATCGTTGTTGGAGAGGGCGTGAAGGCGAAGGTGACGATGAAGATGGTCAATGTGCCATGGGACCAGGCGTTGGATATGCTCTTAAAAATGAATGGCCTTGGCATGTTTCGTCAGGGGAGCATTGTCTGGGTTGATTCGTTGGCAAATCTTTCCAAACAGCAGGATGAAGAGGCACGGGCGAGAGAGTCCAAGACGAAGGCTGAGCCGGTGATCGATCGTGTCTTCTATATCAGGCATATCCCGGCGCAAGAGCTGATGCAATCGCTGAGACAGAATCTGAGCCCACGCGGCCGGATGCAATTTAATAATGGAAGTAACGCATTGGTTGTGCAGGACACGGAATCGCAGTTGACCGTGATTAAGCAGCTTGTCGAAGGGCTCGACCTGGAAGTTCCTCAGGTTCAGATTGAAGCGCGCATCGTACAGGCTGATACAGTCTATGCCCGCGGGATGGGGATTCAATGGGGGTTTAAGACGTCACAGTTTAATCCGAGCGATTTTCATTTGATTGGAAACCCTGCCGGGGGGTTTGCGCAAGCCGGCGGAACTGGGGCCACGGCGATTGAGAGAACCTTCTTGGTGAATTTGCCAGCTCAGGTGGGAGGACTGCCAGCTGTGCCAGGGATCGGCTGGACCTTTGGAAAGCTGGCCGATGGATTTGCTTTGGACATGAGACTATCAGCTGGTGAATTGCTCGGCTTGAGCAAGGTGATCGCCGCCCCCAAGATTACCACGTTGGACAAACGGGAAGCAAAGATCTCTCAGGGCGAATCAATTCCGTTCCAAACGACCTCGTTGCAGGGTACGCAAACAACATTCGTCGATGCGAACTTGGAGTTGAATGTCACGCCACAGATTACCTCGCGTGATCCTCGGGAAGAGTATAAAAGAATCATGCTACGTGTTCGGGCAACCCGCAATGCCGTCGGCGCACGGAGTAACCCAGCTGGGCCTAGTATCGATCGACGAGAAGCGACAACCCAAGTGATTGTGAGAGATGGGGAAACCATGGTAATCGGTGGAGTCTTTGTCGATACGCAATCCAACAACGTGCAAGGTGTCCCGTATCTTTCTCGCATGCCCGTCCTCGGTTGGCTATTCAAGAACAAGTCTGAATCGGTCGGCAAACAAGAGTTGCTGATTTTCCTCACGCCCAGCATCGTCAAGACCTAGCGCTCATTCGGTGGGGTGTAGCCGTAAAAGAGCGTGGTGACGCCAGCGAGCGTCACCACGCTCTTTTACTTGGTAGGGACCACTGCAATGACCTCCAAGGATTTGGGTATTCTCCCGACGAAAGTGGCGATCATTTTAGTTTTGTCGGGGCTGTGTTACGATGCAGCGCCTTGAGCATCGCCTGTACGACGGCAGCATGGAAGTGCTATGAACCCCTATCCATTCGTTCTCCGCATGGTTATGAGATGACTCCGATCTTTACGGTTCCGGTATCGCTAGCCGAACGAAGTTACGAAATTACGATCCGTGCAGGGTTGTTGGAGAAGCTCGGGAGCGAGCTGAAGCACCAGGCCGTTAAAGGAAAAGTCGCTGTCGTGACCGATCGGCGAGTGGCGCGGCATTATCTAAGAAATGTGTCAGAAACAATCAAGAGGCACGGAATTGAGCCGGTTCCGATCATTCTGGCTCCGGGTGAACGTTCCAAAACATTGAAGACAGTGGAGTCCGTGCTTGATGTCTTGGCACGTCATCGATTTGAACGCTCCTCTGTGCTGCTCGCGCTGGGAGGAGGAGTCGTCGGCGATGTCGCAGGCTTTGCAGCGTCGATCTACCAGCGCGGTATGTCCTATATCCAAGTGCCGACGACGCTTGTCGCTCAAGTAGATTCCAGTGTCGGAGGAAAGACAGGAGTCGACCATCGGCTGGGCAAGAACCTGATCGGATCATTTTTTCAACCGCGCGCTGTATTGATAGATCCATTGGTCCTCCGAACCTTGCCCGCGCGTGAATGGGTGGCTGGCTTGGCTGAAGTGATTAAGTACGGCATCATCGCAGACGCGTCATTCTTTTCCTATCTGCAGCGGTACATGCCTGATCTTCTGAGCCAAGTGCCCAAAGTTGTCTCGACAGTGGTGAAACGATCGTGCGAGATCAAAGCCGAGGTTGTTTCAGCTGATGAGCGCGAGTCCGATCGGAGACGAATTCTCAACTATGGTCATACTATTGGGCATGCGCTTGAAGCATTGGGTGGCTATCAGTCACTGGTCCACGGAGAAGCAGTCGGAATCGGGTTGGTGCAGGAAGCTGATCTCGCCTGTTTTCAGGGGTGGTGTAGCCAGGAGGTCGTTGAAGGAATTCGACGCATCGTGAAAGCTGCGGGTCTAAAAGACACCATGCCTCGGTGGACACTTTCAAAGATATGGAAAGCGATGCTTCATGACAAAAAGGTTTCAGGGGGGCGGGTAATCGGAGTATGGCCCACGCGTCTGGGGGAGGTTCACATAGCCTCATTAGAGAAGCAGGTGTTTGATCGATGGTATGTTGCATCGCAGTCAGCATGACTCACGTATGGATCGCTCCGTAAGGTTCCTCGGCAAGGAATCATGTCAAGGAAAGTGAGTTTTTCTCTTTTGTCATGGTCGGCTTTCTGTGTGGGAACCCAGTTAGGCTAGCGTGCGATGAGAGTGCTACGAATTGCCATGGTACAGTTGAATCCAACCGTCGGGGATCTGAACGGGAATGTCCATCGTATCGTGGAATGGATCGACGAGGCGCGAATAGCCCAAGCTGATTTGATTGCCTTTCCCGAGCTCGCCATTACCGGCTACCTTCCTGAAGACCTTCTCTTCAAACAGCAGTTTGTGGACGATAACTTACGCGCGTTGAAGGTGGTTGTCCGAGCCTGTCGCGGTTTGGTTGCTGTAGTAGGGTATGTGGCACGAAGTGGTCAAGCCCAGTCAAAAGTCTTGCAGCTGTCGAGTGACGCAAGCGGTTGGCAGCAGCTCTATAATGCCGCGGCGCTGATCGCCAACTGCAAAATAGTAGGAACCTGTCACAAAAGCTATGTGCCGAGCGATAGGGATGAACGCCGATATTTTCGATCTGGTCAACAGCCTCCACTACTCGTGATCAATGGCATGACGATTGGTGTATCCATCGGCGAAGACCTGTGGTGTTCAGAAGAGCCTATCCGAGCGCAAGTGGCGGCTGGGGCTGAAGTGATGATCAACCTCAATGCTTCTCCATTCCAGGTCGGCAAAAGTCTTTCACGAGAGCAATTTCTGAGGACCTGGGCACGTAAGAACGGAGTTATTGCTTCCTTTGTGAATATGATCGGAGGCCAGGATGAGCTGGTCTTCGATGGAAATAGTCTCATCCTCGATCAATCAGGCCAAGTGATTGCGCGTGGTCGTGCCTTCAAGGAGGAGTTGGTGATGGCTGATGTGAGTCTTGATCCCGTCCGACGCAGAGGTGGGGCCGGAGGGCGGAAATCGAGATTGCCCGGAAAAACTGTTTCAACCGTTGATCGTCTTCTGGTGAAGCTTCCGTTAACGAAGGGAGCGCGGTCGCACATTATGCCGAGAGTGACTGAGCCCTTGGGGGAGGTCGAGGGAATCTATCACGCTCTGGTTCTTGCGGTGAAAGATTATGTCCGTAAGAATGGGTTCACCCGAGTGGTGATTGGGGTCAGTGGCGGAGTCGATTCCGCATTGACGGCAGTGATTGCCGCGGATGCACTTGGGGCACCGAACGTACTCGGGATTTTCATGCCGTCGCCCTATACGTCTCATGAAAGCGAAGCAGATGCGAGGGAGCTTGTGCAGAGCCTCGGCATCGCGTTGAACGTCATTCCGATTGCCCTAACATTCGAGTCCTATCGACAGTCGCTGGCTCCGGCCTTCGGTGAGCGCTCAACGGATCTGACGGAGGAGAACCTTCAGGCGCGCATTCGCGGCAATCTCCTTATGGCGATGTCTAATAAGTTTGGACATCTGGTGTTGACCACCGGGAATAAGAGCGAGCTGAGTGTGGGGTACACGACTTTGTACGGCGATATGGCTGGCGGGTTTGCCGTCATCAAGGATGTGTCGAAGACAATGGTGTATGAGTTGGCAAGATTCCGCAATGCTCAAGGCCCATCTCCAGTCATTCCAACGGGTACGTTGGACCGACCGCCGACGGCTGAACTCAAACCCGATCAAAAAGACGAAGATACATTGCCGCCATATAGGGTTCTCGACCCTATCCTTCAGGCCTATGTGGAAGAAGACCGTTCGTTGGACGAGATTGTCGCGGCAGGGTTCGATCGAGCGACCGTCGCTCGTGTGGTGCGGATGGTCGATAACAGTGAGTTTAAGCGCCGCCAGGCCCCCATCGGTGTCAAGATCACTCCTCGTGCCTTTGGAAGAGATCGTCGGATGCCGATCACGAACGGGTACCGCAGCATCGAAGAGTAAGTGTACGTGAAATTCAGGACAGGACCCTCCCTTCGTCAGTCGTGGATTTAAGCACCGAAAGCTACAAATTCTGATAAGCGAGGAATTTGCGGAATTTTGCGGACTTGTCGCTATTTCGGCCAT
>CAZJOQ010000024.1:0-1806 GCA_964547625.1 uncultured Nitrospira sp.
GCGTGCGATCCGTTTGACGGCAGGTAGGTGATGCGAGGGAATCCGGTAAGCAGAATCGACGCCGATGTGTTGCGCTGCAAGGCCGGGGATCACCGGCACGGGATCGGCCGCCTTGAGCTTGAACCCGACCCCTTTGATCGTGAGGAGCCGACAGCGACGGCGGGGATCACGCTCCAAGTGGCGACGCAGCGCATGGACATGCACGTCCAGCGTATGGTCCCCGATGGCAAACTGCGGCCCCCACACACAATCGATCAATTCCCGGCGCCGGAACACGCGCGCAGGCGCCTGCATCAGCGTCTTGAGCAGCACAAACGGTTTGGCCGACAGCTCGAGGCGTTCTCCGGCGATCGTCACCTCACGGCGATCGGCATCTAACCGCACCGCACCCACCTGATAGACAGGGCGAGCAGCGTCAGCGGTCATATGCTTGGCGCGCCGCAGATAGGCCCGGACCTTGGCGAGCAACAACCGGCTCCCGTCCTGCCACGCGTAGGTGCCGTCCGCGCCGCGCTCTAGGTCCGCGAGCCAGTGCTCCTCGGAACACGAGCTTCCTGCCGGCGCCAGCGTGATCACCGGAACAGGCTTCAGGGGCGAACTGGTGCGGAGCATGTCCCAATCGGGCACCCGACGATCGACGAGGAGCAGCGCCGGGGAGGCCTGCGCGCTGATCGCGAGCGTCTCCGCGACATCACCGGTGATGCGAGTGGGATATCCGGCGCGATGGACCACGGTTTGAACAGCCTGGGCAAACGTCGGATCAGCCGACAGCACGAGCAGAGACGGAGCGATTCCCGAGAGATGGACATCCCCCGTTGAGTCCGTATCGGATCCGGACAAGACCCGGGTCTGTCGTTCTCCCAGCAGCACGCCGAGCAGCCCGAGGCACGCAGGCACAAACAACAATCCAGCCGAAGGCGCAGGGGCCACCGGCACGACCGGCGACCGGCTCGCTACGGTGACGCTCCCGACCGCCAGGGGGAGAGGGCCGGCTCCCCAGGGTTCGTGCAACAGACGGTCGAAGGTCCATCCCCGGCCATCCGGGTCGATTCCGATCAGCGAGGGCCAGGTGCCCGCCGTGAACTCCTGGAGAGCCATCGTGAAGACCTGGAGCAGCTCGGTCGATGGGGTCGTCACGGAGAGGACGGTCTGCTGATTCATCATCTGCGGGGATCCTTGATGTTCGACATCCCACGTCTCGACCTGGACCGGAGCGGAACTCGCGATCGGACGATCATGGGCCGGGACCCACACCGCCGCCTGTGTCGCTGAACCGGACCCCACCAGGCCGAGCAGGACCAGGATCCCCACGGCGGCTGTCATGGAGACCTGCTGCATAGTGTGAGACCAGGGGGGTGTTACGTGTGTCATAGGCCTTTCACCGCTCTACATGTCCCGCTTCAATTGCCACGGCCACGGGGCAGCATCCAGGGGCCCTCTCGACACGGGCCGAGAGAGCCCCTAAGACTCAGGAAGAACACGTCCAGTGTCCTTCCATGATTCCGTTCCGCTTATACGATCAGACTGAGGTGGCTATCTTGCGGCGCGCCATGCCTGCCAAGCCGATCACCCCGCTACCGAACAGCCAGGCTGCGGCGGGAAGCGGGATGGCCGGCCCACCAGGACCATTCGAGCCCCAAAGGGTAAGGACGTAGCTGCCGCCTGGTCCGCCTACCCCTGCCGGATGGAGGTGATAGTCGCGAAGCAATCCGAGATTGGGGAGAGGCACGTTCGTAAAGCTGTTCGCAGCCGCCACGACTTCCGTATCGCCGTTATTCTCAAAAATCGGCACACCAAAGAAAGACG
>CAZJOQ010000024.1:1906-29266 GCA_964547625.1 uncultured Nitrospira sp.
GAAGATTATGGGACGACGTCATATTGAAGTGAGTGAACGAACCCAAATCGAAATTGATGGTATCCAAGAAAAACCCACCCGTCTGAGGAACGGTGAGAAGCACCGGATTCGCTTCGTGTCCGAGAGTGGTATTGAAGACCCCCGCATCAAGCGTGACCGCATGTGCCGTTACCCCCAGCGCGAGGAAGCCGGCGGCCACAAGGCCTGCCATAGTGGTCTTGAGACTGGACTGACGTTTCATGGGACACTCCTTTGGTAGAGGTGAAAACATTTGACCCTCCCTATGGTTTGATATCCTGAGTATCGTCACCATACAGATGTATATAGCCCCTTCAGACGAATGAGGTCTACCGACCGTAGCAACAGATGCTACAGATGTGACAGAAAATGAGGGGGATGGGACGATATTTATCGAGACATTCGGCTCTGGAGGGCTCAGATGGGGTCACGGAGCGGACGCGTCCGAGCAAGACCGCCGAATCGTCGAACACCGAGCTATTTCGAATTGGAAAGCCGCTGAGGCTGTTCGCTGCGAAACATTGGCGAGACTCCTTTTCTGTTCCCTCTGAACAGAGTATCGACCCAGGAGGGAAGACCAACTCCGGTCTGCTGCGCAGACTTCTTCCGACTGGAAGCATGAAGGTGGCCGAGGCGGACCTCCACGTCGCGATACGGCTGTTCCTGCCGCTGCAGCAGGCGATACGTAGCAACCGCATCGTCAATCTTTCCTGTCTCTTCGAATGTACGGGCCAACAGGTACTGCAGTGCCGTTCGATTCCTTGCGGAACTCGGCGACCGATCGATCGCAGCCTGAAAGACGCCGATCGCGTCGTCATATCGCTCGACGGCTTTCAAGCAGAGCCCCTTCTGACTGAGAGCCTTCACGGCCCACGGCTCTTGATCAACCAAGCGATCGAAGAGGACCAGCGCCTTCTCGTAGTCTCCGGTCTCCTTACAGGCCATCGCCTCTTGATAGATCGAGGCAGGATCTCGTGTGTCGGCATGAGAATGGTCTCGGTCCGCTCCTGTATCGATGACGTTCCGCGATAGAACCGACTCGACTTCGGCCCGTTCCTCCTCGATCTCGCTTGGCGACCATTCTACGGATTCCGGCGAAACCTTGAAGGGGAACACGCCGTGACGGTCCCGAGCCGCCGCGGTCTCCGACACGATGCGGGCGGTGATGGTGTCCGCCTGAGCGGCGAATCCGTATACCAACGCATGATCGCACAGCTGATTGATGAGACGCGGGGTGCCGCCGGTCAGCCGGAACACCGAACGGCCTGCCAACCTCGTGAACAGCGGCGCGCGCCGCCCTGCGACGTCCAAACGATGGGTCATGTACTCGAACGTCTCTTCCTCCGAGAGCGCCTCCAGCGTATACTCAACGCCGATCCGTTGGGCGAACTGCACCATGCCCGGTCCCTTCAACAGATCCCGCAAACCCAACTGGCCCGACAAGAGAATCTGCAACGACCGCCGTCGCCCGTCATTCAGATTCGAGAGCAATCGAAGCTCCTCCAACATCGTGGCCCCGATGTTTTGCGCTTCGTCGACCATCAACAGCACGCGACGCCCCGCCGTTCGCTCGCGTTCCAGAAATTTGGCGAACTCATGGAAGGCGTCCGCATCGCTCTTGCCGCTGATCGACAGGTCGAAGGACGCCGCAATCCAGGGTAGGAGTCCGCTGATACCGAGATGCGTGTTCGACAACACGCCGACGGTCCAGGGATGGCGGGTTTCATCCAGCAATCGGTTCAACAGTGTGGTCTTGCCGGTGCCGGGCTCTCCGGCTATGACGATCAGGGCCGACCCGTTTGTCAACCCATACTCCAAAAGACTGAGCGCCATCTTGTGCTTGGCGCCCAAGTAAAGAAACTCCGGATCCGGCAACAACGTGAAGGGCTTCGCGTTCAAATGATAGTATGTTTCGTACATGGTTCCTACGCGGAACGGCCGTGCAGCAAGCCCATGGCTCGCTGCCTGGTCAGTTGTGTGCGTCCTGATTTATTGAGAATACCCCCCCAAATAGGCACGCTGCCCGCGATGGCCGACACGGACTGCTCGACCTCGACGGACGACGTACGACCCTCTTCCGCGACAAGCAACAGCGCATCGATATAGGGACTGAATCCCAACACGTCGGCGCGCGACAAGATCGGCGGCAAATCCAGCACAATGAAACGAGAGGGATACCGATGCTTCAGCTCTTGCGCGAGGGCGGCCATCCTGGGGGAGGCCAGGGCCTCCGCTGAATTTTTGATTGAGCGCCCTCCCGGCAGAAAGACCAGCCGCCCGATCCCAGGATGAATCAGCAGTTGCGTGAGCGGCACCTGGTCGAACAGGTATTCGGTCAACCCCTGGACCTGGTCCATCCCGAACAGTCGATGCACGGCTGGTCGGCGCATGTCAGCATCGACCAACAACACCGTGTGCGCCAGGTCCATGGCCAGAGCCAAGGACAGATTCACCGCCGTCAAGGTCTTGCCCTCGTGGGCGGTGGGACTGGATACCCCGAGCACGTTCCACCCCTTTTGCCGAAACTGCTGCATGACTTGGGCGCGCAGCCGTTTATACGCATCGACAAAATCCCCTTCGTCATACCCGCAAATCAGCCGATGGTCCCGCATCAGCTGTTCGGAGAGGGAAATCGCCCTAGTCGACGAGTAGATCGGGGGAGGCACGTGGGTCACCGAATGGTCGGCAGGCCGCTGCGCGCCGGGACCGGCCGAGCCGGATTGTTGCCTCACTCGCTCCTGAGCTTGCTGGAGATATTCCATCGAGATTTCCTCCTCGCCGTCGTCATCCGAGTTTTCGCCAAATGGCATACCACAAGACATCCAGCGGCATCCAGGCCAGATGCACGATGACCGCACTAACCACCACCACACCGAGTCCTGCAACACCGACGATCGTCCGACGTCGGCCGAGCGACACCAGTTCCTGCTCCGACGGAAGATACGGAATCATGGCCAGAGGCACGCCCCGCAACACTCGCCCGAGCTGTTCGGGCGTATGAATCGTCCGATCGAGATTCTCCGCCGCCACGCCGGCTCCGACTCCTCCACCGACGGCCAAAAACGCCCCGAGCAGCATGATGGCCAGGCGATTGGGCCGATCCGGCTTCTCAGGCAACTCCGGAGGATTGATCAGTGAAAACCGCTCCCCCTTTCGCTGCACTTCCAATTCCGCCGAAACCTGAGCCTCCATGAGGCGGGAGGTAATTTCCATATGCTTGCGCATGGAGTTTTCTCGATCCCTGAGCAGGTCCATGTAGTCGGGCTCGATCGTCGGCGTCGTTTCCAGTCGTTTGGCGTACTCCGTCTTCCGGCGCTTGAGATCCGCTCGAGCCTTCTCGATCGCCGCCAATGATTCATTCGTCGAGGCCAATTGCGATTGAATGTTGATGTACGCCGGATTTTCGGGCTTGACCGCAGACGGGATCGTCGGACCAAACGCCGCGGCCTGCAGCTCCCGCTCAAGCGATGTCACGACCTCTTGGACGCGCATCGCGTCCGGATGGGAGTCATGCATCTGTTCCCGGAGATCGGCCAACGTCGCCTGCTCCGCCTGAAGTCGCTTCGACAGCTCGTCCCGCTCGTCGATGCCGCCCGTTTCTTTTTCAAGCGAATCGATCTCTTGCTTGAGTTTGATGAAATCAGGGTGATCGGGCAGCATATAGGCGGAGATGCCGGCGTACTGCGCGCGCAGCGCCTTCAACCGTTCTCCCATATCCAAGAGCCGCTCGCCGCTCGCGGTGATGATCGGCGTATGGGGCTTCAGTTGCGCCAGCTCTCCTTCGAGGTACGTCTTGCGCTCGCGCAAGCTTCGGATATCGCGGTCGGTATCGATGAGCTCCCGTTCCGCCTGCGTCAGCAGTTGCATATTGAGCTGCATCAATTCCGGCAAGGCCCCGTCGGCCCGGCGCTTCACCGCGGCGAGCTTGAACTCCAGTTCCTGGATATGCTTATCCAGATTTTCCGCTTCGCGCTTTAAAAAGGCGGTAGTCTCCTGCGCGTGCCGTTCGCGGGATTTCAAGTTTTCAGCCAGAAAGAGGCTCGTCAACTCGTTGGCGACTTTTTGGGCCAACGCCGGCGTCTCGCCGTCATAGGCCAAGGTAAACGCGATGGTGGCCTGGGTCGGATTCTGCGTCCGTTTGTCGATCACCTTGACGTTCAACACCTCGATCTGGATGTCCTTGGTCAACCGCTCCAGCACCTCTTCGGTCGGGCTCCGTTGGCGAAGGCTCTTGTACAGGTCATACTGCTCCACCATGCGCCAGAGCGTGGATCGGCTGAGGACCTGTTGCTTGATCGTCTCGATGCGCTGATCGGCATAGGTCGCGATCGCCGACCTGACCAGGTCGGGCGGAATCTCCTGCTCCTCGATGAGAATCGTCGCAGTGGAACGATATACCGCCGGCAGGAAGAACGCCACCGCGGCGCTGGCGACCAAGAGAACAGCGCAGACCATCAAGATCAGGGTTCGGCGCCGGCGCAGGAGAGCGAGATAGTCCGGCAACGTCTTCGTGGGCGCGGCCTGCCGGCCCATAGGAACTCGCTCCTGACTCATCGAGACACCGACCATTTCTCTCCTCCGTATGTCAGCATAATAAAGGTCGAATGAGAGGCACTCTGTTGGCTGAGGCTGTCGACGGCACGCTCCCCATAGATATAGGAAAGATCGAGAGCCCACCTTTCGGCAAATTTCCAAGACAGGCTCGGGCTGATGGAGAAAAACCTTGAGCGTGGCAGAGGTCGACTCGTTTCCGTCGTGGTGACTCCCGACACAAAATAGAGCGTTCCGTTCAGCGAAGCACTCAGAGTTTCATTGATGTGATGGGAGAAGACTCCGCCCACGCGATCGGTCTGGAGCAGGCGCCCGAACCCGCTGGGATGGATCTCGCGGCTGCCGTCGATCTGAATCACCGCTCGCTCGAATTGCTTGCGCAGCGAACCTCGGTAAACCCACACCAACTCGCGGCTGATGACCGAGCGATCCCTGCTCCTTCCGAGGAGAATCCCAAGAATGCCCGGGATGGCCGGGATGTCCTGCGTCGAACTGACCGATCGCCCTCCTCCCGAAACCGATCCGATCACCCCATTACCGAAATCATGGGTCCATCCGCCCTGTACGCCGTAGTACGACGACTCGAGCCCGACGGAAGACATCCGGACCAAGCTGTATTCACCTGTTACGCTGATTTCATCCAACTCCGTCAGGTTATAGGTCGGTCCACTATTCACTCCATGCACCTGGTACGACGCCAGACCAAATCGCTGTCCATCCTGATACTGTGCATCCATGAAGGTATAACTGCTCTTCCAAGATAGCCGCTCCGTGATCCCTGCCTTCCAAGTCGGCATGGCCGTCCACATGCTCCGTTGCGTAAAGTCGAGGACCAATCCGGTCTGTTGCAGTTCCCCGATCAACGTATTGTTACGTGTAAAACCGCCCTCAAATCCAAAGAGGTGCCGGTCCAAGCGATATGATCCCCTCAGGGGAAAATACAAATTCGTGAACTCCCGATCGACGTCCCCGTAATAATGCACAACGTCCGCCCTGGCTTCTCCCTCGACCTCCAATGTTTCCGTCGATCCCTTGAACTTGAGATCCGGCGTAATCCAATGGCCGACTACTTCGTGGTTTCCCTCCCGCAACAGCAAATTGCTGTTGTAGACGCCTTTCACCCTCATCGACGGAGTCGCCGACCATTCCGCGGCCCCTACCCCGTTCGCGATTCCCAGAGTCATCGCCACGAGCATCCCCAACTCGGCCAGAACACAACCCCACGTTCGAACTCGAACAACCGCCTGCCTGTGATCCACTGTGGAACGCTCCATTCCGTCACGGCACCATCACCACATCGCCGCGCTGCAGGATGATGTTCTGTTGCAAGTTTTTACCTTTTCGCGCGTCGCCGTAACGGAACGGAAAAACCACCTGTTCGGCGCCTTGCCGTCGACGAATGATCTTGATGTCGTTTTCCGCGGCATAGGGCGTCAATCCACCGGCCATGCTCAGCGCCTGCAACACATCCGTATCGTGGCCGGTCTGATACTCACCCGGTTTGAGCACGCGTCCCAAGACATAAATACGATAGCTTTCTACTTTCAGAACGGTCACCGTCACGTTCGGAGTCGGAAGGTATTTCATCAGCCGTTTCGTGATATCCTCCCGCACGTCCTCAACCGTCCGACCCGAGGCCACGACCTCTCCGATCAAAGGAAAAGTGATCATCCCATCAGGCCGGATCACCATCTCCTGCGTCAGATGCTCATCCTTCCAGACCGCCACCTTGAGGATATCTTCCGGGCCAAGGAGGTAAGCCAGATCGGCATTGACGGGTTCCGCCGCCAAGGAGAAGCCCGGGCTCGATAGAAGCAGCCAAAACAATCCGATCAGCACCACCTGACACCTCCACCACGAATACCGCCCACCTTGCTGAAAGGCGTTCATCCTGAAACCTCCCCGAGCAACGTCTTTGCCTGGTCCGTCCACTCGAAGACCGTGCCGGACGCCAGCGCTTTCTTGAGATGCGTTGCGGCTTCGGTATGCTGCCCCGCTTTGGCATAGGCGGCGCCGAGATGATAGTTGAGGATCGGATGTTCCGTCGCTAATGTCGTTGCCTGCCGTAGAACGCGCACCGCATCGGCTCCGCGCCCCGACTTGTGATAGGCCCACCCCAGCGTGTCGAGCAGGTAGGCATTCGGCTTCTGCGACTCGAACCCGCGACTCAGCGCCAGCGCGCGTTCCAGGCTCTGCGGATCGCCTTTATAGTCCACCAGGGCCACGGCGAGATTGTTCGCCGCCAAGAGCGATCCGGGAGCATGCTTCAGCACGGTCTCGTATTGCGCGATGGCGTCATCGTGACGGCCTTGCGCCGTCAAGCTCAAGGCCAACATCAATCGAAGCTGCTCATTCTTAGGACTCGCCTCCAGGCCTTTCGACAGCGCCGCATCGCCCTCGGCCACCTGCTTCTGACTGAATCGAGCCCGCGCCAGATGGACCCATGGAGTCGTCCATGTGGGATTGACGCGAGTCGCCGCCTCGAAGTGCTCCATCGCAGCGGCCGTTTCTCCTTTCGTCAGCAACAGTTCGCCCAGAAATCCGTCGGCGTACGGATGGTCCGGCGACTTGGCCAGCACCGCCTCTAAACGTTTCTGCGCATGGGCCGGACGAGCCCGTCGCATATCCAGCTGCACGAGCGCGAGCAGCGGTTCGGGCGCCGTCGGATATTGTTGAGCCGCCTTGGTATAGGCGCTTTCCGCAGCGTCCCACTGCTGTTGCCCGAGCGCGACGTGTCCCTCGGCCAGACTGGCAAGCGCTTCATTCGCCCCGGACTGGCGCAACCGCTTCAGGGTCTCCTGACTCTTGCCCCAATCTTTTTCCTGCAACTGCAATTGAAACTGCATGCCGAGCAGCGCCACATTGTTCGGATCCTGCGCGACCAGCAGATCCATTCGCTGTTTGGCTTCTTTGAGCTGGCCGCCCGCGGCGTCCAATCCCACCAACAGGGTCTGCGCCTCCGTCAGCGTCGGCTTTAACGCGACCGCCCGATCCAGGCTCTCGCGAGCCAACGACTGCTCGCCGGTGAGCAGATACGCTCTTGCCAGCAACAGATGCCCTTCGGCCGATTCAGGTTGATCCTTCAGAATGGAGCGAAAATCCAGGATGGCGTCTTGCCCCTTGCCTCGCTTGAGCGCGATCCGCCCGCGCAACATCAACGCGTCCGTAGAGCGGGGGTTTTCTTTCAAGACCGCCTCGATCAGTCGCTCGGCGTCATCGGCCTTGCCGGACGCCCAATCCATCTCCGCCAACTTCACCTGCGCTTCCAGTGCCTCCGGCTTGCCGGCGAACTCGATCTGCATGTCGCGGTATACCTGGCGCGCTTGCTCGCCGCGCTTGGTCGATTCGTAGAGGCGGCCGAGCGCAAACCACAGCTTCCCGGCGCGCGGCAGCTCTTTCTTGGCTTGGTGCAACGCGGCTTCCGCCGCTTCGACGCCGCGGCGCCCGGAAATGTAGTCCACCAGCGCCACCCGTCGCTGTTCGTCGTCGGGGTTCGATCGAATCGCCTCTTGGAGAATCGATTCCGCCTTGTCGTACTGCTGCTGCTGGTCGTAAAAGGCGACCAGACGCAACCGATGGGTGAGGATCGTCGGTTCCAGTTCGGCGATGCGCTTAAAGATCGCTTCGGCATCCGCCGTCTTCCCCAGTTTCATCGACGTGGTGGCCAGCGCATCCAACAGTTCCAGATTCCTCGGGTTCACATCAAGCGCCCGCTGGAGATGGGGCAGCGCCTCAGCGGGACGTTGGGTCGATGCGTACAGCGAGGCCACCAGCAGCACGGCATCGACCTCCGTCGGAGCCTGAGACACGAGTTGCTCCGCCTCCTTGACGGCGCCTTTCAAGTTTCCCCCTAGGGCCACGACGGCAATCTTGATCGCCTGAGCCTGGACGTGATCCGGCCGGTCGGCCAGCAGTTGGTCCGCGAGTTTCCCGGCCTGTTCGAGCGCTCGAAACTCGAGATAATACTTCGCCAACTTGACCATCGCCCGATCGTGCCCCGGACTCAATTCGATCACCTGCTGATAAGCGCCGGCGGCATTCCGATAGTTGCGCTCCTTCTCTTCCACCTGCGCGTACAGGAAATAGGCTTCGACGTCTTTAGGATCGATCTGGAGGACGTTCCGGAGCTCCACGCGGGCCTTCGGGTAGTCGCCCTGCTGAAAATATTCCTGGGCGCGCAGGCGATATTTTTCCTTGCGCTCCTCCGGCCCGCCGCAGGCGACCGCTCCTCCCGCTAGAACGACGACCAACCACAGCACCGCGACTCGTTTCATCACTCCGCCTCCTTCTTCCCTCATGACCACCATGCGCGCCACATGATCCCGGTCAACATCGCCAGAGAAACCAGCCCCAGACGCATGACCGCGGATGACCGTAGATACAGCAGCAATTCAAACGCAAAGAACAACACGACCGCTTTCGCCATGAGCGGGCCGACGGACACCTCGCCGATCGTCATCTCCGGCAGAAATGGCATCGCCACGGCCAACAATCCGATCAAGTGGTCGAGCGGCGTGGTTTGAAACTGACCGTCTCCCGCCCAGCGGATGGCGAGAAAGACCAATACGGCCAACACCGCCATCGCCACATTCGTGGGTGTCAGCAACGTCGCGGCGGTCGTGCGTGGAAACGCGTCTCCGTAATAGAGGAGGCACATGGACCCGATGTAGAGAGCCGCGCGCACCACCCACGCGATCGCGGAGCGACTCAGCAGCGCCCCGATCACGATCACCGCCAGGCCGGCAGCAATCGCTCCCCCGTCGGAAGGAATTTTCTTCGGCACGGTCACGGCCCAGGCTAAATAACAGGGAACGATCACGTACAAGAGATTGAGCGGCCACTCGCTTTTCCGTCGGATCCGAGACGCGTTGCGTATCAGTACCCGAGGCGATTGGCACAATGAAGCCAAGCGATGCGTCCACATCTGTCCTGGTTGTCGGGAAAAGACGAGCAGGACGGCAACCGCAAACGCAAGGTACACCGCCAGGAGCATCGCATCGGACTGCCACCGCAGGAAATACGCGCAACTCACCATGAGACCGTGCACAAGGTAAATGGCCGTGACAGCCTGACCGTGATTCAGGCCGAAAGACAGGAGTCGGTGATGGATATGATTTTGATCGCCGACGAACGGGGAACGCCCTTCCAGCACACGCTGGCCCATGACGCCGGCCATATCGAGCAATGGGACACCCCAAACGAACAAGGCCACGACCGGGCTATACGCCGCGCGATGCGCATCGATCAGCATGAGCGCGGCGACGGCCAAATAGTACCCCAGGAACTGACTGCCGGCATCGCCCATGAAGACGCGGGCCGGGTACGTGTTGAATCGAAGAAAGCCTAACAGCCCACCGAGAATGGACACGAGCAAGAGAGTGAGCAACGGCTCGTCGACCTGATAAGCCAGGTACGCCAAGCCGGTGAAACTGATGAGCGACAAGCCGCCCGCCAAACCGTCCAGACCATCGGAGAGATTGACGGCGTTGGTCACCGCAACGATGACGAGCAGGGTCAGGGGAAGAGCCGCCCAGAAGGGAAGCGTCACCTCATCGAAAAATGGAACCGCGGACAAGTGGACACCGGCGACGCCCATGGCGATCGACGCAGCCAGCACTTGCCCGGCAAACTTAATCCGATAATGCAGATCGGCCCGATCGTCCCAGATGCCGAAGAAGAGGATGACGGCTCCGCCCAAGAGACTGGACAGGAGAAACGAATCTCTCGGAGCCCATACCGACACGGCGATGAACGTCGCAACGGCAAAGGCGATTCCTCCCACCTTGGCCATGGGCTCACGATGCGCATGCCGCTCTCGCGGTGAATCGATGAAGTGCAACCGGCTG
The DNA here is from genome assembly GCA_964547625.1 of uncultured Nitrospira sp. Taxonomy (GTDB): domain Bacteria; phylum Nitrospirota; class Nitrospiria; order Nitrospirales; family Nitrospiraceae; genus Nitrospira_D. The sequence continues at coordinate 12,322 of CAZJOQ010000024.1, forward strand.
GCCGACGTGGACAGCACCGGGATGAGCGCCATGCAGATGACGAGAGACGCTATAAAGCTTAAGAACAACGCCGAGCCCATGCCGCAATGACCTCAATCGGGAACATACCGACCCAACAACGGCGTCACCAGGCTGACCATGGCCTGGAGCCGTTCGTCGGCGATTGCTTCGTTTTCTCCGGGATGCACCGAGGACGCCAACCGTACGAGGGCGCCGTCGGCGCGATGTCTGGTCAAGGAATCCCAGAACAGAAAGAACTTCACGAGATATTCGCTCGTAACCCATCGATCGCGTTGTTTGAACCAGTAATAGACGATCTGCTTGTGCCCGTCTTTCTGCACAACGACACGATTGATCTCCTGGCCTGGCATGATCCCCGCTACATGATCCATCCGTGTCGGCTCGAAAGACATGATTTCCCACCCACCTCCAGGAATGCACTGCTTCGGGGAATGCGAAGAACGGCCCTTCTTCGGAGAAAGATAGTACGCAACATAGACATTGACCGGACGGTGATCGGCCGCCGTGTAATCCGCCATCACATAATCGTCCAGCGCCAATGCGTCGAGATAGTGGCGCTCCAGCGGAGAAGCGACTCCCGTCCATCCTCCGAGCCGCAAAGGAAAATCGACCAATTGTTGCCGGCTTGGTGGAGAAGGAAACTCCTCGGGATCGAGGGTAGGAGCGGCGACAGCCGCCACGGCAAGCAATCCACCGGCAACGATCATGGGCGCAAAGGTAATGGTTGCCGCTGGTTGAGCGACGTCGGATCGCATCACGCTTTCTCCTGACGGCAACCCGATCAAAGCGGCGAAGGACCGCCGAGGCCGGGCAGACCCGATTCTCGCGAGGATCCACATCTCGCCGCAGAGCAGAGCGAGGCTCGCCACGAAGAAAATCCAGCCCTCAAAAAAATGGGTAAACCCTTCGGCTGCCGCTGAACCATAGATGCTGACAAGGATGCCGATGATACCGATTCGAAAGCCGTTCAAGAGAATTGAGATCGGAACGCTCGACAGGACAAGCACGGCGCGCTTCCACAACGACTCACGGTAGAGATAGGCGACGAGCAACGTCAGCGCCGTGAGCGGGAACAGATAGCGCAGGCCGCTGCAGGCCTCGACGACCTGGAGTTGCGTCGGGCCAAGGTCGATCACGTTCCCTTCCCGATAGGCCGTCACGCCGATGACGTGCAGGAATCCGACTCCCAAGGTCGACGACCACAGCTGAAGCTTGCTCGACAGCTCGTATTGCAGAAAGACCGGCAAGGGAACGGCCGCGAGTAAATAGCACAAGGGAAACGCCAGCCGACGTAGACCGGTCACGCCGATCGCACAACCGAGCAATCCGACGATCACCATCCAGAGAGAGAGCTGCACGACGGCATGCATGGCGGCAAACTGGCCGACCACATATACGCACAGTCCGACGCCCACAATGGACAACCCCCACCATGATCCACGATGCTCGACGAATTGGAGCGTCGGCCACCGCAACCAGATCATGTAGAGCACAATCAACGGGATGAACGGTCCATGGCTGTTGTTGTCTTCCAGCCACGCCTCTCCCAAAAATCGCAGACTGTCCGCATAGAGATAGCCGAGGATCGTCATGATCACAGCAAGGATCGCCCATCGCGCCGCGGCATTCCTGTTCGTCGACGATTGAATCAACGGCGGCCCGGAAGGGGAGGGTAGCGACTGACCTATAGTCGTAGGTTGCGTACTCATGGCAGCTCCAGAGTGATGACGAGGCGATAGTCTATCCTCCATGGACTCATCGGTGGCCACATGAGTCTCAAGTTTGTGTTAACTGATTGTTAAAAACGGATGAAATGAGGCAGACGAACGGTCACTGAATGGTAAGATTGCTCGGCCGATCGGGTTGGGGAGAAGCAATCCGTTTTAGGAATCGTTTCGTGACTTGCCACCAAGGAGCCTCCTCATTCCAAGACTCGGGCCCATGGTCCCCCCATCCACCCCAAATCACGAGGCCATCGGCATGTTGGTGAACGGTGTTCAACTGGAGCTCCCAGTACTCCGGCTCAATAGGTTGCAGCCGCAGCTTTTTATTGGAATCATGGTATTGCGGCCAAAGAAAGGCATACACCGGCTTCCCGTTTGCTTTCCGCTTGGCTTCCGCCAGTTGCGCAACCGCATAGGTCTCCCACCCTTGCCGGTCCTGATAGAAGGTATAGAGAGACGGACACAAAGCGTCCTGCAGAGCCGCCAACTCTTCCAATCGGTCGTTGTCACGTTGCCAGGCTTGGTACTCCTTACTGCCAGGCCCGCGAATTGCGCGCCAGTAGTCCCGCAGCGGCACGGTTCCATAGGCTCCAAGCTGGACGTCCGTCGCTTCGGCCTTGAACCACGAAAGGATCGCCGATAGTTTGCCGACATTCTCCTTGACGATCTGCGCATCCCCCGCCAACGGCCACCGTTCGATGTCGAGGATGACCGGCTCCGCACTTCCGCCCAGTTCTCTTGCGATGGATCTGACGGTAGCCTCGGCCGGCAAAGAGCTGCGCGGCTGATCGCGTGCAAACAAGCGGGACTCATAGAGCAGCTTGATCGGACGTATGGGATACCCGCTGAAGGATGGTTTATTCTTATAAAGTGTCGCGTCGAACACGGCGAAAGGTCGTTGATCCGCAACTGCGGGGATGGAGTCAGACGGCGGCAAAGCACCGAGGATTCCGACCACCACCAGCCCCGGTGCTAAGAATTTGAACGTCCGTGCTCCCATCATTCTCTCCCCACTACAATAGGCTGCTCCAACGATTCCGACACCGTTACCTTGTCGGCATGAATGACCGGTGCGGCTGATTCCAGCAACAGTCGCCAACTATCGAGGGCATGGAGACGAGAATACTTTCGGTCGAACGCTCGACGCGCGCAGAGCCCCGCCTCGATGACCTCCCATCCCCCTCTGGCCGCCAATCGCAGGATACAAGTCGTCAAGGCCTCAACCTCGCCGATGCAGAAACTCCATCCGCAGCGTTCACGCTCGATGATTCTGGCGATCTCGCCGTCCGGATCACCGATGTGGATGATCGGCCGGCCGGCGGCGGCGATGCCGTAAAATTTGCTCGGGACGATCAACCCCTCCAACGTCGGTCGCAGCGACACGAAGTGTACGTCGGGGAGCGACAGGCTCCATCGCAACCGATCCGCCGACTGATACGGATGAAACTGCATGTTCCTCAAGCCTCGCCGAGCCGCTTCCGAAATGAGCCATTGCCTCGCGATTCCGTCGCCGATGAACACAAACGCGATTTCGCCGACATCATTCAAGCGTTCCGCCGCATCGATCATCGTCTTGAATTCATGGACATGGCCCATGTTTCCGGAGTAGCCCAGAATGAATTTCCCATCGAGGCCCCATGCCCGAATAAGGGGGTTGCCGCGCTTATCGACCGGCTGAATGGCGTCTCCGTCCGCCCAATTCTCGATGATCGTGATTCGATCGCAAGGAACGCCTTCCGCACGCAGCCGCTCCGCCATGATTTCGCCTAACACGACATTGGTCCGGCCCGATTGCAGCGATCGATTGCGCAAACGCTTCAGCATGGGCGCGGCAAACCTCGCGCCGTATACATCGAGAGAGGTCGCCACCTCGGGAAACAGATCCTGCACCCAGTTGACCAAGACCCCCTTTTTGAGCCGCACCACCCATGACGCCGGCACGGAGATCATCGGCGGATCAGTCTTGGCCACCGCGATGTCCCCGGGTCGGATCAAACGCAATAGTCGCCATGTCGCTCCCCAATAAAACGTCAGATAGTCGACTGCACGCCCCAGTAAACGCCCCCTGCCGAACCGTGACGTCCGTACACGGTGCACCCGAACGCCTCGAACCGATTCCTCACCGGGAAGAGACGCATGGGGGTTTCCATACAGCTGACAGCCGGTGATGACATGAATCTCCTGACCGCGAGAAGCCAAGTCGAAGGCCAGATCACTGAGAAGTTGGCTTGTCGCGGAGTGATCAGGATGGAAATAGCGATTAATGAAAATAGTCTTGGCCATAGGTATTACTCCCGGGGATGTCGGCGTCTCGCTTCCTTTTAGGTCGGGAGCCCGCGCTGGTGTCGTTCGAGCTCGCGCATTTTCAGTACGATCATGTATTCGTAGAACGCTTGCAGGACACAGTATGTAAACCCTGCCCTCCCGTCGAGCCATCCCCGCTGCCAGACATAGAAATAAAGAAATTTGATCGGCGGCCTCCACGGCAGCTTAAACGACAAATTCTTGAGCGCCCGCCGGCGGAGCGCGGGATCGGCCGAGAACAGTCCCGGTTCATGCACCTCGCGCTGATGGATCAATCGCATGCCTTCCTGTGCCTCCAACTGCGAGTAGCGATTATGCTTGTCGATCCATTCCGAAATGCCTTTGCTGAAGTTGTAATGAATCAGCATCCCGGTCAGGTATCCGTGCGGACCGTCGATCACCGGCACGGGATTCACCAACCGCTGGAATCGGACCGAGGGAGGGCGAAAGAAGCGCATGATCATGCCCGGCGGCATCGCATGCTTGATCCAGCGACCCATGAACATATTCCGGCGCCCGCAGTAGTAGGCGACCGGCGCGCCAATCGGATCGCCGGCAATTGCGAGAAGCTCCGCCATCAATTCTTCAGTCATGCGCTCATCGGCATCAAGATAGAAAACCCAGGGATGTTTGAAGGGAATATGCTCGAGCGCCCAATTCTGATGGGCGGACCAGTTGTCGAAACGCCTCTGCACGACGCGCGCGCCCATCTCCTCCGCGATCTTCACTGTCCGGTCGGTGCTGAAGGAATCCAGCACGACGATGTCGTCCGCTCCGCTCACCGATCGAATACAGTCGGCAAGGTTGACTTCTTCGTTCAGCGTCAAGATGAGAATGGACAGGCTCATCAACACAACTTTCTAGCTCAGGCACCGTGTACGCACGCCCTGTGAGCAGCCGAAGTCTACTCCCTAAGCGCCATGATGGAGCGACAGCAACGTCAAGTTTGTGTTATCCGAATGTTAAAAGCGAAGAGAGCGCCGGAGAGGTTTTACGAATTCGAACGAGCGGATGGTGCTCCAGTATGGGAGCAATAGGCAGACCGTCGAAGTGCCCTTATGGTTTCTTGGCGATTGCAATCAACGACTTGGCCAATGCCGGGATACGCCCGACCCTCATAAAAGAAACGTCCTTGAATCCCGCTTCGACCAACAATGCCTCGAGCGTCTTCATGGACCAAAACTTGATGTGCCCATGATCCCACAGAGCCGTAAAGTGGGCATCCAGCTGTCCGGTGAGCGCCAATGCCAAGTTCTTCCAATATCCGTGGTACGGCGTAGATACGACGGCGGTACCAGCCGGCTCCACGAGGTCATACAGCGTCTTGGCGAATATGCGAGGGGCATACAGATGTTCGACGACTTCCAAACTCACGACGACCGGGAACGTTCCGTGGGTCTCGGAAAGGCGGTCGTAGGCCGATCCAGGCTGGAGCGAGAGATGCGGATATCGGCGTCGAGCTTGCTCCAGCCCCTGGGTCGAAACTTCAACGCCGGTCATCCGGTACCCCTGCTCGGCAAGAACGCCGGCAACCGCTCCGTTCCCGCACCCCAGCTCAAACACGCGCCGATCATCGGGAGCAAGCGAGAGCGAGGCCAATATGCTCAGTACGGACGGAACCAGGTAGTTGTGTGAGTCATTGAGTTCACTGTCTCCATACACATAACCTGAGATATCGACCGCTGCATCCGTCATGATTCCTCACGTTCTAGGCGATACTTTCTGATGACTCGGGCGGGATTGCCGCCGACCACCGTCCAGGGATCCACATTGCGAAAAACACTTGCGCGTGCGCCGACGACGGCTCGCTCTCCAACGATCACGCCCGGCCCGATAAACGCATCCGCTGCGACCCACGCATACCGCCCGATCGTAATCGGCGCGGTGATCAAAGGCATTCCCTCCACGCGATAATCATGGCTTGCGGTGCAGAGATACGAGTATTGACTCACTGTTGCGTGGGGTTCGAGTATCACGCGATCAACCGAATAGCACCGCACATAGTCGCCCAGGCAGCTCCCCTCCTCCATCGTGAGGTTCCACGGCGCCCAAATTCTGGCTGAGGGATAGGGATGCGCTCCTTCTTCGATGTCGGCGCCGAACAATCTCAACAAAAACCTTCTCCACCCATGCAACAGTCGTGGACTTGGACGGTACGCAACCCACCAGACGGCACCCCATAAGATCCGACGCGCTCTATTCTTGGTCGCTTGGAAGTCTGGTCGGGGAACGGTCATCACAGATTACCCACCCTCTGAACTCAATTCCTAATGAATGCTCACACAGTGAGGCCCCGGACCCGCCCCGCTCATCCAGGCATACACGGACGACATCTGTTCCGCATAGGAAGCCCATGAGAACTGTTGTTCCACGAGTCGTCGCCCCCGCACTCCCATCGTCGTGCGGCGCTCAGGTGACAAGGCCATGACGTCCAACAGTCCTCGCATGATCTCCGTTGCGGTAGGATCGATGCAGATCGCCGCGCCGGATGAAAACCCCTGCGGAAGATTGCATCCCTTCGTCATGACCACGGGCAAGGCATACGCCCAGGCCTCTAAAACACTGACCGGTAACCCCTCGCTGAAAGACGGCAGTACAAATGCACCCACCGATCGTAGTAGTTTGTCCTTGTCACGTCCAAACTGAGGTCCGAGAAACCTGACTGAAGATTCGAGGCTATGCTCGGCAGCATACCTTCGAAGTTCCCGCTCATGGTGTCCTTGGTCCCAGCCTGCAATCCATAGCTCCCATCCCTCGATCTCCGGCACGCGGTCATGTTGAAGCCGTTGCCAGGCCATTAAGAGGTTCACGAGGCCTTTCTTTGGATGGAGACGACCGAGAAATAGCAGCACCTTTTCATGTCGCGTCGAAGCTTCAAACGGCAGCACGGGAAGATCGATGCCGAAAGGGATGACGCAGAGCGGATTAGAAAGTCCATAGCCACGGATCGCATCGGCTTCCGCCGAGCACAGCGCGTGAAGGCAAGCTGCGTGTGTCAGATGGCGGTGCTCGTACGCCATGCTCGCAAGCTTCTTCTTCCAATACGAATGGGTGACGGCCCATGGGTCCAACATGCCGTGCACGCTGATGATGTAAGGCCGCTGCGTCAGTTTCGACCACGTCGCCGAGGCGACGGAGGGATACATCCATAAGCCATGATTGTGCAGCACATCCGGAGCCGCCGAGCGAAGTGCCGGCAACAGGTCCGGAGCGTATCCGAACGGTTTATACCCCCGCTGCTGAAAAATATTCACCACGACCGGCTTCCAGGCCTCACGATCTTCGTTGGCATGCTCATCACTGAGTCCGAATACGCTGACGTCGGAACCCCGTCGATACAACTCGATCGCGCTCCTTCGAACCACTTCCTGTATTCCTCCACCCTTTCGGGACACGGACGCCGTGACCATGCCGACTTTCATGCATCCCTCTCGAGTTCCGCCATCGCTTGATGGTGAACGAACGTGGCGTTCCATCCATCGACATACGTCAACCGATAGCCACAGGCCTTGACACGAGTAACCATGTTCAGTATGCGCTGCATATACCCATCGTCCAACGGATTGTAGCCTTCGTCGAATTCCACGCACAGAACGGCCGGCCGGATGCGGCCGTCGACCAGGGAGGCAAGGATCTCATACTCTGCTCCCTCGACGTCGAGCTTGAGCAACGACACGTTCGAATGACCCAACGTCTGCATCACAGTCCGGAGCGTTCGACAGTCGGCCTCGAAGTACTCGATGGTGTGCTGCAAGTTGAGGATTGAGTGTGAAACATGGGCCGGATCCGCCGGGGCATAGAAACGCATGCTTTGGTCCTGGCTCCACAGGCCGATGGCGTGAAAGTGCAGCCGAGCCAGACATCCCGGATCGACCTTGTAGCAAACGTCGGCCGTGTCATTGATCGACGTCGGGATGCCGTTGATCGTATTCCTGTGCAGCTGGTCCACATGGCGTTGCGCCCGCGGGGTCGGGTCAAAACAATGGACTTCGCACCCATACCGATTGATGAGTTCGATTTCGAAGCTGATATCTTCCCCGGCCCCTACCCCATAGCAGAGCGACTGGTTGTTCAGGAGGCCGTTCGGGACAAACCACCCTCCGTAGCCAGTGCCGATCTTTTGATGGGAAAGGACGGGCTGATCCAGGAGACGATTCAAGGTGTTTTGGGCGACGCGCCGCTCAACCTTTTTATACAACGCCCGCGCTTGTTCTAGGAGTTTAGTCATCATCCCTCCTTGACCGGATGTTCGAGCGGTCCGCACCGATCAACATCATCCGAACGTCGCCGGTCATTCGCGCCAGAGGTCGCAAACCGACAGTGCCAGGCGATTGCATTAATAAAGAGAGCAGCATGGGTGGTCGTGTTGTATCGGTCGCTGATCATCGCTCGGCAAGCCTCGGCCATCCACGGCTTCCGAGGCCTGGGAAACAGCGCGTCGATGATCTTAGCGGCACAATCCGACAAGTCATCATATCGATAGAACCATCCGGTCTCCGCTTCCTTCACCGCTTCCCATTCTGGGAAATGCTCTTCCACTCTGTCGTGCAACAGAACCGGTGTCCCGTACCCGAACGCGTGCATGACGGAAAGACCAGCCCCTGACGGCACCACGGCCAAGTCACTGGCAGAGAGAATCAAACCGAGGCGGGATTCGTCGTGTATCGCGCCTAGGAAATGCACACATTTTGTGAGACTCAGTTCTTCCGCCGATGATTCCAACAACGGTCGTTCACTTCCGTCACCGACCAAGACGAGATGGACGTTCCTGCCTTGTTGCACGACAAGATGCAACGCTTGGAGCAGCCATGGCAAGCGCTTCACCGGCTGGAGACGACCCGTGAAACAGATCATTCGCTCCTGCGCATCGATGCCGAGCGAGCGGCGAAAGACGTCACAATCTTCGCGCGTGATCTGCTTGGAGACAGCAGTCTGTTCGCAGTCATCGAGAGAGTTATAAATGACATGGAGTCGGTCCGCATCGAAGCCCTTGGCGATCAACAGGCGCTTGGCATGGTTTCCATAAAGCAGTAGTCCCTGGGCCAGTCGAAACAACCTTGCGCGGACCATCCACTTGATTCCGGACTCCTCACCTTGCAAGCCATGGGTCCAGAGCAGGACCGGTATGCGGAGGATGCGCCCGACGACCGTCAAGACCCAGGCAGTCAATTCATAAGGACTGCCTTGCGCGATCACGACATCGGGGCGATACCGGAGTACCGCCTTGACGGCAGCCGGCTGCCAAGACAGCGTGCGCCCAAAGGGCAGTCTGACGACATGTCGTGTGGCCGGTTCGAAATCGCACTGATCGGGAGCGCCCGACATCGGAAGAAATGGAACGTCGGCGTGCGGATCTGCGAGCACAAGGAGGCGAAACCGCGGGTCCCCTCCCAGCTTATCCAACAAGCGCCGCCGATAATGCGGGATGCAGACTTGTTGCAGCACCACAAGCGGAGTGTCGGTGGTCGCCGGGTGCCTCATCGAACGCCCCATGCTTCCGGCTGCGCATCGAGAACGTCATCATCACGTGAGTCGGGCACGAACTCCTCTATCTCTCCGTCACGATGCGCACGTGCCGTCTCTATAGCCCTCAATTCATCATGGGAAAGGGAAGGGCCAAGAATGCTGAGCAGAAACAGGAGTGACGTCGGATTGCCTGTATTGATAAAGTACCGTTCGAATATCGCAAGCACAAAATAACCGCAGGCCAATCCCAACAGCACGCTGTAACTGAACGTCTGCGAAGGATCCTGGCTCCGACGCCACGTATTCCACAGCCCCGAAAGCGTGACGAGCAACACTGCTGCGAATCCGATCACCCCGATCTCCGCCAACAGCCCCAAGTAACCGTTATGAGCGGACGAGGCGACCTTGAGAACGACTTCGTGCGCCCGAAATCCGACCCCAAGGATCGGATGACTCAAGAACAGATTCCATGTCGCTTTCCAGATTTCCAGTCGCCCTGATCCGCCTGATTCGAGACCTCGGTGATGGTCCTGAATCGCGAAGAAGTCGGATGCCCCTCTCAGAACCACCTCTCCGTAATAAGCCGCCAATGCTCCGCAGAAAACGATACAAAAGAACAGGACTGTATACCCGGTCGTTCCGGCGATGCGACGCCGCGCGAAGAGGATGACCCCTAGTCCGAACAACGCCGCCACGGCTGAAGCCCTGGCTCCGGTCAGATAGATCACGGTGCCCATTATGACGAGAAGCGGGAGTCGCACGATCGCTTGCCTGATCATCATGGCGGTCATGAAGACGGACGCCGTGATCAATGCAAAGGCCGCTGGATTCAGAATCCCCTTGCCGCTGCCGAGCCGAACACCGGGTACATAATCGTACAGTGCAAACCCGCAGACCAGCATACTTCCGAGGAGGGCGTACACCTTCAGTCCCGTTTCGTATTGCGCCGCATCCAAGTTGGTATTGAACTGGAGTATCACCAGAACCGTCAGCATCGTGAGGACGGTATATTGGACCGACTCGAGGGGGGCGTGACTGACGAAGGACGAAAGCCCACAGAAGAGGCCGAACAGCGCGAGCGCTGCGATGGTCCCTGAGCTGAACCCAGCAGGAACGAACCGACTCCGGCTGAATAAAAAATACCCGACCGGCCACACGAGCGACACAAGCATGATGATTTCGTACGCGTGCCCCTTTCGCCCCTCCATCCTTCCGAAAAGCGACCCGGCAAACACGCCGGTCAGCCACAGCCCCAAAACGAGGCCGATCCAGGTTCGGTATTCCGGAGTCGATGGTTCATCCACGTCGGTCATCGGTGTCACCGCGCTTCCGAGCGTTCAGCAAGACGACGATGCAGGAGCCACCCCATCACACCCGTATCGGTGGCTTGCGCGGCCACCGAGGAGAAGGCTAATCCGTCTACACCATAGGAGGGAATCAGCCAACCGCCGCACAGAATGAGGGTGAGCCACTTGATCCCGTATCCCATCACCGGCGTGCGATAGTCGGAGAGGGAGTAAAACGAATTTCTGATGATTCCGTACAAGCCGGCCAACGGCAAACCCCAGACAAGCATCGATAAGATGTGAGCGGTCGTTTCCGCGTCGTTCATTGAAAATTTGCCCCGCACTAAGGCGATCTCGATCAACGGTTTCGCGCCGAGAGCCAGTGTAAAGCTGAACAGGAGCGCTCCACCGAATAGAACCGCCCCATAGCGAACCAGCAGGGCGCGCCCTTCTCGGTATCCGGCGTGGAACGCGCGCGCCAATTTCGGAAAGAGCGTCGTGTTGATCGGCGTGGTAAATAAGGCCAGGGGCACCGCGATGATGGAGCCGGCATAAAAGAAGGCGGCGATCTTTCCGGTTCCCAGCCCCGAGGCAAAACTCCGTTCCGTCATGACGACCGCTTGAAACAGAAATTCCCCGAACAGCACGACCAACGTGGGACGCCATAATTCGCTCACCTCAACGCGTTGGTTCCGATCCTCCGCCAATGCGGCCGAAGGGGACGCAGGGCACCTCCATAGCGCCTGCGCAAACCAGGCCACGACCAAGAAATGTCCTGCCGCGAACCCCCACACCAGCGCATCGATTCCCCATCGATCGGCAAAGACCAAGACCGAGACGATCGTTGAGAGCGAGACGACCGCCCCACCAAGTAGGACCGGCGTAAACCGACCCATAAGAGAAAGGGCGCCCCGAAAAATCCCCGCCATTCCGGCACACGCGATCGGAAAGAGCAAGAGGCGTATCAACCGAAATCCGGTCTCGTACTGTTCTACGGTGAACTCCGGGAAAATCCATCGCAACACGGGTCCCGAACCGAGGACCAGTGCTGCGAGAGTCACCGCATTGATCGAGAGGAGGATGAGAGCGGCACGCTTGATGAGCGGCTTGAGGCGATGACGCTGCTGCGACGCCAACTTCGACACAAACACCTGCTGAACGGCATTGCCCACCTGCACCCCGAGTAAGAGATGAAATCCCATGACCGCCACGAGCACATCGAGATCGCCGCTGAGACCGAACGTCGAAGCCACGACGATCTCCCGAGCCAATCCGGCGACGATCACGATGCCTGATGCGAGCGAATACAACGGAATTCGACCGAGCAACCCCATCTCGTTGGCGCTGGACTTCAGGGCAATCAACCAAGGACCCAGCGCGGAAACAGTCAACATCGTGATACCTGCAGGTTCGGCCGATTCGAGTTGATCGTGACCCCGCTCATAACCACCATAGGGTGAAAGATCTGGGACAATAATGGTGCCGTCAGAATGTCCAGAGGATCGCACACGGCGTACCACCCATGTCAGGCATTGGGATTCGTCAGTGTACTGTCCGCTGCACAAGCAAAGGACACAGCTCCCTCAAATCTGTGTTAACAAATTGTAAATATGGATGTCCCGGGAAGATTTCCCGTGAAACGTTATGCTACGAGATCGGCGACAGTGCGACGCAGATTCGACCAAACACCAAGTCGATCGAGGGACAGAGATGCGCCATCTCAGCCAGCACAAAACAAACCGCGTCGGACAAACGTGTTTCTGGGTGTTCCTTGCGATCTTGACGTCCGGTGCCTTGCTCTCATGTGGAACGGAGGACAACCAAGGGTCGCCGCCGACCGATCACGTTGCCAGCCCGCCCGCCGGTTTGCCGGTGACGTCCCATCAATTCCTCTGGCAAGCCGATGGATCCGGCACGACTCGCGGACCTGCGTCGATTCACAATTGGCCCAAGCTCACCGGCGGCACGGCAACCTGTGACCTCAGTCAGGTGGGTGACCATAGCACATTGCCTTCACACGCCCCGTTTGGAGGAGACACAAGTATCCACTACATCAAGGCGGTCTGCACCGGCGGCGGCGCTGGCGGCCGAATCGAGATCCTTGTCGACATGGAGGACCGTCCACTGAACGACATCGGCAACTTTGGATTATTTTGGTATCAACCATCCATTACGGCCCTGCCGTCCATGAGGCTCGATCTGGCGACATCCCCCGGCTTTTCCCAATATTTCAGCTTCCAGTGGTGGAGGAACCTCATCGGCCAGCGGATGATCGACGGGTGGAACCCGATTACCTGGCAAGCCGGCGACCATGTCGGGATTGCCGGCGGAGCCGAAATGAGTCAGACGTTCACGACCTTTCGAATTCTCCTCGACGTCCGGCCTAACACCTCAGGCACGTTTTATTTCAGCGACTTTATCTATGGCTATTATGTGAAACCCCAGATCAACATCTGGGGCGAGAATAACTTTGCGAGTTTTTACACCCATCTGTTCCCCGAAGCCAGCAAGCGGAACATGATCGGTTCCTACTGCCCGGTTTCGGAGATGCTCAAGGATCCCGATCGCGTGGAGCTGGAAGGGGGATTCACCAACGACCAACTGAAGGAAATGGTGGCGGCCGGGTGGACCATCGGCGGCGAATCCACGGATGGGCTCAACTACGTAGATTTCCACACGATCGAGAGTGCCGCCGCGGATATGGACCTGCACCTCGCCGACCTTCAACGCCTCGGTTATCGACGCCCGATCTTCTGGTGCTACGAAGATGCCAAACACAATGCCGCGCTCGATGCCGAACTGGCGAGACGCGGCGTGGTGGCAGCCTACAACGGCAATATTTTTTCCGACAATACAAGCCGCTCCCTTTATGGAGGCCTTACCAATCCGTATAATTTATGGTCGGTGTCGGGCGACGCTCGGTCGTTGTCTGAGATCATCCAGGCGATCGACCATGCCGTTAAGTACGGCGGGCAACTCGGCTTAGAGTGGCAACGGTACGACCGGGACTTTGACGGGGCCGCCGACTATCTGGTCAAGCTGCGAGCTGAAGGGAAAGTCGAGATCGTGACGGTGGAAGACATGATCGCCCGCCATGGCATCACGAAGGGGTCGCCGACTGGCCCCCTGCCGGTTGATCCCCCGCCACCTCCGCCGCCGGTCGCACTGTTGCCGTTCGATCAAGTCGAACATACCTACACCCAATCGCCTGCGCTGTTCTCAGACCTCTGGGCGCAGGCAAGGGCCCGGACCGTCCGCCTTGCGTTGATCGGCGATTCGCAAGAAACATCGCCGGAAGGGAAAGGCGATGTCTACGTGCCGCGCCTCCAATTCGAAGCGTGGAAACGATACCAGAACGTGCCTGAAACCGTCGTAGCCGGTTACCATGCTTTCGGCGGAGGCGCTCCGTTCGGGGATTGGTTGCTGAGAGGGGCAGCGGCTCAACCGGGAGCTTCGCCGACCCGCATTACGGCGGGGCGGCTCCTACCCGGCATCCCGGCTGCAGCGCACGCCGCACCGGCAGGACCTCAGTCGGTGAACGGGCAGTGGTACGGCCAACTGATGGTCCTCGAGCCAGATGCGCGCAGTCTCAACCCGGCGGCAGAGATTCCGAACACCAACCAATACTTCTGCGCCCAAGGATCGGTGCGAGCCGAGGTGTTTGCAGCAACCCATCCGCAGTCCGGAGGCATTCTCTACAAGGCGCGTCCGTCTGATTCGGCGCCGAGTTATTCCGCAACTGCGACAATCGAAGAAACAGCGCCGCTCGCGCTGACTGATGCGACGTTTATCATCAAGTCGTTCACAACGGTCCCGCTGCCGCTCAATGGAAAACAAAACCTCCAGTTGGAACTACTCGGCAGCATGACGTCGACCTTAACGGATATCATCGGTGCGCGCTTTAAGAGCGAGCAATGTCCGCAGGGCCTTGTCATCCAGGATCTCGGTGCCGGTGGACTGTCGACCAAGGAGTTTCTCCGTACCCACCAGGCAGCCGGCATCCTGTTTCGCGCCATGGGTTTCGACGCGGCCGTTCTTCATTTCGGCGCCAACGATGCAGGGGAAGGCGCCACGGCGGAGCTGTTCCGTGCCGAGACCGAACGGCTGATCGGACGCATCCGTTCCTGGACCGGCAAGCCCAGCTTCCCCGTCATCCTGATGGCCGATCCCTATCGAAAGGGGTTAACCCCGGCCCAGGAAGCCGAATATGCTCGTTATCCCGGAGCATTGCGCGCCATCGCCGCCTCGGACCCGGCGGTGTTGGTCATCAATTCCCGACGATTGATGGATGAACGAGGATGGAAAGCGGATCAACCCACCCGCTTATCCGAGGTGCTCCTCGACGAGGTTCACTATACGCCCCGCGGCGCCATCGAGCTGGCAGAAGAGGAGATGAAGGCACTCTTAGGTCCGTAATCTTTCGGAAAATCCGGAGGCATCATCTGCATCCGACGCTCTGAGAGCCGAAGGACCGTGCCGGCTCTTCACTTCAAGCGTAGAGCCGCAACAGCGGGAGAGCCTCCGTGCACGGTTGCGATCATTCTCGACGGCCCCCCCTTAATTCTTAATATTCCTGTAACATAAGAAGCGTATGCTGCCTGCATCGTCGGAATAGGCCGAGCGGCCGTGAGGGAGAAGCCTCGAATGGCGGCACCACGCCCAAAGAAGATTCTGATCGTCGAAGATGAGCCGGAGATCGCGCAGTTGGTCAAACACTATCTCGAAAAGGAGGGGTTTCATTCCTGCATCGCCCAAACCGGTATCGAGGCGCAGAAACTCCTGCCAAGCGAGCGTCCCGATCTCGTCATCCTTGACCTCATGCTTCCCGAAATGGATGGGCTGGAAGTGTGCAAATCCATTCGGCAGAAGCCGGAAACGGCATTGCTGCCCATTCTCATGTTGACGGCGAAGATCGAGGAGTCCGATACCATCGTGGGGTTGGAGCTCGGCGCCGATGATTATGTGACCAAGCCGTTCAGTCCCAAGACATTGGTGGCTCGGGTGAAGGCCCTCTTCCGCCGTCTTGAGCGGACGAGCGATCACAAACCGACCTCCTTGAACTATGGTCCGCTCCAGATGGACCTCGTTCGCCATGAGGTGAACGTAAAGGGGAAAGAGGTTCCGCTGACGGCGAAGGAGTTCGGGCTACTGGAGCACTTCCTGCGTCACCCCGGCCGGGTCCTGACACGAGACATGCTCCTCAACGCCGTGTGGGGATACGATTATTACGGGACGACTCGAACGGTCGACGTCCACGTTCGACGCCTCAAAGTGAAAATGCCGTTCCTCGACGAATCCATCGTGTCCGTGAAATCGCTCGGCTACAAGCTGTCGGACCGGCCGTTGCTCCATTAGCGATTCACAGCCCGTGATTCGATCCACCACCTCATTCTTGTTCGCCGTGATCATCCTCGGCCTCCTCATGTCGTCCTGTCGGCACCGACCACACGTGGCGGATTTCGAGACGAGCATCGGACACGTGGACCAGGATGAGCTGATCCGTCGGTTCGGCTATCCGCAGCGACTGAAGCGGCTCGGAACAGGAACGGAGGCCTGGGACTTCGAGTTCCTCTCCGGTCATTCTCGCTGTGTCGGATACCGCGTATTCTTCGATGAGAACCGGCACTCGCAGCGATGGGAACCCATTCCCTGCCGCTAGACACTTTTGGCCAACAGCAGACTTTCCGGTCTCCTCGGCCCGACTTTTACACACATTTGATCTTTTCGTGATCATCCGGTGTCATTGCTCCTGTATTCATGCCGT
The DNA here is from genome assembly GCA_964547625.1 of uncultured Nitrospira sp. GTDB lineage: Bacteria > Nitrospirota > Nitrospiria > Nitrospirales > Nitrospiraceae > Nitrospira_D. The sequence goes on from CAZJOQ010000024.1 coordinate 28,887, forward strand.
CGAAAGGAGCAGACACATGGCACTCACGACGCAACCCAAATCACGAACTCGTCGGCTGAAAACAGATCCCCCGTCCGTGGGGAGCTTGTCTCCTGAAGTCAGACGCGCACGATTGCGGGAAGCGCTGATCCACCAGCGGGCCCTATTGCTGGCCGATTGGGACTTATCCTTCAACCCACTGGCGGAGCCGGCTCATTTTTCGGACCCTGCCGACCAGGCATCCAACGACTTGGATCAGAGCTTGTCCTTTCAGGTCAGAAAGCGGGTGATCACAAGACTGAAGCACATCGAGCGCGCGCTGCTGTTGCTGCGGACCAAACACTACGGATATTGTCGCCGGTGCCATAAGACGATTCCCGATGCGCGGTTGGCCGTTCAAC